>JBJXHC010000057.1:0-21431 GCA_046160825.1 Bacteroidota bacterium | reverse complement strand
AGTTGCCCCAACCAGAAGAAACTCCAGAGCATCCGTCGCGTTCATGATTCCCCCGATCCCAATCACAGGAATCTTCACTGCGCGCGATGCCTCATACACTTTTGCAAGAGCTATCGGTTTGATTGCCGGACCGGAGAGTCCCCCGGTAACTGTTGCGAGCATCGGTTTCCTCGTCCACACATTCACCGCCATACCGATGAGCGTGTTGATCACCGAGATGGCATCGGCACCCGCACCTTCCACTGCGCGGGCAAACTCCGAAATATGGGTTACATTCGGAGTGAGCTTGATAATCAACGGTTTGCGTGTTCTTGATCGAACACGGCGCGTGATCTCCGCTGTCAGTTCGCTATTTGTCCCAAAACTCAGTCCCCCTTCCTTGACATTCGGACAAGAGACATTGATCTCGTACGCATCAATCCCTGTCTCCATCTCCAGAACGTCCACCACGGCACAGTATTCATCAACGGTGCTCGCTGCGATATTCGCAACAACAGAAGTATCAAGGGTTCGCAGGAACGGCAGTTTCTCAGCAATAAACGTCTGCACGCCGATATTTGCCAGGCCGATGGAATTGAGCATGCCGCTCGGTGTTTCCACAATTCGGACCGGTGGATTGCCAGCCCTCGGTTTCATCGAAAGCGACTTCGTAATCACACCACCGAGTTTACTCACGTCAGCAAGCCCGACCGTGTCATCACCATATCCATAGGTTCCCGATGCGACAAACACGCGGTTCTTGAATTCCGTCTCACCGATATGGAATGATGTTTTCATTGGTCGATCAAATCACAATACGGCTCACATTGAATGTGGGGCCGTCTTTGCACATGAGGGCATATTTCTTTTCCGGGCCAACAAGTTCCACCGGACAACCCTGACAAATTCCAAATCCACAGCCCATGGGGCCTTCAAGGGAAACCTCGCAAGGAATGGAACGGGATTGTGTTGACGAAGCAAGCGCGCGCAGCATCGCAGTGGGGCCACATCCGAATACCATCGGTTTTGTATACGAGCCTGCATTCAACAGATCAGTCAGTAATTCAACTGCATTCCCTTTTTTACCAAGACTTCCATCATCCGTTGCAATATGAATATTATCGAGATGCGTTGTCACGATTTGCTTCTTGGAGCGGGCCCCGAGAATGGTGACGATGTTCTTCCGTAAGCGCTTTAAGGCCAGTGTCGTAAGTGGTAGGGGTGCGACTCCAAGTCCGCCTCCGACGAGAATTGCGGTTTCGAAGTCGGCGTTGGAAAGGCTGAATGGCACACCGAGCGGTCCGAGCACATCGAGCGTTTCACCCCGACGTTTATGCTGAAGTGACGTTGTCCCTTTTCCTACCACATTGAAGATAATCTCCAGCGTGCTGCCCTCAGTGCGGTAGACACTGAACGGTCGCCGCAACAAAGGTTCTGTACCCGCACTAATCCTGATGTTAACAAATTGGCCGGGAAGAATTGTCGTGCTTATCGCCTCGGAAGTACATCCAAGGATGAAGACATTCTCGGCGACTTCCGTAACATACTCGATCGGGCAGACTGATTGAAGCATCAAGGCATCTGTGGCGGTGGTGGAACCTCATCTGAAGGAGGAACCTCGTCAGGCGGAGGCGAATCTTCATCCTTCCCGTCATTGGGGATCTGATCTTCAATCGGGGCTTCGGCCGGTTCCTCCTTTAGTTCCTGGGGTTGAGGTTCAGGGGCACGCTCCTTTGGAACAGGTGGGTTCTGCAAAACGCTATCTGCCGGTTGCGCTTGCGCCTGCTTTGCTGCTTCAACGGCATCAAGTTTCGGCTTCGCCAAAGCCGAATACTGGGAAGATGGAAACAACTCAACGAGGCGTTGATAGTTTGAAATAGCACTGTCAGTTCGTTCGCCTTCCTGCTCATATATCCATGCAACGGCGTATTGCGCTTTGGAGGCGAGTGGTGACTGCGGGAAGGTTCGAACGATGGACGAGAATGCCGAGATTGCTCGCCTCGTATCTCCCTCCGTCAATAATCGCTCTGCTCGCGAATACGCGACATCTGCTTGATCAACTTCTTTCTCCGGCTCTGGTATTCCGAGAATACGTCGCGATGCAGGAGCGAACTCCGATTCCGGGTATAAGAGAACGATTTTTCTGTACCGTGAATCAATAACCGTACGGGACGACCCGGAGTCTTGCTCAAGGACTTGGGCCAGTGAGTACAAAGCGCGTGGTACAAAAGGACTCTGTGGGTGGTCGTTCAACAATCTCCAATACCAATATTCCGACGAATCACGAACTCCAATTCCCGCATAGAAAAGGGCGGCAAGTTCTATCTTGGCTTGGGCAAGACGGGCATTCACGGTATCGAGAGGTATTGTAATCGGTATCCACCTGACTGGCGCCGTCGAATCAGAACGAGATACTGCAAGTGAAGAATCAGGAGCAAGAGATCTCTCAGGCGATTCCGCAAGCTCTTTATCGTAATGCAACAACGTATCGAGAGTCGGGAGCGAATCCATGGAGGAGCGAAGAGTATCTCCGCTCATTAGGCTGTCTCTTCTTGCCAGCAGACTGTCGTTGAATGCAGCCGTATCCGGAGGATTCAGGATCAAGTACGCCAGGCTATCGAGTCGTTTGATCTCTCCGGTAAGGGTGAAATATTTATTCATGTACTCGCTACGCTCAATCAACAGGACTGTGATCGGTGCCGAGGTAAGTTGGGTTCGTCCTTGTTGGTACGTTACTTTCGCCGAGTCGTACTGAAGCAGCGATCGCTCGTACAACAACCCGAGTTCATAGTGCGATTTTGCCGCGGCCTCTGTGCGGGCATACGCAGTGTCCACGTAACGGTAGTGATCGATTGCAGCACTCGTATCGCCCATATCGCGATACACATTGGCAATCTCAAAATCAATTTCGCCGTGGAACTCGCGCACATTCGTATTGGAAAGCAGGTCTTCAAGTTCATCAATCGACTCATCATATTTGCCGAGTTTTCCCTGCATCCGTGCATAACCTATCCGCGCACGGCTCTCTTCAACATATGTTGACGAAAAATCGATCGCTTGGGCATATGCCAGAGCCGCGCCGGCATGCTCATTCTCCATCACATGCATTTCCGCCACACGAATTATCGCGGCAAACCGTTCTTCCCGGATTTCAGCCCGATCCGCTGCCCTGGAGTAATGTTCACGAGCGGCAATGTAGTTCTTGTTGTCGAATTCTATGGTGGCAAGAAGCATTGAAGCATTGGCAAGAATCCCAGGTTCGTCGCTCTGCTCTGCAAGATCAAGCAATTCAAGGGCGGCCACCTGCGAAGCTTGTTTGCTGTTGGTACGATAGAGAGTATTTGCAAGAAGGAGGCGTGCCTCCAGAGCGAGATCCCCGTCGGGATAACGTTCCAACAATTCACGGAATTTTCGCTCGGCAGCCTGGTTGTCATTCTGATAGTAATACGACTTCCCAATCATGAGCAGGGCATCGTCGATAAATTTGGAATCAGGATGGTACTGAAGGAGCTTCGAGCATTTTTCAATGACTGCGGTGAACTTCGTTTTTGAGGTGGAGGGAACAACGTAGGGGGCAAGGTACTGTCTGTCGACCGCCTTCGGATCACGCTGCGCAAGCAACTCATCCTCAGCTTCGGTGAAGGCTTTCTGGGCGTTGTAGTATGTATTGAAATACGCACCAACGAAATCACCAACAACACAACCCGAGCAGACAACAAGGAACGAAACGATAAGAACAGCTTGAGTAATGTTCGAAGATGATGATGCAATCAGAGGGGTGATTCTCGGCAAGTCAAAAGCTCCATGGCACATGTGACACGTGATGAAATTAGAAAGAATCGGATGAAAAGTCAACCGCACGTTAAACCTCTCCCTGTACTCCTGCATCAAACAGACGAATAAAAGATCAACAACTGTGAAGAAGGAGATATGATGAAAAAAGCCGTATGCGCCGTGGCACTACTTTCCATGATCGCGACTTCGGGTTTTTCCCAACCGGGATTCCGTCATCGTGATGAAGGAGACCGTCGACCGCGACAGGAAATGAAAGAGAAGCTCAACCTGTCAGAAGATCAGGAAAGCAAAGTCGAGAAGTTACGGACAGACCACCTGAAGAAAATGGTGCAACTCCGTGCGAAAGCCCAGGAAGCACGAATTGATTTGAAGGCGTTACATCGCACAGATAATCCCGACAAGGATGCGATTGAAACGGCGATCCGCAATATCTCAGGTCTCAAGTTGGAAATGAGTCTCGCACAATCGAGGCACCATTTCGCCGTCCGCGAGATACTGACACCGGAACAACGGAAGGTATTCAAGGATCATCGGGGCCAGCGAGGAGGTCGGGATGACCATCAGCGGCATATGCAGAAGCGTCACGACAAGAGCGACAGTGACGAGTAATATGGAGAACCCGGGGCGGAGTGCCAGAACTCCGCCTCTTTTATTTTGGATTGGTCGGTCGTACATCAATTTCGCTCACCATTGTCCTCCCCGGTGCAGTCACTACAAAAAGAACCGCATCAGCAATATCTGAAGGTTGCGGTATCTTGTTTCCTCTCAGATTCACGGACGAGAAGGTCGTGTCCACAGATCCCGGAAAGATTGTCGTGACCCGGATATTCAAGTCCCGCACTTCGAGCATGAGTGAGCCTGCAAAACCGCGCAACGCCCATTTCGTCGCAGCGTACCCTGCCCCGCCAACAAACGTATTTTTTCCCGCTAGCGAACTGATATTCACAATGTGACCCATCTTTGCTTGCGTCATGTGCGGCAGGACCGCCTTCGTCGCGAGAAATACTCCACGCATATTCACATTCCACATACGATCAAATTCTTCAACTTCCATCTCCATCACCTTCTTGAACACCCCGATGCCTGCATTGTTGACCAGAATATCAACACGCCCGAGAGACTTCACTGTCTCTTTTACCAGATTGTGTACATCGACCTCATTCGTAACGTCCGCAACGACGGCAACAGCATTTGCGCCTTGTGATATAATCTCATGTGCCAGCAATTCGATCTCGGAGGCAGTTCTCGCTGCAAGGACAACAGTTGCTCCTTCGGCTGCAAGCGATTGAGCAATGGCTTTGCCAATCCCGCGACCTGCACCGGTGACAATTGCCACTTGGTTCTGTAATTTCCCCATTGCCATCTCCTATACTGTGCCATGGATAATAAAAAACAAAACCTCCCGTCGTGGGAGGTTTCATCTACCGTTCAATGGAACGATAAAATCACACAAGCTTATTCTCAATCAGGGACAGAAATTCCTGCCGTGTCTTCACATCATCCCGAAACACGCCGAGCATGGCGCTCGTGGTTGCAAGCGAGTTTTGTTTCTGCACACCGCGCATCATCATGCACATATGTCGCGCTTCCACCACCACACCGACGCCATCGGGATTGAGGACATCGTAGAGCGTTGCGGCAATTTGTTGGGTCAAGCGTTCCTGCACCTGCAGTCGCCGGCTGAACATGTCAACAATGCGCGGGAGTTTGCTCAGACCGATGATCTTGCCGTTTGGAATGTATGCAATATGTGCGCGCCCGAAAAACGGCAACATATGGTGTTCGCAGAGACTGTAGAAATCAATATCCTTCACGATGACCATCTCGTTGTATTTCTCACTGAACACCGCGCCGTTCAGAGCATCCTTCACGTTCTGGGAATAGCCGGAAGTGAAAAATTCGTACGCCTTTGCCACCCGCTGGGGCGTTCGGAGCAAGCCTTCCCGGTGTGGATCTTCGCCCATGGACTCCAGCATCTGCGTTACGAGCGCCTCGATTTTCTTCAGGCCCACCTCGTTCATCTATTCTCCTTTGTACTCAACGAAATTGTTTTCAGATTCATACAGTTTGATGGAAACAAGGTGTCCTTCATGAATCTTCGGTTTCAGGATTTTCCAGAAGGCGATTGCCATGTTTTCCGCTGTTGGTATGATTCCGCGAAGAAAATCGACATCAAGATTCATGTGCTTGTGATCGACACGGTCAACCACTTCAGCTTCGATAATATCAGACAGCTTCTTCAGGTCAATCACCATACCCGTGTCCGTATGTGGAGCTCCGGCAACGGTTACCTCGATCTCATAGTTATGGCCGTGTCCATTCGGATTGTTGCACTTGCCAAATGTAGCCGCATTCTTCTCATCACTCCACGCCGGATTATACAACCGGTGTGACGCACTGAAGCTTGCCCGTCGCGTTACATAGACCATTCACTGTTCCCGTTATCATGAAATACAAAAAACTACAGACTTTCCAATATCTCTTCTGTGTGGCCATCGACTTTCACTTTGGGAAAGATATGACTGATCTTCCCCTGTTCGTCAATGATGAACGTCGTACGTTCGACACCCATGTACTTTCTCCCATACATGCTTTTTTCTTTCCACACACCATATGTTGTTGCCAACTCTTTTTCCTCATCACTGATGAGTGGAAATGAGAGATCATACTTCGATGCAAATTTCTCATGCGATTTCGGGCTGTCAGGACTTACGCCAACAACAATGGCACCCTTCTTCTTGATCGCACTCATGTTCTCCTGGAATGAACATGCTTCCTTCGTACACCCGGACGTGTCGTCCTTCGGGTAGAAATACAGAACGACCCTCTTCCCCTTCAAATCACCGAGCGACAAGATTTTGCCATCGCCCGTGGGAAGCTTGAATGCCGGAGCTTTCTGCCCTACCTTGAGTTCAGCCATAGTGTTCTTCCTTGCGTCTCGAGAACTTAGAAGCTACCCAACGCCGTCTTGATCTCTTCATACGGCGGTTCGGCACCCGGGTTGGATTCCGATATCCAGACATACTTGACTACCCCGCTGGCGTCGAGGATAAACACGGAACGCTTTGCTGCAGCCAATCCAGGCAACCCGGCAAAACCATCATAGAGTCCGCACCACACCTTGCTGACTTCTTTTGTATAGTCGCAGAGAACGGGGAAGGTCAACTTGTTCTGCTCGGCAAACGCCTTGTTCACAAGCGGTGAGTCGATGCTGATGGCAACAACCTGCGCGTTGAGCGAACCAAGCATTGCAGTCCAATCTCTGAGCGCACACATCTCCTTGGTACATACACCGGAAAATGCTCCCGGATAAAACGCGATAACGGTCGTCTTCCCGAGAAACTCTTTCAGCGAACGCTGCTTCTTCTCTGTATCAAACAATGTAAAGTCAGCGGCTTTGTCTCCGATTTTCAATGACATGGTGAACTCCGATATGATGTTGGGTGGATGAAATAGGTTCGTGCGTCGAATGTAGAACAAGATATTCTGATTGAAGTAATAATCAACAGGTTATAGCTCCATCCTCACCTGGAAATTAATATTGTGGTTGTTCGTTGTTGACGGCAGGGTGGCATTCTCCTCTGCTTCGTAAGCATAGCGCCCCTCCAGCCATAGTTGATTGATCAACTCGAACAATCCGATGAATTCAACACGTCGTGACTTGATGAGTGTCCCGCTCAGAAACGACTTGGTGAGAGGATCCTGATCACGATGAGGTAGAAGAATATTCCCGCCCGCATTGTAGATGAGGGTTCCAGTGCTATCAAAGACGTTCTCCCCTTGTCTGGAGAGACTAACACGGACGGAGAAAGCAAGGTTCCGTTCGGGAAAATAGTCGGCCCGAAAAAACCACGAGTCGGCATTCGGACCGATCCATGGACCGAGCGGCTGCCCGAGACTGCCGAAATCATTATCCCGTGAACGGTTGTGGGAGAACACGAATGGCTCAACGCGTGTATACTCCATCATGAAGCTGGTGTTGTCAATACCGAGCGGATCGGCAAGCATTACGCCGGCCTGCACGGCGTAGCGATTCACCCACGAATTGGCAAATGCTCTGCCGAAATGGATATCATCGAGTAACACCGATCCTGTGAATTCCACCCCGCGGATGAAATGTGTCTGAATGTCAAATCCCCAGAACACATTGTCACGTTCCTCACGTGAGCGTTGGGCAGATTCGATGACGTTGAGCGGATTCAAGTAGGCAAGGTCGGGAGCCCTGTTGCTGTAGACCACCATTTCCTGGGCGCCAATATCAAACAGGCCTGGGAATGAAAACTCTATCCGGTGGGCGGCAACATATTTATCCGCCACAACAGGTTCGTAGAATGTAAAGGAAGTGTCTTCCGGGTGCGTGACCTCGATGAAAGACTTTCTCCCAAGAAGCCATGCATGCACAAATGTGTATTTGATGGATTTATATTGCGCATCGGCTCTGATGAAATCATATACCCGAACGTTTTCAGAGAGTGTCAATTTCTGTTCGTATCCATTTCCCCACAGCAATCTCTCCCGACCAATCTGCACGGAGAAAATGTCCCCGTCGTAGCGGACGTATCCTTCGGCGAAGTCGAAGTTCTTCGCGTCGGGGGTCCTCAAGGCGAAACTCTGATTGATCAACCGGTCACGTTGGAGCAATGCGCGGCTTCCCCAGAACTGAGCATTGGTGGCTTGCAGAGAATAACCAACCCGGTCGAATGCAGTACCGCGCAATCTTCCACCAAACTGAAAAAACACCGAACGATCTTTGCCCAGTGCATCACCATCAATCCATCGGGCATCAAGCGTCACGAGTCCGTTAGCAAAAAACGAAACGGATGAATCATGATAGACATAGAGAAATTTCTCGCGGTTGGAAATCTCTTCGGCAATTGCACCACCGAATGTTTGCTGGTCCGATTCGATCAGGGAATGGTAACCTTCTGTTGATCCGGAAATGTCGTATTGAAATTCGGAGAGGAAGTCAGCGAGAGATCCGTTTTCGGATGCAGTCAGGTTTTCCCGTTCCTTATGAAGATCAGAGAGATATTCTCCCACCCGCTCCCGTGAAATTGGAAGCACTGCATCATGATAGCGCCCGATAAATCCCTTGACCTCCATCCGTTTTAGAAACGTATACACGGGATGATGCGTTGGTACGGTTTCGACTTGCGCATGTGCAGGCACGATAAAACACCAAGCGGTTATCGCACCCACCAGGGACATCACAAACAATCGATATACGCCGGGAGAATTAGAAGTACAGTCCATACCAAATCGCATTCGGAGATATTTGAACTGTGGGAGCCGGAAACCTGATGAAGTTGAGTACCCCGGTAAGCGTACGCAGGAAATCACTGGTCTGCGGGATAATCTTGCTCATATCATAATCAAGACTGACGAAATACACCCTGTAAGGATTTTGTGTAAGGATGTCGCGAGCCCCATAGCCGACAGCAAGCGCAAGGAAATCCGGCCAGTAAGGCTCGACACTCCCCGGCAGGATGTTATTCACATTCACACTCAACCAGAATGTTTGGCCCTCGTAGTCATCCATCAGGATGTGCTTTTGTCCGGAAAACGCGCCGGGCTGATTGATATTCCGGGAAGGGAGATAGCTTATTTTGAGATTGAACTCGCGGAGTGTCGGGACAAAGTGTTGAGCGACAGGGTACCATGCACCAGCGACGTTCGCGGCGAAGTCCACTCGGTCAAAACCCCAAGTGGAGAATCCGTCTTCGATTTCGATATACGTTTGGAATAGCGTTGACACACCGGCACCGAGCAGCAGAGAATTGGTTTCCGAATAATTCGCCCAGCGAAATGCCCTGCTCATGACAAAGGTTGCACCCGTCGCACCGAAGAAGTGACCAATCTTGTCCACGTGAAGCGCATAGGTGAGATCCTCGCGGAAGTGAAACGAGCGTCGGCTATTCTTCCACCATCCGTTTGCCTGGTAAAGATGAATGGCCGTCGCGGCGACAACCACGGTCCCTCCCACGATTGCGAGGCGGGTAGTATTAATCTGAAGGGAATCGTCCCACTCGTGCTCGTACATGGTGGAGTCGGTGTCGCTTGCGCTGTCATCTTGTGACCGTCCTTCCGCGTTCGTCAAGAACATCATAAGGATTGTCGGCACGCCAATTCGGAGGTACAAGTTCATCCGGCGAAGTTGCCTCCTCTACTCCTGCAACTGGGAGGTGAAGTACTCAATGGTTTTCTTCAGCCCTTCATTTCTTCCGACACTTGGGGACCAATTGAGAATGGCGCGTGCCCGTGTGATATCCGGCTGACGAATTTTGGGATCATCTTCCGGAAGCTGCTTGAAAACAATCTTGCTCTTGCTTCCGGTAAGCGCGATGATTTCCTCGGCAAGCGATAGCATGTTCAGTTCATCCGGATTGCCGATGTTGACAGGATCGATTTCCTTCGAAATCAATAACCGAAAGATGCCTTCAATCAGATCGTCTACATAACAAACGCTCCGTGTCTGCGTGCCGTTTCCGAAGACAGTCACATCTTCACCGGCAAGAGCCTGGGAAATAAACGCGGGAATTGCGCGTCCGTCATTCAGCCTCATGCGCGGGCCATACGTATTGAATATTCGCACGATGCGGGTATCAACCGCATGAAAGCGATTATATGCCATGGTAATGGCCTCGCCAAATCGCTTCGCTTCGTCATACACGCCGCGCGAACCGACAGGGTTCACATTTCCCCAATAACTTTCCGGTTGCGGATGGACGAGCGGATCGCCGTACACTTCGGAGGTGGAGGCAAGGAGAAACCGTGCTCCCTTGTTTTTTGCAAGTCCAAGAGCCTTGTGCGTACCGAGCGAGCCAACCTTGAGAGTCTGGATGGGAACTTTGAGATAGTCAATCGGGCTTGCGGGAGAAGCAAAGTGCAGAATATAATCGACACGACCGTCAATGAAAATATATTCCGTAACATCATGATGAACGAAATGGAACTGAGGGTTGCCGATCAGGTGGGCGATGTTCTTCGTATCGCCTGTAATCAAATTATCGATCGCCGTGACGCGGAACCCCTCTGCAAGCATCCGATCGCACAAATGAGAGCCGAGAAACCCTGCTCCACCCGTCACGACAGCATGGGGCGTGTTAGTCGTTCCCACCGCTTCTCCCCATCCCATAGTACGTGAACCCGAATTCCTTCAGGCGGGCGGGTTCGTAGATGTTGCGTCCGTCAAAAATCACGGGCGATTTCATCAGCCCCCTCATTCTCTCAAAATCAGGTCTCCTGAACTCGTTCCATTCAGTGACAACGACCAATGCGTCGCTTCCGCGCAAGGCTTCGTAGTTGTTGTCAAAAAATTCGACGGTTGTACCAAGCTTGCGTTTCGCCTCATGCATGGCAACGGGGTCATGGACGCGAAGATGTGCGCCGGCCTTTGTGAGAGCGTCGATAATCACCATGGACGGCGCTTCGCGCAAGTCATCCGTATTCGGCTTGAACGACAGTCCCCAAATTGTGAATGTCTTTCCCGTAAGCTGGTTCCCAAAATGTTTCTTGAGCTTATCCACGATAATCGTCTTCTGGCGCGCGTTCACATGTTCAACAGACTTGAGTATCTGGAATTCATAGGAATTGCTCTGTGCCGTATTCAGAAGGGCACTCACATCTTTTGGGAAACACGATCCGCCGTAACCGATGCCGGCAAAGAGGAATTGGGTGCCTATTCGTGGATCCGTTCCCATTCCCTTTCGTACCTGATCGATATCGGCGCCCACTCGTTCGCAGAGGTTGGCCATTTCGTTCATGAACGATACTTTTGCGGCGAGGAATGAATTCGATGCGTATTTTGTCAGTTCCGAACTTCGTTCATCCATAACAATGAAAGGGTTTCCCGTGCGGATAAACGGACCGTACAAGTCCTGCATTAACGCAAGGGCTTTGCTACTCCGGGTTCCGACTACGATACGATCCGGTTTCATGAAGTCGTTGATCGCCGCTCCCTCTTTCAGAAACTCCGGGTTCGAGACCACGTCAAATTCGTGCTTGGTTTCCTTTGCGATGATCTCACGAACTCTGTCAGCCGTGCCAACCGGGACTGTGCTCTTATTAACAATAACCTTGTAGCCATTCATGTGTTTGCCGATTTCTTTGGCAGCTTTCAGAACATGCTGCAGGTCTGCCGAACCATCTTCTGATTGCGGCGTGGGCAAGGCAAGAAAAATAATCAGGGACTTTGTTACGGCATGTGCGAGGTCTGATGTGAAGGTAAGGCGCTGTTCTTCAATGTTCTTTTTCAGGAGATCCGTCAGCCCTGGTTCATAGATTGGACTTTCCCCCTTTGTGAGCATTCTGAGCTTGTTTTCATCGATGTCAACGCAAATAACGTCATTGCCTGATTCGGCAAAGCATGTCCCGACGACAAGTCCGACGTAGCCGGTTCCTATGACACTGAGTTTCAAACTATTCTCCTAATTGGTGGCAAGCACTGAATTTATGGGTAAGAGTATACAAAAAAGTTGTTTGAGAAACAAAGGAAGGTGATGAGAGGAGCCAAGAGGTGGACTGGAAATTCAGTATGGCGTAATGTTACTGTTACGGGAAAAACGAACGCTGAACGAAACCATAACATCAGAAAAACTAATACGCACCTCTCCCGAAAAGAACAACCGGGATTGTTCGAATGAGTATTCGTACATCGGTCAGTAGCGACCAGTGTTTTATGTACTCCAAATCAAGCATAACCATCTCGTGAAATCCAAGGTTACTTCTCCCTGAAACCTGCCAGAGCCCGGTCATCCCAGGCGTAGCGTTTGAACGCAAGCGGTAGTACTGGTACGATTGATGGTCTCGCGTTATTCTCTCGTAGTCCTCGACCGGCAGGGGTCGTGGGCCGACAAGACTCATATCGCCCTTCAGGACGTTTAATAACTGTGGCAACTCATCAAGGCTGTACTTCCGTATGAATTTGCCTACACGTGTTAATCGAGGATCGTTCTTCATTTTGAATAACGCCCCGTCGGATTCGTTGTTCTCCAATAATCCATCTTTCTGCACGTCTGCTGCAACGTGCATACTTCGGAATTTGTAAAAATCAAACGGATGGTCGTCGCCACCAAGAGATCGTTTTTGGCTGAAGAGGATCGAGCCCCTCGATTCAATCTTGATCAATGCCGCTATTATCAGAATGAATGGCGACAACAATACAAGAATTCCTCCGGCCGTGATAACATCCACGATCCTCTTTATGCGGAAATGTGCATCAGGGACCGTTGGCCGGGTGGTCGAATACTCAAAAAGCGTGTCGTGCCCCGGATGAAGCGGCTCACTGATCGTGGTTCTTGCCGCAACGATTTCTGTTTCTCTCAATTCTTCTGTGTTTAGCATTCAGAAACTCGGTTCGTCTCAGGTGTGATAAATAGTTCTTGTTTGTACACACGCACAATCACATTCAAATCAATATGCACCCTTCCCGAAGAGAACAGCGGGTACGGTTTGGACAAGAATCTCAATGTCAAAAAGGAGCGTTTGATGTTCCACATAGTACAAATCCAGTAGCACCATTTCGCGGAAACCGAGATCACTCCTCCCCGATATTTGCCACAAGCCCGTCATACCGGGTTTGGCCCTGCTTCGATTGCGGAAGTAGCCGCCGAGGTGATCACGTTCGTTCAAGAGCTTAAAGTCTTTTACCGGCAACGGTCTTGGACCCACGAGACTCATTTCGCCCTTGAGGACATTTACAAGTTGGGGAAGTTCATCGAAACTGTGCCTCCGAATGAAACGCCCCACCCTCGTCAGTCGTGGATCATTCTTGATCTTGAACAATGCCCCGTCACTTTCATTAAGGTCGATAAGACTTTCCTTCGCTTCATCAGCCGTGTGGTGCATACTCCTGAACTTATAGAACTCGAATGGCTTGTCATTGTCGCTTAGTGCCCGGAGCTGCTTAAAGAACACAGGACCCTTGGATTCACTCCGGGTTGCTATGGCAATGAGCAGGAAGAGCGGAGAAAGCAAGATCAACAGGATGCAGGAGGTAACAATGTCAAAACCTCGCTTGATGATTCCCTTTGCCGTTTCCAACCGGCGGTGATGCGGCGTGAAGACCGGTATACCGGCAAGGTCATAAATATTTGTCCTCGCGAAGAGATCGTCGGACTCATTCGACACGAGGCTCATCCGGATATTGTATCTCCGGCAAAGGTCCTCCAGGGTATCAAAGGAACCGTTCAAATGTGATGATGAAAGAACGATATGCTCGATCCCCTGTGATGAGATCACCGTCTCGACTTCCTCCTGGTTCACATGGAGAAGCCCGTCACTGGGGCCGGTTGATTTCATGAGACGAATAACGTCATACCCCAATTCCGGGAACATCGTCATGCGTGTTGACATCCGATCAACGCTCTTGTCAAACCCGACGACGAGTGTGTTCCATCTTCCAAGATGGAGGCCGCCAAGTTTACTTCGCAAGAACCGGAGTGTACTCCATACACACGCGTACAAGATCGGCAGCAGGATGAAAAACGCCGCAATAAATTCCCTGGTGTAGAAGCTGTTCTGAAAAACAAATAGCGTGCAGAGAATAATTGTGCCACTGTAGAAAAATGTCCGAATGGCATTGAGGAAATGACGCTTCGGTGGGATGTACGCAACGATGCGATACTGCCCGATCGCGGTGAACGCCACTATGATCACAATCAGGGAGAAAAGAAGAAAGCGGGAGTGAGAATCCAAAAGGTCGGCAAGTGGTACGCGCGATAAAGCGATGCGGCTGGCAACGCAGAATGTTGCCAGCACGATACAGGCGTCTGTGGAGATCGCTACGATCGCGGCGAGCGCTCTCCAGTTTCGTCTGACTACATTCGCAAGAGAACCTGTCTCATGCACCTGCTATGGTATCCCACCATTCGTATGACGAACCGTGGCAGAAGCTAATAAATTGGTAATTGAAATCCAAATTTGAATGAGAATCTTCCAGTAAGACAAAACGCGATATCATTTCAATAGGACCATCTTCCTCACTTCGCTCCATCCCATCCGATCCGAAATTCGGACAGCATCCAGCCTATAAAAATACACCCCATCCGGAAAATTGATACTTCCGTCGCTTGCCGGCCAAACGACAGAATATCTACCGGGATCCTGATACTGATCGATCACGGTTTCAATCGCTTGTCCAAGAATATTAATAATTGTGAGTTTGATATACGATGCCTCAGCTACTGAATATGTAATGACAGTCGTTGGATTGAACGGGTTCGGATAATTCTGCACAAGCGCAAACTCCTTAACCTCGTGTTCGAATTCACCACCTCCCCCCGGTTTCGTTTGAAGAATTACATGCTCCTCAATAACATTTCCCTCAAGTGAAATTGCTACAAGCAACACATCGATTGTACTGTTTCCATCGCCGGAAGGCCACTTCCCTGAAATCGTCCCCGTCATTGAGTCAACAGCAATCCACCCGGGCCCGCCGAGAAGGTGATATCTGTATCGTTCCTCTCCGGAATTGTTTCGAGCAGTCATCGGTCGAAACTCGAAGGATGAGCTCTCGAGGATAACTGTATCTCTTGTGGTGAGTATTTCTCTTAATCTCTTGCTTCGCAAAACATTCAGGGTAAAGTCCTGATATGATTTCTTGCCATGGTTGTCACGCGCGACTAACAAAATCCTGTACCTGCCGCTATGCATTCGACCCGGGCTTCCTGTCAACACGAACGTTTCCTTGTCGAAGCGCAGAAACTCCGGTCCGGCATCAAGTTCACATGAAATTGTATCTGCTTGATCTATGGAGTCCGGATCGAGAATATGAACCGCGTACCGATATTCTGTACCGGCGACCACAGTTGTTTCAGGTATACTGACAAACATCGGAGCATGATTAACGTGTGTAATATGAATGCGATAAAACTGTTTACTCATGGCCCGGGGTCCCAGACCTCTTTCACCAAAAGCACCTGCACTATTCATCATAGCGTCCCCTCGACGCTTTGTCTCGTCACGAACGATATCAACTACTTCCACCTCAACAACGGTATCCTTAGCATTCACACCGGCTGGCGAGCCGGAGATCAGCCCGGATATGCTGTCCATGGATAACCAGATCGGACCGATGTTCAAACGATAGCGCAGTCCATCACCGAACAATGAGTCCTGGTCAATTGCGACGACCCTGTATTCGTATAACTCATCCTCTGTGGCGCCGGTAACAGGCACACTTACAATTCGGGGTGCATGATTCGTATGTTCTACTCGGAGCATGAACTCTTGCCGGTCCATCGCACCCTGCTGATCTACAGCAATGACCACAACATTCCTTATCCCGACGTCCAGACCTCGTGGAATCCCGGCTAGCCTTCCTGACACCGAGTCAATCATCAGCCAAGACGCGCCGGTCTCGAGCCTATACTTGATATGGTCATTAAACAAAGCGCTGTCTGAATCCAAGGCCTGGACTTGATAGACATACTGAGAATCCTCTTGAGCGCTTATGACTGGAAATGTAGTAATGACAGGGTTATGATTCATGTACTTCACGTTCAGATTAAAATCTTGCACCACGGTACTTCCGCTTTTATCTCTTGCCGTGATGACAACCTGGTACTCACCAACATCCTGACTCATCGGTAGACCCTTCAATTCGCCGCTCGAATTGTCAAAAGTGAGCCATGCGGGTTTTGTTATTGCGCGATATTGGATCACATCGTCGAAAAGTGAATCAGGATCGAGAGCTCGTATCATGTATCTATACGCAAGGCTCTCCACTGCTACTGTTTCGGGTACGCTGACGAAGAACGGAGCATGGTTGACGTGTCGTGTCAGCAACTGATACTCTTGCCGCACTGTCGCACCGAGCAAGTCACTTACAACGATCTCGACTGTGTCCAGACCAATATCGACTGCACCCGGTACACCGTGGAGAATCAACTGTAGCGAATCGAATATAAGCCAGGCCGGAGCGCGAATAAGTGTACTCTGGAGCGAATCGCCGACCAGCGTGTCAACATCCGTCGCGACAACAGCATACCGGTATGTACTGTCCTCAACTGCTTTGAGCACGGGGATTGATTGAATCACTGGCTGATGATTCACGTGCTGTACACGAATGACAAAGCTCTGTTCTGCAACGGCACCCGAATCATCCGTGGCAACAATGGTGACGAGCGTATCAGCAAGGTTGTAGATTCGCGGTGTACCGCTCAGCAGCCCTGTACTTGAATCGACGAAAAGCCATCCACCCTCGCCCAGCAATGAATATTTGATCTTATCACCAAAGAGAATGCTATCCACATCCATGGAGTACGCATAGTACTGGTATAGCGAATCTTCGCTCGCTGATGTCACAGGTTGAGTGATAAACACGGGAGCGTGGTTTGTATGATAAGTTTTCAGGCGAAACTGTTGCAGGGCTACTCCCCCATTCCTGTCGGTAACCATAAGCGTTCCAACCGTGTCTCCCACATCGGAAGCTAACGGTGTACCGGATAACACCCCGGCAATGGAGTCCACTTGCATCCACATCGGGCCGGCGATTAAGTGATAGCTTAGGCTGTCACCGAAATACTCGGTGTCCCGATCGCTGGCTTGAATTGCATGGGTATACAGACTGTCTTCAAACGCAAGTGTATCCGGAAAGGCTGAAATATCCGGAGGGTGGTTTTGGTGAATGACATGAAGATCGTATCTGTATTCCAGGGTATCCCCAGTGTCCGTTGTAACACGTATTCGAACTGGTTGCGAACTCTGACCATGATTCAGAGCGACCCCAGAGAGCCTTCCGGTCTCGGAGTTGATGGAAAGCCACTCAGGACCATCAACAATTTCAATAAACTGATCACCCGAATGGTTTGTGAGAAGCGCAGTGGTATATGAGGAGTCCTCCATCACGACGCTGTCTGGTACCGCAAACACATTCAGTCGTCCAAATGGAGGATACACTTTCAGTAACCATTCAAAAGTCTTTTCAGCAGAGCCAGAAGAATCCAGAACTTGAGTAAGTAGATGATCCTTGCCAAAGACTCCGTGGAAATCGCGCATCATCCCAAGCGTTCGCGAAGAATCCGGAAGGAGACCGCCATCGAGATCCCTCATGTTTGAGAACAACGACGGCTTGGGAGAAATAATTGATGAGAGAATTGGAGTATCTGCGGTTCTAAATGAGTTCTTGAATTGTTTGAACGCTGGAGCTTTCATCGGAAATTCACCCGGGAGAGATTCCTGATATCCATCGAGCCCGTTGCTGACGGCGAGAGATCCTACATCGTCGGACGTTGCAGCAAGGGTAGCCAACACTTGTGAGAGTGGACCATCTGCAACGATGGCAACACGACTCATCCCTTGCCTCTTCATAAGTCGAATGACTTCGTCAACCTGGTGGCGTCCGACACTGATCAGAGTGTGATCAAACATCTCCATATAGTACGAAAGAACACGGGTGCTGAATCTCTCGAACGCAATCTCCCCTGTTCCAAGTGGATCAAAAGCGCACACACTGTAGCCTCGTGCAACCAGACTATCCACGAGCGTACCAGGCAAGGCACCCTTCCCGGAATCAGACAACAATATTACCCCGGCTTCCGGAGCCATGCCAACAGGTGAGAAGAAAAGAAATGGTGTCTTCAACTTGCTCTCATGGTTCAACACCCCGCGAGTTATTGTCATTGCGGGATAAGACATAGTACCAAGAACTATTGTACTCAGAACCGAATCACTGAACCGATGTGCAATGTCAACAAATGATGTTTGAATCTCATGTTGCATGAGTCTGGCTTCCTGAGCGGACGTCGGCAAATAGTTCGGTTTACTGATTGCCGAAAGGAGTGCATTCCCGCTGGAGAGAATCGTTGAAGAAGTGGGGTTTATCCCACAACGCAGGCTATCCAATGGCCATACGTTTATCTCAGACTCTGATAAGACCTCGTTCGTATCGTTGTCAAACCAACGCCTGAGCCAGCCATAAGTGCGGAGTCGCGCTGCGAGCCCGTACTCATGCCCCATCTGCAAACTGTCATGCTTGAGCGCATCAGGATTGCCGACCAGATCATAGATTTGACGCGCTTGTTCAACTTCTTCCCCAATCCACGCCGGCGGTGTAATGTCTGAGGTACCCGAAATTATCAATACTTTACGCGGAGCGCAGAGTGCAATGAGTTCGGCCATGTCGGCAACTTCTTTGAACAGTGATGGAGTAAATGCCCCGTCCCACATGATATAGTTGCGTTCCGTGAAATGATCTGTCAGGGTAAAGGGAGCCTTCTTCGAAGGCATCGAAGGAACAACGCCAACAACGGCACTGATCCTCTGGTCAATGGATGCGGCAAGCAAGGCCGTTATCGCACCTTGGGATGAACCTACAGCCGCTATACGCGTCGTATCAACGTATGGCAGTGTCATGACGTATTCCAGAATTGCCATCGTCTCTCCGACAGAAAGTGCAATGCTGTTCGCTCCGGCAATTCTCCACCAAACAGAGTAGTACCCGTTGTTTCCGGGAAGCCCGATACCATCCCAGCCACCCCGTTCTCCTGTGTGTACAAAATCCCATGAAATCGCAACGTATCCCATTTTTGCAAAGCTCGCACAGCGGCGTTGAATTGCTTCCATCGCTTTACCCTCGAGGAAGAACCCATTTGGATTCAGGACGATTGGTGTCCTTCCATCCAGTGAGTCGGGGATATAAATATTCACCGGGATCTCGATCCCCTCGTAAATCTCAAGGATCAGTTTCTCGATTCGATATCCATCCTCGTGCAGAGTACCTCGTGATTCAATGCGGTGTGGAGTTCTTTCCGAAACCGGAATATGAGTAAGGAGAGTTCGGAGTGTGTCGCGTACCCGCGCGGCGTATCCCTCCCACTCCGACTGGGATGAAGGATTCGGAAACGATGGGAATTGAGAAACAAGAAACTGCTGAACCATGGTTGTGGCAGAATCCTCATGGAGGACACTTGCCCGAAGAATGTCGCTCGTCGTTTGCGCATGCACATGCGTATACACAGAAGCAAGAAAAGCCCCTGATAGAAACAACGACCAACGCATTGCAAGTCGAACTTTTCGTTGATTGACCAAACTCTTGAACCACCCAGTTGAATTTCATCTTAAGCGATGTACCCGCTGGCCTGCATGGGACAGCGGCTTACCCTGCTGAATAGGGTCAATTCTTGGGCCAGTAGGACAAACGGTCAAATCCGACGACAAACGCAACCTTGAAGGGACGATGCTTGTAATTACTACATCTCTGGGGGAAAAAGGTAATCAGCTTTTTAGGAGGGGTTCTACGCTAGTTGTCTTGCTTGGTATCCGTGATTCGTAGGGCCGCTGCAAATATCACAAAAGCATTTTGAGTAAATCCAAAAGGACTATAGAGAAGAAAGTTCTCGTAGAGTGACAGGATGAAGAGTGAATACACGAGCATTGTTGTTGCCCCAATTAGCCAGGAATGTTCATCACCGGTAGCCCTTCGGCGTAGCGCGCGTATGAGTCCTATGAATATCTTGAAGTACAACAAAACTCCCACAAGACCAAAATTGAAGAGGAAACGAAGGTACTCGCTATGTGGTTGCTTGAACCATTCTGATTCATCACTTTCCATCGTAAACTCGTCGCTTGAACCAAGGCCTTCACCAAAAAGCAAGGATGTCGCCGATGCCGAGGCAATCTTGTCATAAAAGTGGAGCCAAATGCGGAGCCGGCCACTCGTATTTACAAACCCTTCGTCCATAGGGTCAATATTTCCCTCGGCTTGCGTTCTCTCTTGAAATGCGGAGCTGGTAACGATTCCGTATGTTACTACTATCAGGCTTATCATGATGAACGCGAGTTGTTTGAACCGCCGGAAGGACAGAAACGTTCGAACAGAGTAGTAAAGCACAGCAAGAATGACTGCGACAGTTACCCCTCTCGATATTGTGAGTACTGGTATGAGAAGAAGAACTGTAGCCGGGAATAACATTTTTTTTTGCTTCTGAATTCCTTGAGCAAAAAAAAGAAAGAACGCAGGCAGTAAACTCGTGGACATAACCCGTGCATAGTTCAGCACGTTCATTTCGTTGTAACCGAAGAGAAGATAGTTCACCGGAATCAGCACACAGAGGAGACCCGCGTACCATTTGTATGCCGCAAGGATCGAAACGGTGTCCGGGCCTGGTCGAACAAAAGCATAACAAATAAGAAAGATCACAAATGGGTAGAGAAGCTCAAGAAAGTGCAAAATGCCGGAGAATGTTGTGCTTCCAACGAAGACTTGAACGAGGAACACCCAACCAAGAAACCACAGATATCGTCTTGTTAGAAAATTATCATACTGACGAACATTTCGGAGGGAAAGGAGGATGTACACCCCCATAATGCTGAGAGAGACAAGCCAGATAAGGCCTGCAATTTTTATTTCACGTGTCCCGACGAGGATTTTAACGCCTTCAAAAACCTCAAGTACACCACTTGCAAAAACAGCAGAACAAATGATATGATACCGAATGAAATAAACTGGTTTCGTAAATAAGCTTGCTACTGACACAACTGAATGGGCAAGAAGTATTGTCAAGGCGAGGACGACCACTACTACCTTTTATAATAAAATGCATCGTTAACGAGTGAATCGTGGAGCCGCTACGTCTCGGAAGGCACCATCGAAGGAGAAAAGGATACAAGGACTGCATAGTGTGAATACCACAAGAAACTCCAGACTCTGTCGCCCA
>JBJXHC010000056.1:0-63910 GCA_046160825.1 Bacteroidota bacterium | reverse complement strand
GGCTCCATATCATCATACACCACCATGAGCTTGGTACCACCGAGCAGGATCTTGCGTACCTTCACCGGCGAAATCCAGTTCACATGGAAGTGTGCGATGAGCTTTCCCTGAAAGTGAACCGCAAGATACGCGATGTCTTCAAAGCCGTTAAAATGCCGGACTCCCACAGCAGACACAGAGACGGGCTTCGCATCTATGAGATAATCCATGATGGAAATATCGTGTGGGGCAAGATCCCAAATCACGCTGGCATCACGTTGAAACAATCCGAGGTTCACACGTACGGAATCGAAGTAGAGTACGTCGCCAATATCACCCTTGGTAATAAGCTCTTTCATTTTTCGGACCGCACCGGTATACACGAACGTATGATCCACCATCAAGGTCAGACCCCGTTCGTACGCGACATCGATCAATTCCTGTGCTTCGACGCTGCGCGCAGTCATTGGTTTCTCGATCAGGACGTGCTTGCCAGCTTTGAGGGCCTTGAGGGCGAGAGCATAATGTGTCGACACGGGTGTCACGATCGCAACAGCCTGTACGTCGCTTCGGAGCAGGAGCTCGTCATACGACGTCATGACTTCCACGGATGGAAACAATCGTTGAATATTTTCAAGACGACGTTCGACCATGTCGCAACACACGACTCCGGTGACGCCCTTTGTTGCCAGAAAGTTACGGACGAGATTCGGTCCCCAATAGCCTAAACCAATGACCCCTACTTTCATGATGGTATCCTCATTTGTTATTAACCCCCACCCTTCCCAAACA
This sequence comes from Bacteroidota bacterium, assembly GCA_046160825.1. Taxonomy (GTDB): domain Bacteria; phylum Bacteroidota; class Ignavibacteria; order UBA10030; family UBA6906; genus JBJXHC01. The sequence continues at coordinate 63,139 of JBJXHC010000056.1, read as the reverse complement.
ACATCACGGGAATGGTCTTGAGTAGTAATTTGAAATCCAGGTTCAGTGAAGCATTTTGAATGTAATACAAGTCCAGTATGACCATGTCACGAAAACCCACTTCACTGCGGCCACTCACCTGCCATACGCCGGTGCATCCCGGTGAAACCGACAACCGCTTCTTGTGCCACTCTTCGTAATTCTCCCACTCGTAGGGAAGACACGGCCGGGGGCCAACGAGACTCATGTCGCCCTTGAGTACATTGAAAAGCTGTGGCAGTTCATCGAGACTTGTCCGGCGGAGCAGTTTGCCGGATCGCGTCACCTGCGCCTTATTCACTATTTTCGTGGTCCCCTTTTCCATCAGTTCAACGGCAGACCCTTGCTTGATCATCTCGGTGATAAGTTTCTTTCTATTTTCATCCTGATCACTGCCGACACGCATAGAACGAAATTTGTAAAAGGTGAACGGACGCCCGCCTCTTCCAATGCGCGTCTGGCGATACAATACCGATCCCGGAGAATCCCACTTAATCAACACAGCAATGAAAATGAGCAACGGTGAAAGGAACAAAATCGCAATTGATGCGAGGACAAGATCGAAGACCCGTTTGTAGGTTTCATTGGTGGAACTGGGTGTTGATTGGGACACTGCAACAACGGGCATGTCGCCGTAATGCTCAATGAACAGACGGGATGGAATGATCTCGTATAAAGGAGAGCATATTTTCACCACCGCATTTGTGAGTGCGCACTTCTCAATCAGTGCAACAAATGTCGGATGGTCTGTATTCTCCACAGTGATAAGGATCTCTTCTATATCGCTGGTATTTACCGTCGCGTCGATATCCGAAGTCCGTCCGAGAATTCTCGCTCCACGGAAGATCGGGGTGCCCACAGGAATCTCGTCATCCAGAAATCCGACAACATCCAGACCGATGTGTTTATTCAAGAAGAGCGTCACCGCAAGTTTTCGCCCGGTCTCCCCTGCACCGACAATAACAACCCGACGACGCATGATCCGGTATCGGGCAAGCAGCATGAAGAGGTTCCGCAAAACAACAACCCGCAGAATCAGGGAGCCACCAAACGCGATTCCCGCAAAGGCAGTAACAGTAATCCGGTGATCAATTCCGTGGTGTGAATCGAAAAAGAAGACTGCCAGGGCGAATCCCAGGACGACGATAATCGTTGCAAGAACAAGTCGTAGTGCATGTCCGGCAACGGTGACAATAACATTGAGTTTATACAGATTAAAGTAGTGAAATACCGAGACCACCCCAAGACTGCACAGTGCTACCACGGCCACGGCTGCAAAGGGCGAGAGACCCGATACCATGGTCGGCACCTCCCACATGCTTGCGATACGGTATGCCAGAACAAACGCGAGGAACATCGTGAGCCAGTCACTCATGGCAAAGATATACTTGTACAGCGGGTACTTTAGTTTCATCACACTCAGGCCGGATTTCATTAGTCGAAAAACTCCTTAATGGAATCAACGACGTAGCCAATCTGATCATCAGTCAATTCTGCAAACATCGGAAGGGATAGACCATGTTGAGCAACCTGCTCGGTAACAGGAAACTGTCCCTGCACATAACCCAGATCTTTGTAAGCTTCTTGCAGATGAAGTGGTATTGGATAGTGCAGCCCGGTGCTGACACCTTTTTCTGTGAGGTGTGCTTGCAGGGCGTCCCTGAATCGGGTTTGCACAACATAGAGATGATACACGTGACGCGCGTTCGGACTTTCCTTGGGTAGGATCAGATCACCAACGCCCTGGAGTTTTTGGGAATACGTGCGGGCATGCTTGCGACGTGCTTCAGTCCATTGATCAAGGTATTGGAGCTTTACCCCGAGAACTGCCCCCTGAATTCCATCCATACGATAATTATGACCCCATTGAACATGGTGGTACTTCTTGATTGAGCCGTGGTCGCGCAACATCCTGAGTTTGACTGCCAACGCGTCATCATTCGTGGTTATGCCGCCAGCCTCACCATATGCGCCGAGATTTTTCCCCGGATAAAAACTGAAAGCGGCAGCCGCGCCGTACTGTCCAACAAAGCGTCCCTCGTATTGAGCCAGATGGGCCTGACACGCATCTTCCAACACCAGCAAGCCGTACTTGTTTGCAATTGCCATGATCTGGTCCATCGGTGCCGGTTGGCCATAAAGATGGACGGGAACAATCGCTTTTGTTTTCTTCGTAATCGCTTTCTCAAGAAGCTCCGGGTTCATTGTGTAGGTCACGGGATCAATGTCCACAAACACCGGCGTCGCACCGGTGAGTGAAATTGCCTCCGAGGTTGCAATGAACGTGTGCGCAACCGTGATCACCTCGTCACCCAGTCCGATACCCTTCGCCCACAATACCAGATGCAACGCATCCGTTCCGGTTCCTACTGCGACACAGTGTTTTGTCCCATGAGCTTCGGCAAATCGTTTTTCAAAATCCTCTACAGCCTTGCCGAGAATGAATTGGGTCGACTCCATTGTTGCGACAACAGCCGGTACAATCTCATTTTTCAAATTCTCATATTGAAGTTTCAAATCGAGAAATGGAATATTCATTTTGTTGCTGGTACTCATGTTACGAACTCCCCCAAATAATCTACTGCATTCATCTACTTCATTTAAGTAAAGAGTCGGGTGCGTTGCTGACACTTCGACAGTCTCACTCTTTGAAGCGACCCTTCAATCCCTGAAACTTGATCCTGCTGAAAAACATTTGATGGGTTGAACAGGTGCCCCGTCGAGGTCTTGAATCGCTCGAACTCCCTTGTGATTTGTTCTTGGGTGGAACTTTCGCCTATATGGACAATATCAATATCCATCAGGCCTGGGGGGGACAGGCTGAATATACCATCAGCCAGTTCCAGAGTCAAGGAGTATGTTTCCCGTGTCCATTGACCTCACAAAAGTACCAAATCTTTCATGGGAAAGATGTGTTTACCATCACCTGGACAAGGGCTTGAACGAACCCTTCTAATCTCATAGAAGAGGAGTCGGATTTAATCAGGCAGGAGTTCCTTGATAACGCTGACAAGTGAGATTTTTTGATGGTGCCATGAATGCACCTCGTAAATGGCCATCCCCCGTTCCAGAATCTCTCGTCCCCTCTCTGGTTGTTCGCATACTAGGCGAATAGCTGCCGCCAGACTTGAAGCATTCCCCGGCTCGAAGAAATGCGTTGAGGAGTCATCAAAATAATCAAGAATGCCCTGAGTGCGCGGAACAATAACCTGTTTGCCCTTCGACAAGTACTCGAAAATGCGTGTCGGAAGATTTATTTCTGTGAAGATGCTCCTCTTGTTCGGAATCAATCCGATATCAATCGAATCAATTGCTTCAGCAATCTGTTCAAGCGGGATATGACCGTGATACTGCACCATCGATTGAAGGCCAAGCTTGTTGCGCAAACTCAAGAACTCTTCCACGTAATCGCCTTCACCATAGACATGGAAGACCACATCGGGCATTTGCTCTCGCAGCAGAACCAACGCGTCAAGCGCCGTGCCGAGACCGTGCCGCTCGACAATAGTCCCATGGTACATGAGCACAAGCCCGTTCCGGCTCTTCGTCGGACTGCCATTGCCTTTCCCCAGAAATATCCTGGTGTCAGGCGAATTCATAATCACATGAATTTTGGAAGGGGGGCAACCTCTGGACACAAAGAGTCTGACGAAAGCAGCATTGGGTGTGAGAACGCGATCGGCGAAACGAATACTCCACTTCTCAATAACGCGCAGCACTTTAATAATGGGATGTTGACCGGAAAAATCGTACTTCGTCATGAACACTTCAGGCATCGGGTCGTGAAGATCTAGAATCACTTTCGCCCCGTTGAGCTTCGGTAGAAGCGCTGTGAAGACCAGGAAGTCCGGCATGTTGTGAACATGAACAACACGATATGGCTGGCGCCAATGGAGTGAACACAGCTTGAATGACGCAAGGAAAACAAACGTCACATATTCCCAGAGGTAGCGGAGTGGCGTACCGCGCCTGCGGACAACGGGAAGACGGTGTATGCCTACTCCGTTGAACGTTTCATGGGAAGATTCTTCTTCTTTTTGCAGACACACAACATCAACGTGAATTCCCGCTTCCACCATGGCTTCTGCTTCACGTCGCACGCGTGGATCGGCCGGATAGTACGAAAACACAACCATTGCCACGCGCCGCACTCCGTCAACAGGCGAGCTGTCAGCCATGGTAGCGATCCGTTTTCGTTGGTTTCCATTGAAGCTCAGTCACCGCGTGACCATTGCTGTATTTCATACTCCTGGTTGCTGCGGCAATCGCATAGTCAACATCAACGCGGCCAGGTTTGCCCAACATCCGTTTCAGGAGAGTGGCACCGGCAGCGGCCCACCGAAGAACAGTTGCCCGGATGAAAAATGGCGTTACTCGAAATCCCTTTTGCCGGGCCCATGCAACATACCATTCACGATGTTGCAGTTCCTTATTAGGAGTGAGGTTGTACACCCCGCCACTTTTACCAAGCCGAATCCACCTTGCTATTCCATCGGCAACGTCGGATGCATGGATATACGGCATCGTGTTTCGTCCAGTGCCAAAGCCTATCGCCCTTCCGGCAATAATTTTTTTGATCGGACTCTTGTGATCATCGAAGATCGGTCCGGGGCGGAATATTCCTATGGACATTGATTGCGTGTTGGTATCGCTGAGCAGTGACTCCATATTCACTTTTTCGAGCGGATAAATAAAATGACCGGCATTGTCGAGCGGCTGCTGTTCCGTCACTGTGGTTCCATTCGTTGCTGCCATACCATACACCGCTACGGAGCTGACAAATGCAAATTTCTTCACGCCTGCTGCGATACTTGCCTTCAGCAGGTTTTCGGTCACCACTTCATTCATCGTAGGCCGTGACGCAGTTTGTGTGCTGAACTTCCACGCACTGTGGACGACAATGTCAACTCCCTTGACAGCTTCATGCAATGTCTTTGGATCTTCGAGCGATCCCCAAAGAAGTTCGTCGGCTTCCTCTTTGAATAATTGACGCGTCACTGTGCGCTTGTGCAACACAACGCGTACGTGGTGTCCGTCCTGTTTCAAAGCCCGCGCAATGTGCCTGCCGAGGAGGCCTGAGTATCCTGTCAGTAGTACCTTCATCGTTTCACCTCCGCAACAGGGCTCTGCTTTGTCGGGTCAACTTCCATCCACAGGTTATCGAGGAGTCGTGTCATGGTTCTGAGTGTCTCATGCCTCACGAGGAGCTCCGCTTTGTTGTCAATGACATCATAAAAATTCTGCATGACGTTGACTATCCCCGGATCGCGTTGGAGTTTCCCGCGCACCCCCTGGATGATATTCCCAATAGTCCCGCCGGCAAAAGCATATCCCTCGGCAACCCCGGAGAGTGCTTTCTTGATGAAGCTCTGTGGTCCACTCCCCCGTGTTGAACTGATGATCTGCTTGCCCATATCAATGACAATCGTTCCGTTCTGCAGGAGGAACTGCGCCCGCCTTTCGTTACACCCATGACCAAGCGAGAGTGTCAGCGATCCGATTTGATGAGCATTCTTTACTGTGAGGTTCAGCAGATCGGGGGAGTTATGCGGAAGCATGTTCCGATGATTGATGAATACATGAGACTCATCAATCGGCTCCATGACGGAAAGCACCAGGCTCAAGGGATGATCGATCATGTTCTGCAGGATTCCTCCCTGCAGACGATATGCCCAGTGGTCGGGGTTCTTGTATTGAATCATTCCCCCGCCCTCTGAACCTGCAAAGTTGCAATGCACGGCAATCAACTCCCCGAACATTCCGGACCGAATCATCTCGACGGCCTCCATCACCACAGGCATTCCGAGTGTGCTGTAGTCTCCGCACAACACCTTTCGGTGCGTTTGGGCGAGGCTCGCTATTCTCTCGTAGTCAGCAGCCCTTTCCGTGATCGGTTTTTCGACAAAGACGTGGGCGCCTGCCAGAATCGCTTTTTCAGAAAGTGACGCATGCAGGTGTGGTGGCGTCACGATATGCACCGCAAGGGGGTTTTCGCGTTGCAACATGGAGTCAACGTCTGTGTACACGGCCGTGATGTTCCATTCGGCAGCGAATGCTTCCGCCTTCCTGGCGTCCACGTCGCAGACCGCAATATGCACACCGGGTTTTAAGCGGCGAAGTATCCGTACATGCGACGCGGCAATAACACCACACCCGATGATTCCAATATTCACGTTGAGAGTCCTTGTCTTAGTTCGTTATAGTATGCGTCCAAGCGGCCCGCGGCCGTTGTACTCATAAACCTTGTTCGCGCATAACGATGGTTATACAGCGAGATGGTTTGTTTCATTTCAGTATTGGAGAGCAACAACTCAATAGACGCTGCGTACTCCCGTGCTTCAAGACCATTGATAAGAAAGCCCATCTTCTTATCCTCGAAGAAATCGGGAATGCCGCCAACCGGTCGGGTAAGAACCGGCAAACCACATATCATTGCCTCGACCATCGAAATCGGCAGCCCTTCTCCATATTGTGTGGGCAAGATGTACACATCAGACTCGAGTAAAACCGCCTTCTTTCGTTCGTCATGTACAAAACCCACAAAGTCCACATCGGCGAGATTACCTGATGCTACAACCCTCTTCGCTTCTTCCATATCCTCACCTTCGCCGGCTACAATCAGGCGGACATCGGGATGATTCTTCTTGACCAAAGCAAACGCAGCAAGGGTTTCGAAGATGCCTTTCGCCCGTAATACACGACTCAGGAATAATAACGTGGGACGGTGGATTGTACCGTTGGTCCGCCTCGTAATCGCTTCCTCATCAAGCGAACCAAACACATGATCATCAACGAATGTCGTTTCAACTTGAATCGGCATCATCAGACCGATGCGTCGCAAGGCAGCCTTGAAATCCTGTGCAAGAACAATCACAAGATCAGTACTGCCAAAAACCCAACGGAAGACTTGTCGGAAGGTGGTCCCAACGGTTTTCTCAACATCCTTGGACCAGCCGTGGAAGAAGACCAGCGTTTTTACCGGGAAGAGTCTGGTCACCAGCAACAATACGCCTTCGCGCAAGAGTGACTTTGAAACGAGCGACGTGTTTATGTGAACAACATCCACGCCGCCACGCATCAATCTCAGAAGAAAACGCACATTACCGGAAACAAGGCGGGGAAGCAACAACCATCCAGGCTCATTCTCACGTTTCGGGCCAATGAAGAACATTTCCACATCGGACGCCAATTTCGTATGAATCGTTTTACAGTAATTCTGAATTCCTCCCTTTGTTGTAAAGTGCGGCGACACGATAAGCACCTTACACTGATGAACGTGACTATTCAAAGTTGTGCCGTTCATCCTTTCATTGGGGTATGAATACATGCAGACCTAGGGATTTCGGATACTTGTATTCCCATACAGAACGATTTCACGCGACTATAATTTGGTTGATGTTGGGAGTCCCAATTTTGATGCAGAGGGTGTTGCCCCTGTTTTGTCTATCTGAATCCGTGTCCGCTCATGGCATAGAGATTCAAAATGTGGAAATACAATATTGAGAACAATGTTCTGCCATGAAAACGGAATCCCCGTATTCTTTATCTCACGGGAATCGAATCGATGAAAATGTTCAACCAGATCCTTCAGGCCATCATGAAATCCCTGAGCAGTATCAGTGACCAGTACCCCATTACTCTGAGTGATCACTCGCATGTTCTCATATGTTCGAGTGGCAACAACAGGCATACCTGCAAGCAAATATTCAAATACTTTCGTCACGGGCTGACATTGGAAGTAGTCAGTCATGGGAACAAACGCTACTCCGACATTCGCCTGCTCGAAGTACGGCCTGAGTTCAGAGTGTGGAATCCTTCCATGAAACCTTATTGCATCCCTGCATGGACTCTGTTCGATTGCTGACTTCAGCCGAACCATGTCGTCATCTGTTCCATCCCCAACGATGTCATACCGTAACGGGGGAAGATTCTCGCTCTCTTTGTAGAGCTGTGAGAGTCCTTCCACTGTTTTATGGATGTCGCGGTTCTTCAACGTACCCACATATAAGAGTTTCAACTCCTGAAACTGTTTCTCAGGAAGATGCGGATCGGGTCCACCAACAGGAAAGATCCGGCATTTCCGGGCACCAATCCCCAACATCTTCATCAGGCTTTCAGAAATAATAGTGATGTTCTGATAGAACATGCATTCAAACCGGAGCAGTATATTCTCAAGTGCCCTGAGCAGATTTCCCTTTCGGACTGATCCGGTACGAATATCCATGACCATGGTTCGGAAAGCCGGAGAGAACAGTCGAAGGAGTGAACACCCCCGGAAATAGATCACAAACACGATCGAGTAATCCTGTGAGCGAAGTTCGTTCAGCACCGCCCGGATGTATGCCGCCAAACGCAACCACTTAATCGGATGTTGTCGGGGAATATATATGACATTCACACCATCCATGGCGATTTTTTTCTGACCATAATCCCAACAGATATATATTATGGAGAACTTCTCTCGCAGGTGCAGGCAGTAGTTGTAGGCATCCGAGAGATAGCCGAATTGCTGTTGGTTCACGATGAGTATGGTTTTCATCTACGATTTCCAATCAATAAAAAGCTCTGCCGTAGCGGATTCATTGCTCACCGCTGATGTGGAGAGATATACGATGGAACCCCCTCATTCTCAATGTCCCCTTCACCATGTGATGCAACATCAGCTCCCTCGGTTTCAGCCACCTCATCAGCTGTAAGAGCGCCGGTTTCAATCCATGCGAGAAAGAACGCAACGACCATAGCGAAAACTCTGTTCAGGATCGCTTCGTTGTACAGCCACATCAGTATCAGCGTCGCAACCATGAATAGCCGGAAACTCATGACGTTACGCTGGAGTTCATACTTGGATCGCACAAAGGAAAACATTGCCCCGATAAACGTAAGAACTCCCAGAATGCCACCTTGCAACCAAAGGGAATTCAACAGTGCGCGCGTTCCCCTAAAGTCGGCCACAATTCCTCTGCTATACTCTGAGGTTTCCAGAAGATTACCGCCGGTAAACACTCCATATCCCAACCCCACGAAGTATGCAGGAATGTCCCGCGCCATCAGATCGAACATCATCAGCATTTTCTGTAAACGCGGAACATCCACGGAAGTGCGTGAGTCGTAGACAAGATATCGTTCAAGAAACGTCAGATCAAAGAGTTTCTCCGTATCCTGTACATTTTCCGAGTAGTAGTAACTCAACAGCATTAGCAGGAGCACGCCAACCACCAACATGGGAATAGCGCGAAGAACCTTCCCGGTAAATGCCAGCAAGAAAATCATCAGTGCAAGAAAAACAAAAGCGATCTTCGTCTCATTGAGCGCGCAGGGAATCAAGACCAGGAGAAATGGAATACTGCGCGGGAGACTGAATGCCGTAAATTCCTTCGTCGATCCGTATCGGACGACAAGATAAAATGTTATCAGAAACAATAATTGCGTCAGGATTCCGCTTGCCCCGTAGCCCAATGTTCCTCCGACCCAGTCACTCGCGCCGTACACGGAAAACTGTCGATACGCTACGGGAATCTGGAGAAGGACAAACACGAACAAGAAGCGATGCATCCATTGAACCATTCGCCCTCGCACCCCGGAGTCCAGGATATCATAAGCGAGTATCAGCGAACAGATGAACACAAGCGGCTGGCGTATGCCATTCAGAGAACTTTCGATGGTCACATTTTCAAAATTATAAAAAAAGGTGAGCAGCGAAAACACCAGGAAGGCGATGAACATCCTGGTTGCGGAGTAGTCCAATCTGTAGAACATTGATGTCAGTGCGGTGAGGATCAATAAACCATCGGCGGCAAATGTGAGTAGGCGAAACGGTTCGCGCGCTCCGGGGAGGATGAGTTCCACCAGCCCATTCGAAAATGCATTGAGTCCCAAAATTACAAGATAGATGAATACCTTGGTCTTCATCTCCTTTGGGACCCGCTTGCCACGAACGCGCGTGATACCACTGAGATCACCTGTTTGTCACATTAATGATCTGCGCTACTGCCGAGGTGATGATGGCGGCCGTGGTAATCACGCTGAAGACATCCCGGACTGTAAGCCAGTTTGAGTGATCAATGAAGACCGTGTCGCCGGGACGGAGCACAAGTTTTGCGGGATCGACGCGATACAGCTCTGCAAGATTAACGGAGTATTCTCCTCTGGTAAGAAGCGAGTCAGTACGGTTGAAGCGCGTTATCCGCACATCGTCCATATCTGCCCCTTGCACCGGGCCACCCGCATAGGAGACAAGCTGGACAAGATCTGTGGAACTCGGGACTTCGTAGCGCCCCGGGTTCTTCACGAACCCCCAGAGGTTGACTTGCATCGTAAGCTCACCGGGTTTGCCGATGTAGTAGTATGACGCTGTAGCTGCCCGCGGGAGTACGGAACCAAGACCGCTCTCCGACGTTTGCGCAAATGCACCTGACGGAAGCATACTTGTCACGAAAACCACACACACCGCCATCAACACTTTGAAGTAAATGTTCATTGGGGATACCTTGTTCTGTTCACGTTTCGCGGGACTTGGAGTGTTTACCCGCCTTACCGTTCGTTTCGCTGCTCTGATATGCATATCCGTAGTACCCGTAGCCGCGTTTCCCATACGAAATACCATACGCTCTCTGCAAGTCAAGCTTGTTCAGGACGTAACCGAGAATCTTTCCTCCAACACCCTCAATCATCTCAATGGTTCGTTCGACATCGGCAACCCGCGTCGTACCGGAAGCCGTAACAATCACCACTCCATCAACGTTCGTCGAGAGGATTGAAGCATCCGTCGCCGCGAGCACCGGGGAAGCATCAAGAAGAATAATATCATACTCCCGTTGCGCCTGTTCAATGAAACCGCGCATCTCGCGTGAGCCAAGGATCTCCGCGGGATTGGGAGACAGCGCTCCGGAACATATGACATCAAGATTTTTTACCACTCCGGTCTGGACTGCCATTTCGTGCGCGCCAACTTTGAAGAGCAATTCCGCCAACCCGGGCTTCATGGGAATATTGAATAAATTGTGAACGTTGGGTTTACGCAAATCACAATCCACCAGGAGGACTCGCTTGCCGGTCTGTGCGATTGAAACAGCGAGGTTACATACTGTCGTTGTCTTCCCCTCACCGGGACTCGCGCTGGTCACAAGCAGGGTCTTTGGTGCTTCGCCGCCTTTGGGAAAATGTAACGTGGTTCTCAGAAGTCTATACGACTCTGCAATCGGCGAGAACGGAAGCATGAGCGTAATCAGGTGAGGATCAACGTCTCTGTTAAAGCGCGGCGCATCTGTGTCTTTTCCAATCCGTTGCAGCTCGTCATCCATAACCATTACAGCCGCAAGCACGTTCCAATTCCGTTTCTTCAAGTCCTCGGGCGCCTGCAGTTTCACATCCAGCATTTCGCGCACGAAAACTCCGGCAAGCCCGAGCGTAAGACCAAGGAGTCCGCCGATCAACACGTTCAACATGAACTTGGGACTGGCGGGTGAGTTTGGAACAACAGCCGGATCCATGATCGTGATATAACCAAACTCCGACCGCTCGGAGATCGCGGCCTCGTTGTATTTCGATTCAACCAGAAGGAAGAGTTTTTCGTTACTCATTTTTGCCCGCTGGAGACGTGCGTACTGAATACTCTTTTTGGGGATTCGTTCAAATTGTACAGTATATTGCCGAATGACGTCGTCGAGCGCTTTCTTCTTCGATTGAAGAGCCTGCATTTCAATCTCCGTCTCAACAATGTTCTGTTTGAGCTGTCCGAGATAACCCGCAGGGTCGCCATCGGACTTCGCCGATCTACCTGCCGGTAGACTCTGGATGAAGGATTCTGTTCTTTCTCTCAGCTTGACCTTCAAAGCATCAATCTGCTCGTCGATTTCCTTGAGTCGTTGGTTGTAAATATCCTGTCCGGCAAATGTCGGGTTTTGGGCAATGGTAACATCACGCTGTACTTCAAGCTTTGCAATCTGATCCTGGAGACCCCGTATGTACTGATCGTTGGATTCGCCAATCATCTTGGCGACATCCGCTTCTTGTTGCGGGAACTGTTCTTTGTACGAGGCAAGTGTTTTCGTGAGTGACTTGAGGCTGATTTCGGTTGCGTCGCGGGTGGCCTCAAGGTCGGCAAGTTGCGTGATCACTTTTCTTGACTCATCATCCAACGATACAATGCCTTGCGTCTCCATGTATTCCTGCATGGCGGACTCTGTGACATCCAGGCTCCCGCGCTTGTCTCGTACCTGTGCTTCGAGAAATTCCCTGAGTGCCCGTGAGCGTGACCTGCTGGCGAATATATTCCTGTCGTAGTACGCCTGTGCATAGAGATTTGCAAGGAGTGCCGCCTCGCGGGGATCATTGCTTTGCGCCATGACCTTCAGAACATCCGTATCGCGTAGCGGTTCGAAGTCAACGGCTGAAGTAATACGACCGATGATTTCCTCCGGAGACGCGAACTCAGCCCCATTCACCTTGTCTTCTTCAGGTTGAATAAGCGGTATTGGGGTCTTGTCGATTGGGTCAAGATATCGTTGAGCAATGAGCCGATGGGCAACGGTGTCGGCAATGGATCTGGACTTGAGTACTTCAAGTTCATTCTTGATATTCTGCAACGTTGATCTTCCGCTTCCCTCCAGAGACACAGGGGTGCTGGGAAGTTTCTGGTCAATCAAAACTGTTGCTGTTGATTTATAAACGGGAGTGGCAAGTTTACTGTAAATGGCAGTGATCCCCAAAACACACGCGAAGGTGCCAAGAACAATCCACTTCCCGCGCATGATGATCGCTAAATAATCACTCAGGGTCCGCTCGGAGTGACCCCTTCGATTTCCATGAACGCCATTACTTGATTTCATAAATCCCCTTTCCCAGGTCCCTCCGGACCCTCAACTCACCTGCACCTCACCAGCATGCCGCATCACCAAACACGTTACAGCCATTCGGTTCATGCACCCTCTGATATGAACCACCGAACGGCCAAACTTGTGAAAATAATGGCAAATAAGCAATACAGAGAAGGCTCGATAGATATACGCTTTCAGCGTTGACAGTACCAATAAACGAATCCCCGGTGTCTCAATCGGTGCCATCAGTCACAACGCTGCTTCTCTGGATTCTACGCTTGTAATGGCTCTCAAGTTCAATCGCCGGTGAACAAAAAGAAAAAGCCCGACCAAACGGTCGGGCTTTGCTCCGCGAGCAGGACTCGAACCTGCAACCCTGCGGTTAACAGCCGCATGCTCTACCATTGAGCTATCGCGGAATAACGATTGAACTCAAAAAACGGTTGAAAAATATATGAAAAAATGGAAGTAATGTCAACGCGAGTTTCACGTGTTCGCCCTCCGTTGGAGAGAAGCAACACCACCCTGCAAGCCCTCTGCGTCAGCAAGAACCTCTGCATGCATTGAGAGTTTCTGAAAACGCTTCTTTGAGATATTCACCACCTGAGTACGCTTTGTGAAATCCGCAACTCCAATCGGAGAACCGAATCGCGCAGAGCCTGCGGTCGGGAACGAATCGTTCGTGCCGGTCAGGTAGTCTCCCATCACATAACTTGACCACTCGCCGATAAAAATTGCTCCGGTGTTCTTGACTCGTGCCGAGATCCTTTCTCCGTTCTTCACCATGAGAACGAGTGAGGCCGGGGTGAGTTTGTTCACAATGTCAATTGCATGGCGGGCACTCTCGACAATGACGATCGTCCCGTGCTGATCAAGTACACGTTGCGCGGTCACCCGACGTTCAATCCGTTCCACCTGAATGTTCAGTTCAAGTTCCACATGCTGTGCAAGCACGCTCGAACTTGTCAGGAAAACGGGAAAGACCGTTTCGCCTCGCTCAGCAAGTGCGAGAATATCTGCTGCAATGATGGCAGGATTTGCAGCTTCATCCGCAACGATAACAACTTCAGCAGGCTCGCATATCGTGTCAATCCCGACTTCACCGAACACTGCTTTCTTTGCAGCCGTGACATAGGCATTACCCGAGCCAACGATCTTATCGACTCTACGGATTGATTCGGTACCGAATGCCAGAGCGGCAACGGCTTGCGCTCCTCCAATGCGATAGATTTCGGTGACCCCGCACTCGGCAGCAGCAACGAGCGTTTCGGCGGCAATCTTCCCCTCTTCATTGCTCTGTACAACCAGCACCAACTCCTTCACTCCCGCAATACTTGCCGGAACCGCATTCGTCAGGACTCGCGATGGACATGCAAATTTCCCACCGAGGGCAACAATGCCAACGCGGGAAAGCGGGCTTACGCGACATTCAAGCTGCAGTCCTTTATCTTTCATCACCCATGACTTTGGGCGTTGTTGCTGGTGGAAGAGCGTGATATTCTTCCTGGCAAGTTGCAGGGCCTTCAGGAATTTCCGGGAAACACTCTTGTAAGCAGCCGCCTGCTCACGGGCGGATACGCGCAACCCGAGCGAGTCGATGAAGCGACAATCGAACTGACGCGTGAATGTTGTAACGGCCTCATCCCCTTCGCGCCGGACCGCGGCAACGATTTCCGTTGTGCGGTTCTCTATTTCCACAGTCATTCTCCATCGGCGCGCAATAATTGCCTCAGCACACCTTGGGTCGTTTCTACCGTCGATGATTTTCATGTCACCTCTTGTCAGAATTTTATTTCTTGAGAGACAAAAGCCCTTTTCCGCGACCCAAGGGAAAGGGCTTGCCAACTTACGATTGACGCTCACCGTTACTGATTAAGAAAGGTGCTTGAGAACCCCGGTGAGGAGATCCCAAAATTTCTGCACCGTCGCAATTTCCACCCGCTCATCGGGAGAATGTGCGCCTTCAATCGTCGGCCCAAAAGAGACCATATCCATCCCCGGAAATTTTTCCCCTATGATGCCGCATTCAAGTCCGGCGTGGATTGCTTTTACGGCAGGGTCTTTTCCAAAGAGCTGCTTACAGGTTTGCTGCGTAACCTTCAATACGCGCGAATTGAGATTGGGCTTCCATCCCGGATAACCATCTGTGGTTTGGGGAACCATTCCAAGGAGGCCGCCAATGATCCTGACACGTGTAACGATGTCGTCCAGCGCAGTATTGACTGAACTGCGCTGGCTCGTTCCTATGACGACCTCGCCAGCCTCCGTATGCACCGTCGCAACATTCGTGGATGTCTCAACAAGCCCCTGAATATCCGCACTCATGGAAATCACTCCGTGGGGAAGAACATAGAGCCCCTCAATGAGCCGATTCTGATCTTTCTTGAGTAGCACCTGCCTGGTTTCATCTGAAGTCGGCGCTGAGAATGCCAACAACAGCCCCGGCTCAACTGTGCCGTATTCATTCTTGAGGATCGTGTTCAGTTGGCTGACTTTTTTCTTGATGGTCTCCATTTGGTCTTCAGAGACAAAGAGAGTCGCTTCAGCTTCTCGCGGAATTGCATTCCGCTTGCTGCCTCCCTCAATTCTCGCTACCCGGATATCGCTTGATTGCGAAACATGCCACAACACGCGTCCAAGAAGCTTGATCGCATTTGCACGACCGGTATTGATATCCAGTCCGGAGTGGCCTCCACGTAAACCACTGACCGAAAGAGTCATTGGCACCAATCCGGCCGGAGCGGATTCACGCGCAGTACCAAGAGTCAAGATGGTGTCACGTCCGCCGGAGCAACCGACATAGAGCGCACCGTCTTCCTCGGAATCAAGATTAATGAGAATTCTACTCTTGAGAAAATCCGCCTGAAGTCCATTTGCTCCGGTGAGACCCGTTTCTTCGTCAACCGTGAATAATAATTCCAGTGGACCATGCACCAGCGATGCATCAAGCATAACGCTCATCGCGGCAGCCACACCAATTCCATTATCAGAGCCGAGTGTCGTCCCATTTGCCTTGACGTAGCCGTTAGTGCGAACGAGTTGAATTCCATCCTTGTCGAAATCATGCTTGACGTCTTTGTTTTTCTCACACACCATATCAATGTGCGATTGCAACGCTATCATCGCGGACGATCCCTTTCCCGCTGACGCGGGCTTTTCAACCACGATGTTCCCGGTCGCATCACGCCGGACATCAAGTCCGTTACTCCTCGCAACCTCGACAATGTGAGCCGCGATCTTTTCTTCTTTCTTTGAGGGACGGGGAATTGCTGAAATGCGTGCGAAGTGTTCCCACAACGGCGCCGGAACCAGACCCTGGATCGCATTGCTCATGGTGCGTTCTCACTTTCTGAGGGTGAACAACAATGGAGGAATTTCAGGATGAAATATAGGCGAATTCTTCAAGGCTCGCAAGGTGAATCGTTACTCAGGGCTTACTCGGCCACGCGTTTGTTTCTTGGCCCCATGCAGTTTTTTTCCCTGCAAACGTCTCTGCTTCGATCCCTTTGTTGCGCCGGTAGGAATACGTTTCTTCCGCGGTTTCAATGCTTCACGGATGAGATCAGTGAAGCGCTCAATCGCATCCTCCCGGTTTCGCCATTGGCTGCGGGAATCCTGGACCGCAATATGCAACAGCCCGCTGGAATCGATGCGTTTCCCGAGAGCACGTTTGATGCGAGCCCTCTGATCATCAGTCAGACTGGGCGACGTCAGCACATTAAACAACAGCTCAACGCGGGTGGAGACCTTGTTGACGTTCTGACCTCCCGGGCCTCCGCTGCGTGTAAACTGAAATTCCAGCTCCGATGCGGGAATCGCAAGGGTGTTAGTAATGTTGATTGAGTTTGATATCATCCTTTTCTCTTTGAACTTCGTCGATCGTGCTATGGCAGATTAGTAGTAACTCATTTTGAACATCAACCCATGATGATCCTGACAACTCTCCCCTTCCTCTGTTCAAACGTGGCTCCCTCCCTTCGTACCTGTCCGCCGTCATTGTGGCGGAAGGGAGGGGAAAGGCTCAACCAAAGGAGGGAGAGTTCGTACAAAAAATGAAACCAACCAAACTGAGTCACAACCGGCAGATTAGTTTTTCATCATCCTTCTCCGTACCATTTCACCGGAATTCATCCTATCATCCCAACCATATGACACTTGTTGCCATCGATAATATCTTTGTGGAATTCACTCAGCTCAAAGCAGCCGGGACACCGTGGGTGGTTCGTGTCTATAAGAAATCTTTCTTCATGAAGAAGCTTATATCGTCCGACTGGTTCCTCGACGAACAACAGGCAACCATCTTCGCCGAAAAGATTGCCGATGAGATTCGTCGGGGAGGAAGTGCGCTGTCACTCATGCAGAAACGCAAACCCGGCTGGACACTGCGAAGACCTTCCTAGAAAGTCCCTCGCTCAAGCCCGATTCCTCATCGTTGTTTCAACAACTGTTCCCTGACAACCGTCACTTCCGATGTTGGAAGCTGGCAACTATAGTTTTCACAAATGTACACCGTTGGTGCACCATTAATACTCTTGAGTGTGGAAGCAAACGCAGCCACGCCGCCGAGTTCGGCTGAACCATTTGTCACGATCAAGATGTGGTTGGGAAGATAGTGCGAGCGAACCTCGCGCAGTAATTCCACCGTATGCGGATCAGTCGCCTTCCCCGCTATGACAATTTGAATTGGAGAACTGATGGCGAAGTCCAGAGCGGCGGCCATCTGCGGCATGACGTGGGGATGTTGCGTGAGTGTACCGGAGAAAAATGCCAAGGCCCGATCGGCAAGCGTTCTCCATTCCTTCCGCCCGGTTATCCGGGAAAGTCGTAGCAGGTTCATGACAGCAATTGAGTTTCCCGCAGGTTCCGCACCATCGTATTGTTCTTTCATGCGGACGAGAATGGACGGATCCTTTCCGGACGTGTCAAAGAACCCGCCGGCGGAATCATCCCAAAATATTCCCACCTGTGTTTCCGTCAGTGTTATCGCGGCCCGCAGCCAACGCAGATCGAACGACGCCTCGTACAAATCGAGAAGGCCTTGTACCAGGAACGCGTAATCGTCAAGGTGGGCTTCGTATTTCGCCTCTCCGTCGCGGTACCGGCGAAGCAATGTGTTATCGTCAGTAGAAGAAAGCTTTGTTAACACAAAGTTCGCAGAACGTGTGGCAGTGTCCAGGTGCCGGGAATCATCCAACGCCTGGTATGCCCTTGCAAACGCGCTGATCATCAATCCATTCCACGACGTAAGAATCTTATCATCGAGATGCGGTCGTGGCCGACGAGTGCGGATATCAAACAACACCTTCTTTGAACATTCGATACTCTTCACGACTTGTGTTTCCGTGAGATTGAATTCCTTTGCCGTTTCCTGTATGGAATGAGCGATGTACAGAATATTCTGTCCCGTGAATTCGTGCTGGGGATCGGCGAGTGCATTTCCTGTTTCTTCAACACCAAAATGGAACATGAATAGAGCGGCATCCTGCCCCAACGCATCTTGAATCTCCGCAGCAGACCAGACATAGAATACCCCCTCTCCTTTTTCATCAGGCGAGTCCGGCCTTGAACTGTCTGCATCCTCCGCCGAATAAAATCCACCACCAGCGTCAGTCATGTCTCGCATAACATACTCAAGCACATCACGAGCAACATCAGCGTAATATGGATCCTTCGTCGCAAGATAGACGTCAACACACGAGGTGACAAGCTGGGCCTGATCGTACAGCATTTTCTCGAAGTGCGGCACCCGCCATTCTGCATCCACGGAATACCTGTGGAACCCGCCGCCAACATGATCATAAATCCCTCCCTCGGACATCTTGCGGAGTGTGGTCGCACACATCTCCAACGCATCGGCGTTTTGTTTGCGTTTGAAGTAGTGCATGAGGAATGTCAGTGTGGAGGGACGTGGAAACTTTGGCGCCCCGTTGAATCCACCAAAGGCATTGTCAAAGCTGCGATCAAACTGGGAGAAGCATGTGTCAAGCGAGTGTTCTGTCGGAAATGAACCCGATGTCGTTGCCGCTGATGCCTGCCGCAGGTACGTCGTTATTCCTTCAGCCGATTCGAGCACCTTCTGTCGGTCATTCGTCCAGACTTCATGGATGCGTTTCAGAAGATCAAGGAATCCGGCACGACCGTACCGCGATTCCGGAGGGAAGTACGTTCCGCCATAAAACGGTTTCAGTTCCGGCGTGAGAAACATGGACATCGGCCAGCCACCGTTCTGTCCCATACTTTGCAACGCCGTCATATAGACTTTGTCCACATCAGGTCGCTCTTCCCTGTCCACTTTGATGCAAACGAATTGCGCATTCATCAAAGCGGCAATCGAGTCATTCTCGAACGATTCATGTTCCATCACATGACACCAGTGACAGGTCGAGTATCCGGTGGAAAGAAAAATCGGCTTCTGTTCTGCACGCGCAGTTGCAAACGCCTCCTCGCCCCATGCATACCAGTTCACCGGATTATATGCATGCTGGAGGAGATACGGGCTCTTCTCATGAATGAGTCGGTTGGGTTTCCTGCTTTCAGCCATGTGCTTTTGGAGAATTTCGTTAACGATGGAGCGCGTGATTCCTTGTCCTGAACTGATGTCAACAGGCTTACTCGGGAACCTGCTTTTGATAGATGATAATACGGACTTTTAATGGCAGGTGCCAACGGGAAGTCGTAACGTCGTCTGTTGTCCGCAGAGGTTGTCGGCTTGGGCGGTCAATCGGAACGATTGAACCCCTGCGCGTGGCAACGAACACTTTCACAACAATTCTTATCCCGCCGTTGATCACTATTTTGTTTCTTTACACCAAAAGCTGTACTATTGTCCCACGATGATCGTTCATATACATAGATATATTAGAATAATAACCGCGCTCGCGTGCCTCGTTGGTTCGATTGGAACCACGAAGGTTCATCTGCATATACGGATGGATCACCGGCATGCGGAATCGCTCGAACATCGCCACGATTTTCTTGCTCACGCTCATTCCTGGCAATTGTTAATTCAGACGGCGTCGGTGGCACGCAATGATGGTCACTACCATTTCGACCCCGTGTTAGAACTTGTCGGGTTGCAGGTTTTGCATAAGCAAAGTGTTGGCGGTATTGCACTCCCGATGCAGTCGTCCGATCTTCCTTCTCAATCAATTCCAAGCAATGCCGCACACCGACAGAGTTTTCTACCTCACGAAAACTCGCCTCCTCATAGTCTTCTCTTTACACACCATATTTCTGATCGCTCTCCCCCTTTAAGCTGATTCTTGCAACGACCTGTCTGCATGTAGGAGCAGTACGCGGTCGACATGCTTCATAATTCGTTTCAATCAGCCTTTCAAGGGAAAGCCATGCGTATCCACTGGGTTACAATATTACTATTGTCTTTGCTGCTATTATCCTGCAGCACACATGAGCATCAAGAGGAAGAGAATACACCCGAGGGTGGCTCCGTCACGCTCTGGACAGAAAAGTCGGAGTTGTTCATGGAATATCCAGCGCTCATCGTCGGCAAGGAAGCGCGCTTCGCTGCGCATCTCACCCGCTTAGGTGATTTCAAGCCATTCGAGGATGAAGTCGTTCACCTGCACTTTCGCTCTGGAGACGGAGCCATTGTTGAACAGACGGTTGAGAAACCTTTACCGATTGGGATCTACCGCCCGAGCATCACGTTTGATAAACCCGGAACATATGAGCTGACGATGGTTGTCAAGGGAGGATTTACTGATACCCTGAAGGTTGAAGGAATACAGGTCTTCGCATCGATTGAAAGTATTCCATCTGCGCAGGAATCAGGTCGGGCTGAACAACTGATTACCTATCTGAAGGAGCAACAATGGAAGACAGACTTCAGGACGGAGCAAGTTGAGAGGCGTGTGATAAGTCAGGCAGTCCGGGCACCGGGCGAGATCATGGCCCGCAAGGACTTCGACGTGATTGTCAGTGCCCCGTTTGCAGGCACGCTCCAACCTGAGCATAATCGACGCATTCCGGTGGTAGGAATATTCACACAGCGCGGCAACGTGTTGGCGACCCTGACATCCGCTGCACAGACGGTTGATGGTGGAGAGAACTTCGCCGCCTTGTACGCCGAGGCTGAGGGCGAGCATACACTTGCAAAGTCAGAGTACGAACGCTCACAGCAATTATTCGCAAACGGTTCGATATCAACGCGGGAGTTTCAAGAAGCAGAAACTGGGTACAACAAGGCACGGGCAAACCTCGAAGCCTTCAGCAGATCAGTTCAGAGAGATACCATTAACCCACAGCTTCCGAATGAATATAACTTCCTGTTACGGTCACCGATTTCGGGGACAATTGTCGAGACAGACTACACTCTTGGGAGGCAGTTTCAACCGGGCGATCCGCTCTTCAGGGTCGTGAACACATCCGCCATTTGGGTTCATGCATCTGTCCCCGTTGGAGAAATCGGCAAAATATCCAATCCCCGCCGTGCTGAGTTCCGTGTTGCCGGAATTCCGGAGAGATTCGAGGTTCACGAGCGCAATGGCCGGCTTGTCTCTGTAGGAAGTGTCGTGGACGAACGTACCCGCACCGTACCGGTGATCTTTGAAGTAGTAAACCCCACGGGTGTTCTTCGCATTGGTATGTTTGCCGAAGTCTCGATTAAGACCGGAGAACAAGCGCCCGTGATTGCAATACCGGAGACTGCATTGATTGAGGAAGAAGGAAAATATGCAGTCTACGTGCACATCGAGGGCGAAGCCTTTGCCCGACGTGAGGTGGAACTTGGAGGAAGCGATGGCGGCTGGGTTGAAATCCGCAGTGGAGTGAAAATTGGTGAACGGGTGGTAACGGTCGGTGCTTATCAAGTCCGGCTTGCATCATTATCGACCCAGTTGCCTGCGCACGGTCACGAACACTAGGCATATTGGGTTCATGCTCTCGGAACAAGTTCACTTGGACGCACTCAGTTACGACATTCACGAGGAGTTCATAAATACTGTAACAGATCAACTTGATTTGGAGTTGGAGGTTGTTGTCATCCTGGATCACGAGGGGAACAGGGCATCAAAAAAAGTGGCGTTTCGCTGTAACCCCTAATTCAGGAGTTTTCACTGGCACCGAACCAAGTGTTTTCTCATCAAAGGAATTTTTTTCATGCTTGACGCAATCATAAAATCCTCGCTGAAGAACAGGCTCATGGTGATCATCGGGGCCTGCGCAGTGCTGGTCGCCGGGGTCATCACCGTCTTCCAAATTCCTGTCGATGTCTTTCCCGACTTGACCGCACCAACCGTTGTGTTGCTCACCGAAGCCCATGGTATGGCTCCGGAAGAAGTTGAGACGATGGTGACGTTCCCAATCGAGACTGCGGTGAACGGCGCAACTGGTGTTCGCCGCGTCCGCTCGTCAACCGCAATGGGAATTTCCATCGTGTGGGTGGAATTCGATTGGGGCACCGACGTTTTCCTTGCACGCCAGATTGTTACCGAAAAACTCCAACTCATCAGCGGCCAACTTCCCACCGGTGTACAAATCCCGGTGTTGGCTCCGGTCTCATCAATTATGGGTGAGATCATGCTCGTGAGCATATCGAGCGAGATACACTCAGAGGTCGATGTTCGGTCGGAGGCCGACTGGACAATTCGCAAGCGACTGCTTGCGGTCCCAGGTATTTCTCAAGTTATCCCGATTGGTGGTGGCCGGAAGCAATATCAGGTTCTTGTCGATCCGGACAAACTCCTTGCATTCGATGTGTCGCTGCACGAGGTGCTTGAAGCGGTTGAAGCGTCGAACCAAAACTCTTCCGGGGGCGTGTTCATGGAAAAGGGGCAGGAATATCTGATTCGAGGTCTCGGTCGGGTGTACTCGGTTGATGACATCCGTAATAGCGTCGTCAAGGTACGGGACAAAGTGCCGGTTCTTGTCAGGGATGTTGCTGAGGTGAAGATTGATGCAGCCACGAAAATAGGTGACGGCTCGGTGAACGCCAAATCAGCGGTCGTCATATCCATTCAAAAACAACCCGGAGCTAACACTCTCGATCTCACTCAACGCGTTGAATACACTCTCGATGAAATCCAGCGGACACTGCCGCAAGGAATGGCCATCAACAGCCACATCTTCCGTCAGTCGGACTTCATTCAGGTTGCCCTTGACAATGTCCAGGCTGCCCTTCGTGACGGAGCAATTCTCGTCATTGTCATTCTGTTCCTGTTCCTTGCCAACGTCAGAACAACGCTTATTTCGTTGACAGCAATGCCGCTCTCGTTGATCTTTGCAATCTTCGTCATGAAGCTGTTTGATATTACGATCAACACCATGACGCTTGGAGGAATGGCAATTGCCGTGGGAGCTATCGTGGATGATGCGATCATCGACGTGGAAAACGTGTTCAGACGACTCAAAGAGAATGCACAGAAACAGGAAGGCCAGCGCCGTCCCCCCCTGGACGTCATCTTCGAGGCATCAAAAGAGATCCGTTCATCCATTGTCAATGCTACACTGATTATCATCGTTGTGTTTCTCCCGCTGTTTTTTTTGAGTGGCGTGGAAGGAAGATTATTGCGCCCGCTTGGCGTGGCGTACATTGCCGCCATCAGCGCATCATTGATTGTAGCGCTCACAGTAACACCGGCAATGTGTGCGTACTTGTTGCCTCGTGCAAAATTCATTCACAAAGAGGGAGATAGCGCTGTCGTTCGTTGGCTCAAGGCCAGATACTCAGGAACTCTCGATGTGGTAGTGCGGAAGCCCAATGTCGTTCTTATAGGGGCCGCGATTGCACTTCTTGCCGCAATAGCGGTGTTGCCATTTCTTGGCAGGGCATTTCTCCCGGAGTTTAACGAAGGGTCGCTTACGATCAGCGTACTCACAATGCCCGGTACATCACTTGAAGAGTCGAACAAGATCGGCAACATGGTAGAGAACATCCTGCTGAGTCATCCCGCAATTAAGTCAACAGCCCGACGAACGGGACGGGCGGAGCTCGATGAACATGCACAGGGTGTGAACGCGGCGGAGCTTGATGCGAGGTTCGAGCTCGTGGATCAGTCCAAGGAGCAGATGCTCGACGAACTACGGCGGCTGTTGTCGGTTGTGCCGGGGACAAATATCACCATCGGTCAACCGCTCGGCCACAGAATTGATCACATGCTGTCGGGAACGCGTGCCAACATTGCCGTGAAGGTATTTGGTACTGACCTCTATCGCCTACGGGCCGTTGCCCAGGATATCAAGAAACAGATGGAAAGCGTTACCGGCGTTGTGGACCTTTCAGTGGAACAACAAATGGACGTACCGCAGATCCGCATACGGGCGAACCGTCTTGTGATGGCAAAGTATGGGATGACTATTACCGACTTCTCCGAAGCCATTGATGTTGCCTTCAACGGTGAAGTTGTTTCCCAGGTGCTTGAAGGACAACAGACCTTTGATTTGTTGGTTCGGTTTGATGAGAACAATCGTGGAAGCATAGAGAAGATCAAGCAGGCGCGATTCGATACACCAACGGGTGCGAAAGTTTCGATTGCGGAGCTCGCTTCCGTCACCTCAGAGAAGGGCCCCAACACAATCAGCCGTGAGAACGTCCAGAGAAAGATCGTTGTGCAGGCAAACGTGTCGGGGCGTGACCTTCGTGGGGTGATTGATGACATCCGGACACGAATTGCGACAAGCGTTTCGTTACCACAAGGGTACTATGTGGAGTACGGTGGACAGTTCGAGAGTGAACAAGAGGCGACGCGGATTATCAGCTTGTTAAGCATCGCAGCCATTATTGCCATTTATCTCATCCTCTACATTGAATTCAAATCATTCAGGACTTCGATTCTTGTCATGGTAAACCTGCCTCTCGCCCTCATCGGTGGTGTATTCGCAGTCCTTCTGTCGGATGGCATTATCAGCATCGCTTCGCTCGTGGGCTTTGTAACCCTGTTTGGCATTGCAACCCGCAACGGCATTCTGATGGTCTCCCATTACTTCCATCTTCTTGCCGAAGGAGTGGGATTCCGGGAAGCGGTTTTCAGGGGATCCGTTGAACGACTGACGCCCGTACTCATGACAGCCCTGACCGCTGCGTTGGCACTCATTCCGCTGGCAATTGCTGCCGATCAGCCGGGAAGCGAGATTCAGGCACCGATGGCGGTAGTAATTCTCGGAGGACTTCTCAGCTCAACGGCACTAAACATGATCGTCATTCCGGCACTATTCGTAAAATATGGGGGAACGCCACAACTACGGCGCGGCAAAGAATGAGACGAATCGCTGTTTGTGCATCAAAGCAATCCACTAAACGGGATTCCCCGTATAGAGACTAGCCAGCAGTATTTCCGCTCGGACAACTTGTCATTTAGAATACCAACGGGACTCCGGCATATTTGATGGAAGCGCGAGAGAGAGCCATATGTCGGAGTTCCTGTTGGCTTCAGGGAGATTACCATGCAACGAATCAGAAATTGGACAATCGCCGCGGCGCTCATCATCGTGGCCGCAATCGGGTTGTACATAGTGCAGGAGCGCCCCTCGGACAGCGTTCCGGACCTGCTCATGCGGAATGGCGAGGCGGCAACTTCTGTGGAATTTCGGAACGTCCGGAAGTCCGTCCAGTATTATCGTGACCGTATCGCATCGCATCCGGACGAAATAAAGAACTATGTAGAACTTGCACAGGTTTTTATTCAGGAAGGAAGAGTCAGCGGACTTCAGCACGAGTACATACTTAAAGCCCAGCCACTGCTGGATGAGGCTCTGCGCAGAGATCCAAAGAATTTCGACGCTCTCGTGACGAATGCCTCGATGCAACTGACACTTCATCATTTTGCCGAAGCGAAGGCGATCGTGGAAGAAGCCATCGTCATCAATCCATATAGCGCTGCGGCATACGGAGTATTCTTCGACGCCCTGGTGGAATTGGGAGAATACGACCAGGCACTTCAGGCATGTGATAAAATGATGAGCATACGACCGGACCTTCGATCATACTCCAGAGTCTCGTACCTGCGTGAGATTCATGGTGACCTTGACGGTGCGCGGGAAGCAATGAAACTGGCTGCGCAGAGTGGCATCCCCGGTCAGGAAAACCGCGCCTGGGCTCTCTACACTCTTGGCAAACTCTACATGCAACAGGGAATGCTGGACACAGCGCAACATATCTTCGCGGGAATACTTGAGGAACGTCCGGGCTACGCGCATGCGTTGCGCGGACAGGCCGAAGTCGCGTCGGCACGTGGAGACCACAGAAAGGCAATTGCGCATCTCGTGAACGCTCTCGATCTCATGCTCGACCATGGATTTCTTGAACAGCTTGTTGACGAATATGAAGCCATCGGTGATCGCGTCAACCGGGACGCAACCATGGAGCGTGTTGAGGCGGAGTTTGAAGAACACGGCAGTGGTGGTTGGAATGTTGACCGTGAGTTTGCCGAGTTCTGTTTGAATCACGACATTACTCTCCCTGAAGCTCTCTCACGTGCAGAACGGGAATATCGCCAACGACCCGGGAACATTGACGTGTTGAGCACCTACGCATGGGCGTTACACAAGAATGATCAGTCTGCCGAGGCCGTTCCCCTCATCGAAGAAGCAATGAGATTGAAAACACAAAGCACCACAATTTTTTTCCGGGCAGGTTTGATTTACAAGGCAACTCACCAAACCGAAAAGGCCCGCACCATGCTTGCATCAGCATTGACGTTGAACCCGCACTTGACAGAGCCGACCGCATCCATGGCGCGTGAAGCGTTGTCCACACTCGATCCTCTCGCTCAGGGCAATGAAATGAAATAGAGTTTTTGTATATTCAGAGTGCTTATAGGAGCTACTCTGAAATATGGAATTCCCTCTTGACGGGGCTGCACAGGCCCCGGCAGCTTTCACTATTCTCAGTCTCGGATTCTTCCTCGGACTCAAACACGCTCTCGATGCCGACCATCTCGTGGCCATCTCCACAATTGTCAGTGAGCGGAAGGGATTATTCAGTTCATCCGTCGTTGGAGTACTCTGGGGAATAGGTCACACCGCTGCTCTGCTCATCGTCGGGTGGATTGTCCTCGCACTCAACCTTCACATTCCCGACAAACTCGCACTCGCACTCGAATTCCTCGTCGCTTTGATGATCATCGGCCTTGGCTCAAAGGTTTTATGGAACCTTTACCGGGGTGGAACCGTCCATATGCACGCACATTCACACGACGGACACATACACGTCCATCCTCACGTTCACTCGGTGGAGCAGGTACATGAGCACGGACGGGAAGAAGCTCATTCTCACAACACATTCTCAAAAATCTGGTGGGGAAATGCAGTCGTCCGCGGTATTGTTAACGGGAAGCGTTCGGTTTTCATCGGCCTGATGCATGGCATGGCCGGAAGCGCAGCAGTTATGCTCGTTGTTCTCGCAACAATCAAGTCCACAGCGCTGGGTATGATGTACATCGCCGTGTTTGGTGCAGGGTCGATTGCGGGAATGCTGATCATGAGCATGCTCATCAGCGTACCGTTCGTTGTTACGGCGACACGCTTGCACAGACTGAATGCTGTTGTTCGAGGAGTATCGGGCGTGGTGAGCGTCGCTTTCGGAATTTTTCTGGCTTGGGAGATTGGGATAACGGAGGGATTGTTTTTCTGAGAACGACAAAGGGGACACGCTGTGTCCCCTTGTATACGTGGAGCTGAGGGGGATCGAACCCCTGGCCTCGTGAATGCCATTCACGCGCTCTCCCAGCTGAGCTACAGCCCCGTATTCACAATTGAAGTGTGGCAAATATACCCAATCCATCTTGTAAAGTCAACGAACACATCCTCCTTGAATCTCCGTCAATGAATCAGTATCATTGTTCCATGAATTTCCGTCTCCCCTATTCCCTTATTCTCCTTTTCGTTTTCATTTCCGGATGCGCAACAGGCCCCGGAACGCAGAACGATGTCGCACCATTGACCATTCTCCATTGGAATGACTTCCACGCCCGAAACGTACCGTTCGAAGTCACGGTCACGGACTCCGTTACAGGCGCCAAGCAGAAATATCCCGTCGGGGGTTCGGCCACCTTGCTGGCATACATGAACAAGGCAGGCCGCGGCAAGGAAAACGTCGTTTTGCTCAATGCCGGTGATGATTTTCAGGGAACGCCGGTCTCCAGTATCACCATGGGCAAGTCGCAGATTGATCTGATGAACATGATCAAGCCCGATGCGGTAGTGCTTGGCAACCATGAATTCGACTATGGCATCAGTGAGTTGCGCAAGAACCTCACCGCTGCACGTTATCCTATACTCGCATCAAACCTGTATGATTCAACCACGGGATCAATTTTTGCCACAGCATCAATCGTCAAGACGGCAGGACGGGTGAAGCTTGGCATCATCGGACTCCTTCCGCCTGACCTCGACGGACTGACCGTGAAAGGCACCCTTCAGGGAATGCGTTTGCTCAACATGGACAGTGTGGTGATGACGCATGCAAAGCAATTGCGTGAGGATGAACGAGTTGACATCGTCGTGATCGTCAGTCACATGGGTGTTGATGAAGATACGATGCTCGCCGGACGAGTCAATGGAATTGATCTCATCGTCGGAGGCCACAGTCACACCCCACTGCATCAGCCGATCAGAAAAAATAAAACGATTGTTGTTCAAGCCGGAAGTTGGGGAAGATACCTCGGCCGGTTGCAACTCAGCGTGGATCTCGCTGGTGATTCCATTCGCACATACACAGGCGAGTTGATTGAAACCAAAGTCGGCGTGTATGAACCCGATCCATCCGTCACTTCCGTCGTCTCGCATCTCGAATCTCTCGTTGACAAGGAACTCAATCAAACCATTGGCACACTGACCGTTGAATGGAAGCGGAACTTCCGCGGCGAAAGTAACGTCGGCAACTGGCAAGCGGATGTCTTCCGGTCGTACGCAAGGACAGATATCGCATTCATGAACTCGGGCGGATTGAGAAAAGACATGCAGCCGGGCGTAATCAAGAAGCGGGATATCTGGGAGATGAATCCCTTTGGCAATACACTCGGCACATTTACTGTCACCGGCGTTCAGTTGAAGAGCATGGTGGAATGGCAGGCCGCCGGCAAGGGAGAACTCATGCAGATCTCCGGACTTACTTATGAATTCGATTCCTCAAAACCGTTTGGTGAGATGATTGCATCGGTCAAAGTCGATGGCGTGGAGATTGATCCTGTCCGGACCTACTCGATCGTCACCAACAATTATGTTGCCGGTCATCTCGACAAACTCTTCGGTCTGGAACAATCCGTTGTCATCACTGACCTGAACATCCTTGACAGGGATGTGCTGATGGAATTTCTTGCAACGCACCCGACTGTGGCTACTGGTACGGAGGGACGGATAGTCGACATCCGATCACCAAAAGGCAGTGGGGGAATCAAATGAACCAGCTTGGCGAGGCATTCAGTTTTGCATTTCGCGACAAGGCGTGGGTCTCAAAGTTCATCATCGGGGCAGTGTTCATGCTGCTCTGTATTCTGATCGTCGGGATATTCATTCTCGCCGGCTACTTCGTGCAAGTGACTCAACGGGTGATGCGAAAAGATCCGAATCCACTCCCCGATTGGGATGACATTGGCGTGAAGCTGGTCGTGGGGTTCAAGTTCTGCGTGGTCTATCTCATCTACAGCTTGCCGATTATTATCCTTTACGTTCCTTTTATTGTTATGACGGTGCTGAGTGGAATGGCAGGTGGTGATGATGGGGCGGGATTTTTTGCAGGAATGTTCGGGATAGGCTTCATGTTCCTTATCATTCCCTATACGCTTGCACTCTACATGCTTCTTCCCATCATTACATATCGGTTTGCCGAACGTGAGAGTATCGGTGACGCACTGGATATTGCAGCCATCGTCAAGGACTTCAAAAGGAACTGGGCAAACACGTTGATTGTTGCCTTGATAGCGGTGGGGATCCAGTACTTTGCCATGGTGGGCATTGTGTTCTTTCTCGTGGGCGTTTTCTTCACCATCATGTATGCATATTTGGTCTCTTCGTTCATGTTTGGTGCATTGTATCTCGAACGGCCACAAGAAGGAATTGTTGTCACATGATAAAACGACATCTGTTTGAATTCTGTCTGGCTGCTCTCGTGGCAGTATCATCCGGTTGCAAGGATGATGTCACCGGCGATGGAGGTAGTCCCTCCAACATCGTTTTCCCTCTTACCGATGTGAGCTATTCGGTGCACGTCCAGCCATTATTCAACCAGACATGCGCTCTTGCTGGTTGCCATGATGACGCCACGCCAGATCGCGCAAGACTGACCTCTCACACAAACGTTCTCTTTGCCAATCCACAAATCGTTGTGGAGGGATCACCCGATCAAAGCATACTCGTACTGCGGATCGAAGGACGACTAGGGCAAAACATGCCGCTCAACAGAAACCCGTTGAACCAAAATCAGATCAACGGTATTAGGGCGTGGATTGCAGAGGGAGCGAGGAATAATTGAGGAGATGACCTAGAGAGACCGCGCATCCTTTCCCCAGAGGAGTTTTGCCCGAAGAACATCGAAATATGAACGCCCCATCCGCTTCACCAACTTCAACGTGTAATCTGCTTTCTTAATCTGCAATTCCACCGGAGGTTTGCCGAATGACTCAACCTGCCCATCTGCGGACACCATAACTTCCTCCACCGGACCATTGACAATCACTCGTACAATTGTCGCTTCGGGAACGATCAGCGGGCGACCGCTCAACGTGTGTGGTGAGATTGGCGTAATACCTATGACAGCACTTGTCGGGGTGACGATTGGACCACCGCTGGAAAGTGCGTATCCCGTTGAACCGGTGGGCGTGGAAATAATCAATCCATCGGCCCGGTAATTCACAGCGAACACACCGTCGATGTGCGTTGCCAGATCAATCAGGCGGGGAGAGCGTGACTTGTCGATGACAATATCATTGACTGCGTGCATTGTCTTACCCGGCATCGAAGACGATGTTCCTTCCAGTACCAGCCGTTCTTCGATAATATATTTCCCTGAGACAATTTCAACAATAGCTTCGTCCATTTCTTCCGGAGCAATCTCAGCAAGGAAGCCCAGCTTGCCAAGGTTCACTCCTAGAACAGGCGTTCCCCGCACCCCGACAAGCCGTGCCGCGTGGAGGATCGTCCCATCACCCCCGAACGCAACGAGAATTTCCGAAGCAGCACATTCTTCAGCCGATCCGGAGTGTTTGCTCTTGAGCTTCAGCGCATTAACAATCTCTGCGTCGATAATGTACTTGATGCCGTGGCTTTCCAACAGGGAAACAAGCCGCTCGACGGCTTCACGCAGTCCCTCCTTCTCAAGGTTCCCGATGATGCCGAACGTCATGATGGCTGTGTCGTCCCTTCCTGTTTCGCCGGTTCAGGCTTGCTTGCCTCATCCACGTAATTCAATCGGAGTTCCATAAGCAGACTCGAGAGCATCCGGTCTTCCTCCGCACTCAGGTTCCCTTTTGTTTTCGTCTTCAGCATATCGATCATGTCGATCGTTCCTTGCGCGGCACCAAGGTCACGTTCGATCTTGTCGGTGAGTGGATTTTTCAATTTGCCGAGCTGGTGCATCGCCGCCGCGTGGAACATATACACAAGCTGTACGAACATCATCTCATGCTTCTGCTTTTCATCCATCCTGCTGACCCTTTCGCTGTAACTCCCAAAGCTTGGCGTATTTTACAAATACGTATAGTGACGAGACAATTGCAAGGACGAATCCTTCGACCCCATCCAGAAATCCCCTTCGCAACAGGTACATCTTCACCCATTGAAACACAGGGCGCACGGTAAGATCATAGAGTCCGGCAGAGCGCCCCGCTGCACGGAGGTCTTCCGCGGCAAGCGACGTGTAACGGTTGAACTTCAGAAAATAGTGATGAAGACCGGGATCGGTGTAGTGGAGAAGATCGTTCTCCAGACATCCCACTCTTCCATCAATCACAAGCTGCTCATGGACGCGGCTCTCGGTAAATTGGCCGTTGCCGCGTTTGAACAAGCGTGTCACCCGTCCAGGGTACCATCCGCTGTGCCGGATCCATTTGCCAAGAAAGTACGCCCGACGGGCAACGTCGTACGCGACGACCGACGCATCATCACGTTTGAGAATGTGTTTTATCTCTTCAGCTAATTCCGGTGTCACGCGTTCGTCGGCATCAAGCCAAAGAACCCAATCGCCCGTCGCCTTCTGCAGCGCAAGGTTCTTTGTAGCACCGTATCCCAACCACTCCACTTCCAGCACGAGCTTGGTATGCTTCTTTGCAAGTTCCACCGTCTTGTCCATGCTGCCAGAGTCAACTACAATCAACTCATCCGCCCACCGAACGCTGGCGAGACACTCGTCGATGTTGTGCTCTTCGTTGAGAGCGAGAGTTATGACTGAGAGCTTATGCACTCCGCTCCTCCGATGCAGCCAGCTTCTCCGCTGCAAGAGTCAGACCGACAAGAGCCCACACCACCATGATGATTTCTGCGTCGCCGAAATTCCACTCGAACAGACCGTTGACGTGAAAGCCAGCCACAACCGCGAGGCAGCCAAGAGCCACGGATCCCGAAAACCAGTCATGCGAGAGCTTCTTTTCAATCCGGCTGATCGTTAACCAGAGCTTCACAAAAAGGGCAATGAGAACTGTGAACCCGACGAGACCCATCGTCACCAGCCACATGATCAGATTGTTATGGAGGTGGCCTTCGGGTACCCATTCCGGTTGTGCATAGTTGCTCCACACCTGCTCAATGCCAATATCCCCCACACCCACGATAGGGTGCTCCTTGAAGATGGCAAAACCGGTTTTCCACATATTCACACGCGTCACATTTGTAGGATGAGCTGGATCAACAATACTCAACATCCTGTCCCTCATTTCAGGAGAGGCGAATACCACTATGACAACGACAAGAACAACAAGTGGTAAGAATACCTTTCTTGCGCGAACGACGCCAATAACAATCGCCCCGGCAAGAAATCCGAGCCAGGAACTTCTCGTAAATGTAAAGAGCAGGTTTACACCGATAGGGAGAAGCGCTGCGAGTGCTACCCAACGAAGCTTTGTCGGTGTCCCACGGTGGACTGCAAACGGAAGAAGCAGAAGCATGCCGATCATCATCATGCCGCCGGCAGTCATATACATCTGGAACTCCCGCAAACGCCGCCCGAACACCAGATATTCGGGAAAGTGGAGAATGACGTCGCGCAGACTCCAGAGCGCAACGAATACCATCGACGCCGCGAGCGTCCCGAACAACGTCATGAGCGTTCGCCGCGTGGCGATGTTTGCAAGAAGGACGTAGACGATCGGCACAAGAGTGATCCGACGATACATGTAGAGCAGCGATTGTTCCTTGTTGAACGCAAAAACCGTTGCGATTGCTTCCGCGATGAAGAACGCCAGAAAGAACAGATCGAGAGGCGTGACCGGAACAGCCCACCGTTTCCGATACAACATCCTCCCTCCCCAGAGCAACATTGCGGCTCCGTATGCAATATTCATCACGGCAATTGACAGAGTGCTGGCAAACAAAAAAATCATGAGTAGGACGATAATCGCACTGTCCACAGCAGTGACACCGTCTGTGTGTTCGCCAAACAGAAATCCCTTTGCCCCCCGGTGCCCTTGTTTCATCACCTGCCTCCGCCGAATAGACGCCTGATCCGCTTTGTCAGCGGTTGGAGAAAGAGCACAACATGGCGCCACCAATCAGGAGGTTGCTTATCAATTCCGGGATCGAAGTCCCAAACCGAGGCCTTGATTCGTTCCTGCATCACGGCGGGGTGCGTACCCGTAAACCGTTTCAAGTGGCCGAGATCGTTGTAGATATGCTGAACATCCGGAGCGCGCCGTGCCACTTCCACATCAGTGTGGTACAATTGCTGGAAGCCGATGTTCTTGGTATGCATAATCTGAGGCGGACGCACCCATCCGTAGTGATAAATTTCAGCATCGATTTTCATCTTGTTCAAGAGGGACCCGTCGCGATGGCGAAAATCCATGCCATCGCCCCATGAGGCAATGTTCGGATGGCGTTTGATGATGCGGCATTCCTTGACATACCAATTCCGAAAATTATCCTGATAGAAATCAAAGCTTCCGTAGAAATGCCGATAACCAAACTGAAGCCCTTCAACCCGCTCGTCCTCCGAGTATTTGTCCATCGCTACACGAACGACGGGATGGTACTTCTCATGAAGCACCTCATCTGCCTGAATGTAGAAACACCAATCGCCCGTGCAATGAGCAAGCGCCTGATTTGTCTCGACGGAGATCAACTGACCGCCTTGTCGCAGACTCATGTCCCATTCCCGTTCGATGATGATGAGCTTCGGAGACGAGATGGTGCGCGCCAGTGCGAGCGTTTCATCTTCGGAAACGCCGACATTCAAAATAAATTCATCGCACAGCGGAAGAATCGAGGAGACGGCCTCAACAAACGGGTACCCGTACTGAACTCCATTCCTGATAATCGAGAAACCGCTGACCTTCACGCCTACACCTGAAATTGAAGTTCATACAACCTTCTGTATGTACCGTTGGTGTTCGCAAGCAGTGCGGCATGTACTCCCTCTTCCACTATCCTGCCGTTCTCAATGACAATGATCCTGTCGGAGTGCTGGATTGTCGAGAGCCGGTGGGCGATGACGACGGAAGTTCTTCCCGCCAGTGTTCGCTCAACCGCTTCCTGAACCAGCATTTCAGATTCCGTATCAAGCGCAGAGGTTGCCTCATCAAAAATGAGGATTGGAGGATTCTTGAGGATGGCTCGAGCAAGAGAAATGCGCTGGCGTTGGCCTCCGGAAAGCTTCGTGCCTCTGTCGCCGATTCTGGTTTCATAACCGTTGGGGAGCTTTGAAACGAACTCGTGTGCATTGGCAATTGTCGCTGCCGCTATGACTTTGTCGAGAGGCGTGTCGGCCCTGCCATAGGCGATATTGTTACGCACTGTATCGTTGAACAGAATCGTTTCCTGGGTGACGATTCCCATGAGGTCACGCAGTGCCTCCACATCAATGTCGCGCAGGTCAATCCCGTCAATCGTGATTCTTCCTTCGAGCGGGTCATAAAATCTCGGCAACAAATCCACCAACGTCGACTTCCCACCGCCGCTCGGCCCGACTATGGCAACGCGTTCTCCCTGTTTGACTTCGAAAGTCACACCCTTGAGCACCATGTCGCCAGTCTCGTACCTAAACACAACATTCTCATATCGAATGCTCTTCGTGAATCCGCTCGTGGGGCGGGCATCGGGCTTGCTTGCGATCTTCGGCTTTGTATCAAGGATCTTGAATACCCGCTCGCCAGCGGCAATTCCCTCTTGAATGCTATTGAAGACCTGCCCAAAGAGTTTCAACGGCTGCATCATCTGCGAGATGATAGTGATGTATACAATAAGACCGCCCGGCGTCATGTCACCCGTCCCCCGAATGACGCTGCTCCCCATGAACCAGAGAATTCCTGCAATCGCGACCACCCCGGTCATTTCAGAGATGGGCGTCGCAAAATTCCGTCTTCGTTGAATCGACTTGATCAGTTGCGCAAAACGCGACGATTCCGTTTTGAAGCGATTGATTTCAAATTCCTCCATGCTGAACGCCTTCACGATGCGGACATTGGCGAGCGTTTCATCAAGAATCGAGACCATGTCCGCCATCTTCTCCTGCGATTGCATCGATTTCTTTTTCAGGATGTCGGCAACCCGACTAATGGCAAAGCCGGCAATTGGCAACAGCAGCGCAACGAAGAGGGTCAGTTTCCAATCAAACAAAAACAGGAGTACCGAATAAAGAATAATCTGCGGGGGATCACGGAACGCGCTGTTCACCACAGCCATTGCGGAATCATTGATGATGCGTACGTCGTTGACCACTGTGGAGATCAGGTTTCCCTTTCGCTCCTCTGTGAAGTATGACAACGAGAGGTTCTGCAGGTGGCTGTACACATCGCAACGCAGCTTGTGCATGATGCTTTGCTCGACGTGCGCCATGAAATACTGATTCAGGACGGCAAAGACATTCTTCAACACGAACGAGACAACAATACCAATCGTGAGAAACAGGAGGACATCAAGGCGGTCATACCGGGCGACCATTGTTGTAAGCAAGTGCGAAACATACTTGCCAAGGCTTAACACGCTCAACGGTTGTTCGACATGGTGTTCAAGAGCGGGCGGGTTGAACACGACATCCACCAGCGGCATGATCAACCCGATGGAGAGCAGGTTGAAGATGATGAAGAACAGCATGAAAATATTGGAGATCGCGAGCGTCCCGAGGTGCGGACGAATGTAGCGGACGATACGCCAGAAGATTTTCATGTGAGGATGAGAAAGTTGTTATCGGACAACAATGTTCACCAGCTTGTTGGGCACGACAATGGTCTTCACAATCTGCTGGCCGTCAAGGAACTTTCGTACGTTTTCTTCTGCCAGAGCGAGCTTTTCGAGAACTGAATCAGGAGTATCTCTCTCCACCGAGATCTTCGAACGGATTTTTCCATTTACCTGGAGAACGACTTCCACAGTGGTTTCCTTCAACTTTGTCGGATCATGCCCGGGCCACGGCTCATACGCAAGACTCTTTGTATGACCGAATTTCGACCAGAGTTCCTCGGTAAGATGCGGTGCAAACGGCGCAACGATCAGCAGGAAAGGTTCAAGCAACTGGCGAGGTCGTAACTCGGTCTTGGTGACTTCATTGACGAAGATCATCATCTGAGAGATCGCAGTATTGAAGCGAAGTTGTTCAATATCCTCTCCAGCCTTTTTCACGGTGGCATGATAGGCGCGTTCCATTTCCGGCGGGACGGGAACTTCCTTGAGCCTCGGATCCAGCACGCCATCTTCCGTCATGTACAAACGCCAAACCCGGTTCAGGAAACGGGACACGCCTTCAACGCCGCGCGAACTCCACGGTTTCATTTCTTCCAACGGACCCATGAACATTTCAAACAGTCGCATCGCATCAGCACCGTATTCCTTCACGATGTCGTCCGGGTTGACAACATTCCCCCTCGACTTGGACATCTTGCGCGAGTCCTCTCCGAGGATGATGCCCTGGTGTCGCAGTTTTGCGAAAGGCTCCTTGGTATTCAAATATCCGAGATCGTATAAC
This sequence comes from Bacteroidota bacterium, assembly GCA_046160825.1. Taxonomy (GTDB): domain Bacteria; phylum Bacteroidota; class Ignavibacteria; order UBA10030; family UBA6906; genus JBJXHC01. The sequence continues at coordinate 26,245 of JBJXHC010000056.1, read as the reverse complement.
ACTTTGTGCCAGAAGCGTGCGTACATCAAATGAAGAACAGCGTGTTCGGATCCGCCAATATATAAATCAACCGGCATCCAGTATCGCTCTTTCTCCGGCGAACAAAATCGGTTGTCGTTCTTGGGATCGATATAACGGAGATAGTACCAGCACGAGCCTCCCCATTGCGGCATGGTGTTCGTTTCTCGTCGCCCTTTCATTCCGGTTTCTTTATCGACTACATTTACCCAATCAGTCGCCAACGCGAGCGGCGATTCTGTCGTACCACTCGGCTGGAACTTCTGCAGCTCCGGCAAGTGGAGCGGCAGTTCAGTTTCCGGTAGCGGCTTCATCGTTCCATCATCAAGATGGATGATCGGAATCGGTTCGCCCCAGTATCGCTGACGAGAGAAGAGCCAGTCGCGCAGTTTGTAGGTGATGCTTCGCGTGCCAATGCCTTTCTCTTCAAGCCATGAAACGATCCGTGCTTTTGCCTGGTCAACTTCCAAGCCGTCAAGGAAACCGCTGTTGATGGCGGTACCTTCACCAGTGAACGCCTTGCCTTCAAATCCGTCGGATGGCTTCACAGTTCGCACGATCGGCAGTTTGTAGACTTCGGCAAATTCCCAATCGCGTTCATCCTGTCCGGGAACTGCCATGATAGCGCCGGTGCCATAACCCATCAGTACGTAGTCAGCAATCCAGACGGGGATGGGTTTCTCCGTAGCCGGATTCATGGCATACGCTCCGGTGAACGCACCGGATTTCTCCTTGTCTGCACCACGCTCCATATCGCTCTTGGTTGCAGCTTGTACTTTGTATTGCTCGACAGTTACCCGCGCCTTATCACTGGTCAACACGTTCACAAGTGGATGCTCGGGAGCGAGTACAATGTATGTCGCACCAAAAATTGTGTCGGGTCTTGTAGTGAAGACTTTGATTTTCTCCTCGTGCGCGACAATGGAAAAATCAATCTCCGCTCCCTCGGATCGCCCGATCCAGTTACGTTGCTGCTCAACTGTTGATGCAGGCCAATCGAGTTCCTTGCTGTCCTCCAGCAAACGCTCGGCATACGCAGTAATACGCATCATCCATTGTTTCAATGGCCGGCGTTCAACGGTGTAGCCCTTCTCGGTCCATTCAGCGACTTCCTCGTTGGCGAGAACGGTACCAAGCGCCTCGCACCAGTTTACCGGAATCTCCGCAACGTATGCAAGTCGGAAGTTCACGAGTGTTTTGTGCTGTTCCACCCGATTCATAGCCTTCCAACCCTCAGCGGTGAAACAGCAATCGTTATCGCCGCAATAGAGCGAGCAGTCTATGTGCTTGCATCCGTCGCGTTCAAACTCTGCAATAAGTTCCTGGATTGGACGGGCTTTGTTCACCCGATAGTCATACCAGGAATTATACACTTGCAGAAAAATCCATTGCGTCCATTTGTAGTACTGAGGATCGGTTGTATCAACTTCACGGTCCCAATCGTAGCTCAGTCCCAACATTTTGATCTGACGACGGAAGTTGGAGATGTTCTGCTCCGTGGTCACCCGCGGATGAATGTTCGTCGTCATCGCGTAGCGCTCTGCCGGAAGTCCGAACGCATCCCAGCCGATCGGGTGCAGGACATTAAAGCCGCGCATCCGTTTGTATCGACAGAGAATGTCCGTGGCGGTATAGCCTTCGGGGTGACCGACGTGTAACCCGACACCGGAAGGATACGGGAACATATCAAGAATATAGACCTTGGGCTTGGTTGAATCATCGGGTGTGCGGAACGTTTTATACTCGTCCCAGAACGCCTGCCACCTTGGTTCTATTGTCTGAAAAGGATAACCCATTTTTGCTCTCAAGACCCCACTCCGACCCTCCCCTTACTAAGGGGAGGGTGAGGGAGGGGTTAGTTGTTGAAATAGATCGACGGCATCGCGTAACGAAGCGAGCCTACAGTGATACGTTGAGATTGTTTCTGCTTAATGCCTGCTGCTTCAATGTATTCATTCACCCGAGACCTGATTCCTCGAGTTGTCATTCGCATGCCGCGAGTCCGGTTGCCTGCGCTACGAAACAAAGGCGTGTCTCCTTCACCCAAAACCCGGCGGGAAAGATATTCCTCCATCGCTCTCCTCACTTCCGAGGGAATCGTCACGACCGCATCCTTCTTGCGTCTCCCCTTCTTCTGTACTCGCATTGTCGCACCTGAGGAATCGATACCGTAGTCGTTGATATCTGCACGGACAATTTCGGTTTCCGACAAGCCACACCTGAGCATCAACAACACAATTGCATAGTCTCGTGAGCCAAGTTCCCCTGTCTGCGGAATCATCGAAATCAAACGGTCAGCGTCTTCACCGGCAATCACAGGACGAGGCTGAACCGCTGGTGTCGATGAATCACGCATGCTTCTCACAGGATTTTCAACCAGGGTACCGGTCTCCACCAGATACTTGCAGAAAGATCGCAACGCAGTCAGATACGTCGTTACGGAAGCACCGGCAAGACTTCGTTCAACGGCAAGGTATTTCCGGTATCGCTCGACATCTTCCGAACCAAACCGGAACTCTCCATCCGCGGAAATCCACCGGAGAAACTCGCGCAACGCCCGGTTATATGTCCCTCGTGTTTCGACTTGATGGGGATGAAGACTTGAGATAAAATCACCCACACGGCGTTCAATTTCTCCGTGTCTCATCGTATGGACGTGGATATTCTCTTCAACGGGCGATTTCATAACGGACAGAATCTATTGAAATGTGGAGTGACAATCAACGAGAGGGAGGGTGGAGTCTTGGGGCAATGGGACAATGGAAGGGAGATTCAATGTTTCAAGCGATCCAGTCTATCCAATTCTTTTCATCTGACGTTCAAGTCTCGCATATCGCAGTCCGCGTTCCGAATTCCGCATTTCGAATTCCATCTTCACGTCACCTTCACTATCATCATTGTAATGTCGTCAGACTGCGGTGCGCCTTTGGTGAACTCCACAATGTCCTGATGCATGGCGTCGGAAATCTGCTGGGCGGGTTCATCCATCCTTTTCGTGAGGAGTTGCTCGAGACGTTCCTCGCCATACTCCTCGGAGACTTTGCTCATTGCTTCACTCACGCCATCAGTGAAGAGCACAAGCAGGTCGCCGTGCTGTAATTGTACTGTGGCTTGTTCATACGGAACCGTCGTGGGTATGATGCCGAGAATCATCCCTCCTTTGTCGAGGCGTTCGTGCGTGCGGTCTCTATGGATGAGGTAGGGATAATTATGGCCGGCGTTAACGTAAGTGAGCGTGAATGCGGCGGGGTCGATGAATGCCCAGAAGAATGTGATGAACTTGTCCGAGCCGGTATTCTGGCACATCAGGTCGTTCACGCGTGCAGTCAATTCGCTGATAGAAAGATCGAGCGGCACAAGTGCTCTGATTGTTGCTTGCAGGTTTGCCATGAGTAGTGACGCCGGAGTCCCCTTGCCGGAAACGTCGCCGATAGCGATAACATAGCGGCCTTGCGTCGCGGTGATCACATCATAATAGTCCCCGCCGACTTGCTTGGAGGAAATATTCGCTGCTGCAATTTCGATGGATGGGATGGACGGCAGGACATTGGGCAACAGCCCCTTTTGAATCTCACGCGCAATCTGCAATTCATCTTCGAGCTTCTGTTTTTCAATCGCTTCCTTGAAGAGCCGCGCATTCTCCAGAGAGATAATCGCCAGGTTGCCGAGCGACGAGAGCAGGTCAAGATCGCCCTGCGAAAATGGCTCCCGGTTCATCTTCTCTCCTAATACCAACACCCCGCGGGAATCACCTTGCAGGTTCATCGGAATAATCACTTGCATCCCGATGGAGGTCAGAGGCTCGAAATCCAGACCCTTCATTGCCGGAAGTTCGCTGATCCGGTTCGGGCCTTTTATCCTTGTAAGCGCCTTGAGGAATTCTCCCTGCGGTACTGCGCCATCAATACGCGACGCAGCAACGACCATGTCCGGACCTTTCGCGAAGCAGATCAAGTATCTGCTCACGCCGATCTGACCGAGAATGGAAAACACCAGTAGCCTGACGACCTTCTCCGGTTCGAGGATAACACTGAATTCCTTCCCCAATTCAAACAGGGTATTCAGCTCCTGGACTTTCCGGTCGAGCTTGCGGTTCACCAACTGCACTTCTTCCAGTGTATGCGCCTTCTCGATGGCCGTGGCTGAGATATTTGCCAGCGAGCGGAGGTATGTCTTCTCTGTGTTCTTGAGCGCCTTCCGGGAGAACCTCTCTCCGAAACAAAGAAGTCCGGTTGGCCTGTCTGCAATTTCCATCGGGATAATAGTGCGTACGCCCGCTTCCTTCAACACGCGTGCCCACGGATTGCGGGACACGTTGAGCTTGTCCAGCGTGACGAGCGACGTCGGGAAATGTTTGATGGAAAGTTTGGTGCCTGCAAGTTCGGAAGGAAATCCCTTGACCATCGCAACGGCGAACGAATTCTTATCGCGTGAAAGAATCACCATTCCCTTCGTCGAGAGGAGTTTCCCCATGATGGTGAGAAGAATATGGCTGAGGATGAACTGGAGGTCGATGGTGGAATTGATGACCTTGCTGAACTCAAACAGCGCAGTGTGCTCGAAGTGGCTTTCGTAGGATTCGGTTGCCTGCGCGGGCTTCGGGACTGCGGGGCGTTTCATCAGGAGAAAATCAGTGGGGAATGTACTTCACAAGGCGGACTTCGTTCCTGCCGGGCACGATGGAATATTCCACCTTGTCCATCAATGAACGCATGAGATAGACGCCGAGGCCGCCGCGGCGGAAGTGTGAGAGATATTCCTTCATGTCGGGGGCGGGCACGTTACCGGGATTGAATCCTTTGCCGTGATCGCTGATCAATACCTCGAACGACGCCTTGTCCCGCTTGACGGTGACGGTGATTTCCTTGGCGGGATCGAAGTTGTACGCGTGCTTGATGATGTTGGTACACGCTTCGTCGATTGCAAGAGCGATCTTGCTGACTTCCTCATCACCGAAACCGGACTCACGTGCTGCGGTGGAGACGAAATCCCGCACATCAATCAGGCGTTCGGTCTTGCTTTCTATTTTGAGACTTTGCGTCGTCACGAGACCCTGTGCTTAGTGCTTCGACTTCTCAAAGAACCGCTTGACTGCTTCGCTTTCATCCTTGAATATCTCGTACAGCAACGGAAAGCCGAGCAAGTCGAACACGTTATACACCTTCGGCGAAAGGTTGGTGAGTTTGATGTCTCCCTGATTCTTCCGCACGTCTTCGATAAATGCCATGAACACGCCAAGCCCCGCGCTACTGATATACGACAGGTCTCTGCAGTTCACCACAATCTGAAAGCGTTCCCCTTTCAGAAGATTTTGAAAAGCCTCCTCCAACTTCGGCGCCGTGTGCGCGTCGAGGTAGCCTTTCAGTTCCAACACGTCAACGTTTTCCGTTGCGCGCTGTGCAATCTTGAATTCACTCATCGAACCATCCTCCAATAGGATTTACACTTGCCCGGACCGGTTATTCCCGTGCCACTTCAGAACCACAAGCGTCAGGTCGTCATCATACGCCTGGTGCTCGACGTGTGCCCGCACCGTTCCCAGAATGTCTTCTTTCAGCACTGCTGCGGGTTTATCCCACGAAGCAACCGCAACGTCAAGCAATCGCTCGTACCCGAATTCATCATCACCCCGCCGTGCCTCCGTCACCCCATCGGTATAAAACACACACACATCCCCCGCGCGCAGCGTGATCATGTGCTCCTCGATGGTATCGGCAAATGTGGAATCCTTGCTGAGACCCAGTCCCATCCCCGAAGGCCTGACATACGCACCCACACCGTTGGAGACATGCAACATTGGGCAATGACCTGCACGCGAGAGCGTGAGTATTCCTGAAGTGACATCAACGACCGCATAAATTAAGCTAATAAATGAGTGTTTGTCAATGGAAGACGCGAGCGCTTCGTTGGCCTTGACCATGAATTCACGCGGCGATGGATAGAGACGACCAAGCGCCTGGAATATCCCCTTCACTTCCGACATGTAGAACGCCGCCGAGACGCCTTTGCCGGAAACATCACCGACAATCACACCGAGTAAACGATCATTCAGTTGGAGTACGTCGTAGTAGTCCCCTCCGACCTCAAACGCGGGTGTGGAAATGGCATGAAGTTCCAGTGAATCGAATTGTGGAAGCACCTGTGGCAACAACTTCCGCTGCATCTCCTGGGCAAGCAACATCTCGCGCAATAACCGCTCGCGTTCAATCGACTTGTTGATGAGCCGGGAGTTTTCAATTGCGATTGTTGCATGGTCGGCAAAAGCGGAGATCACATCAACATCATCCTTGAAGAAGCCATACTCGGTGTCTTTGGTAACGTACAGAATGCCGACAGGGCCCGCATGCGATACGAGAGGGACAACGACGAGTGATGCCACCGGGGATTTTTCCCCCTTTGCACGGAGGTGCTTGAATCGTTCATCACGGTGGACATCGTCCACGACAATTGGCTTCCGTTCCTCCAGCACCGTGTCGCGTAATGTGCGCTGACTTGCGGCGAAGATCGCATCGATCTCATCTTGCGTGATATTCTTTCTTGCCGCCACCTGAATCCTGTACCCGCCGACCAACACCGGGACCAACGACGGGGGACCGGCGACGCGGTCACCATCTTCGGCATAGTGAATCAATTCCAACCAGCAACTCTTTGCCTCGCACACCTGCATCGTCATTGAAGTCACGGTTTCCACCAGTTCGTCGAAATCAAACACCTGCGTCACCAGTCTGCTCAGGTTGTGCAGCGACGTCACCTCGGAGGTCTTCCTGTCGAACGCCTCGGCGGTTGGAAGATGAAAGAGCGTGCTGACGAACGCCATCCCGAAGTACACATTGCCGAAGATGCACACCAGCGTGACAAACTGCTTCATGGGAAAGGAATAATACAGCAACGACTGGTTGACGACATCGTTCTGGCCGATCAACACATTGAGAAGAGTAAAGACAATAAAGAGGAAGAACCCATAGATCAGGCCGAAGACTTTCTCACGCTTTGTCAGATAGACAATCCAGGAAAGGCGGAATGAACTTACCAGGGCGAACAGGATGGCGGTGCCGTAGAGAATATTGGTGAAGACACTCGTCTCCAACGGCTTCATCGTGATCGTGGAACCGGCCGTGGCAATCACCATGATGAGGAAGATGCGGAAGTTCCTCAGAGTCGTGCGCTTGCGTTTGTACATTACAAGGTCGCTCAATACTTGCAGCACGAGTACGGCAAACAGCCCGAAAGCACAACTGAGGAACGTGGCAGCGAACTGGGTCGGATAGTCGAGCGGAAGAAGCGAATAGTTCTTGGTATCGAATCCGTTATTCAGTGTAAGCCCGAGTCCGCCACCGACCAGAATCATCAATGCGGAGGCGATCATGGCAACGCCGAGTTTCTTGATCGGCGTTTGTTGATGACGGGTGAGTGATGTTTCCAGGAGGAAATAGACGAGTGCGAATGCACCGATGATCATTGCATCGCGCGTAACGCTCAGGCCGCCGATATCCAGCTCCACGTTTTTGCGCACGAGGTCAATCGCAAAAACAATCACGAGGAGGAAAACCGCGCCACCGCCATAGAGAAAGCGTCGTAGTTTCATTGTGTGGTCCGGGGGCTCGTCATACTTTTATCCTGAGCCAGGAATCTTTTTGGTACTTTGCAAGAATCAGTACGGTGTAGGAAATAATATAGACCGGAAGCGCGAGCCAGGCTCCGATCAATCCTCCCTCCCACACCACGCCGAACACATAGCTCAGTGGCAGGAAGATGATCCAGTGTGTTATCACTTCGATAACCATAACGTATACTGTCGCACCCGCTGACTGCAAAGCGTACGCAAGTACAATACCCGCGGCATAAAAAATCTGTGCCGCACCTGCAAGTTGCAGAATAGGCCGGGCAACGTCGGTCACATCACTGTTCGTCGTAATCAGGAGAATTACTGCATCAGGAAACAGGATGAAGATGGCTCCGAGAACGGCGGTAAAGTACGTCGCAAGGCGCGCTGCTTCCATGCCGAATCGTTTCGCGAGGTGGTGGTCTTTGTTACCGAGACTCTGTCCCACCAATGTCTGGGCTCCAAGGCCAAACCCGAAACACGGAAGGAATGACATGAAGAGCGCTGAAATCACCACCTGACTTGCCGCCTGCTCACGGGTTCCCAACTTTCCGGTGACGGCAACAAACACCAGGAATCCCATCAGGATCAGGATATTCTGCAGCGACACGGGGGTCGATATTTTGATGATCTGCGAAATGATGGCCTTTCGTATCCCCCAGGAGTGATAGTATCCATACGTTCTTCGATATGCCGGAAGAAAAGTTGCACCGACGAAGAACAGGCACCCGATCAGGTTGCTAATAACCGAGGCAAGCCCGGCCCCCGCAAGCCCCTTTTCCGGGAAACCGAATGCGCCAAAGATCAACAGATAATTGAAAAGGATGTTGGCAAGATTGATGATGATGGCCGAGATCATGAATACTTTGGTATGCCCTATGCCGTTGAAGAACCCCCGGTACGCAACGACGATAAGGAAGAAGATCAGGCCAAGGAATCTCCATTGCATATACTCAGTACCCGCGGCGGCAACGGCGGGATCGCTGGCAAAAAAATCCAGCAGGCCGTACGAGAAAAAGTATCCGAGTACACCGATAAGAATGCCGAGCAGAGCGGCCACCAGCAGCGAGTTATTCAACACCTCGCCTGCTCCAATATGGTTTCCTTCACCTTGACGGCGTGCAACAAGTACGTGCGTACCGGTGGCCAGACTTGAGAAGAAACTGGTGATTGCCCACGTTGCCAGCAGTCCGAGACCGAGGGCAGCGAGAACAACCTCGGTGTTCGCAAGGCGGCCTACCATGGCCGCTTCCGCCACCGAGACGATCATCTGGGAAGAGAGGCCCGCTACGGCGGGCGTGGAAATTTTCAGGACTCGCCCGGTGAGTTCCCTGTCAGGAAGAAGATTCATGGACTCATGCCGTTCGCAGTCCGGCTGGGATAGTAGAACGCCGGTTACACTGAGAGCTGCGCGATATAACGATCGACATCGCGGGCGTATGTGCTTTTTGAATGATCTTTCTTGATCTTCTTATAGATATCGAGTGCGCGTTCCTTGTTTCCCGCCTTCGCGTAGTTTCGCGCCGCGTGGTACAGGTTTTCCGGAACATTAACATTCCCCGAGAACTTCGTTGCTGCTTTCTCAAAGTTTTCGGCGGCGTCACCATGCAAACCTTTTGCTTCCTCGCATGCGGCAATGCCGGCCAGACGTGAAACTACGAGTTCCTCTCCGTCGGCGCTGAATTCCTCAAACTGTGCAAGTGCTTCATCATATTTTTCAAGATTGAAGTATGAGTTTGCGAGATAGAAGCGTGCAAGCTCACCGGAGTGTGTTCCACCATAATTATCGACGATGGCCTTCAAACCTGAGATGTTGCGTTCGGGAACACCATCGATCGCAAGCTGGAACTGGCTGTTGTCATAGAGCGAATACACCTTCCCCAATTCCGTCATTGCAACCCTGTCATTGGTGCTGCGATTGTTCAAATACACAAAAAGCACGACGACGACGGCAATAACGCCGAGCACTCCATACTGGATGGACTTTTTGTTCTGCTCGTAGTAGCCCGTGGCCTTGACATAGCCCGTAATCAGTGCGTCTTCTTTGAGTTCCCTCTTGCTGATTCTTTTCTTTGGTCGAAGCATAATGCTGATCCACTCCTTGTAAGATTATTCATCGTATGAAAAACAAAGCCTCCACCAAACTACAGCGGACGAACTTACTCCATCAATCCACCACACCTACAGTGCCTTGTCCTGAATTCGCTTTCCGCCAAACAACCGGCGGATAAACTCCGGCCAGCAACTCATTTTCAAATTCTGTGGGCCCGTCGGGAGTCCCTGTCCCGACGAAGTCCGATAGGACACAGTCGGAGAACCCGAAACCTCTGACTTTCCGCCAAACAACCGGCAGATAAACTCCGGCCAGCAACTCATTTCAAAGTCTGTGCGCCCGTCGGGAGTCGAACCCGAAACCTCTGGCTTCGGAGGCCAGCACTCTATCCAATTGAGCTACGGGCGCATGTATTCAGTCGAGGTGAAACCCAATCAGGCAGGGATTAACATAGCAAAAAAAGGGGAGGCTTTCAACCTAAATTCCGGGAAGCCGGTCTGCCGAGCCTGACCGTGATCGGAACATTCTTTCGGAAAAGAATGTGAGGAGGGAAATAAGAAGAAGCAGGAATACACAATATGCTGCCGCCGAACCAAAGTTATACATCCTGAGTTGCGAAAGTATTTCAATCGAAATGGGCCGACTGGAATAGGTATACAGGAGAACGGAAGAGACGAATTCCCCCAACGCTGCTATGAGCGTAAGGATGCTTCCTGAAACCACGCCGGGAAGGATAATCGGCAACAGCACCCGGAAGAATCTGCGGATCGGACCTGCACCGAAAGACTGAGCTGCTTCGTTCAATGAATCGTCGAGTTGCTCCAGCGCGGCGGATGTGGAGCGTACAACAAGTGGAAACGTCCGCACAAAATACGCAAGCGGCAGAATCCAGAACGTCCCCACCAACACGCTGTATCCCGAAAAAAAGCCCGGCGAATCGAATGCGAGAATGAGACTCAGCGCTACAACCGTCCCCGGAATTGCAAATGGGAGCGTCACCACAATATCCATCAACAGACGCCAGCGACGCAGCACTCCTTTTGTCACGAGATACGCGGCGCCCACACCCACGACAACTGCGCCTGCAACTGTTATGATGCTCATGGTAATGCTATTCACTATGGGATCAAGAATCTGCGTATCGGCAAACAGGCGCGAGTAGTTCTCGATTGTGTACTCGGTCGGAAGAATCTGCCATGTCCACGAACCTTCCTGCGCAAATGAAATCAAGAATATCGTCAGCACAGGAAGCAACTCCACAGCAAGTAACATCAGTGCGGGTACGAGCAACAGCAGCCTCACCGTTGGACTGAGGTGCATCGGACGGAATCCCACAGCGCCTTTTCCCCTTCGCGATGTTTCTTTCCCTGTCGACAACCTGAGGAGAATGAAGAATGCTATGGAAACCAGCGTCAACGCAATTGCTTGCGCGGCTGCAAGATTCATTTCTCCGTTCAACTTCGTGGAGAATATCTGCGTCGTCATGAAACGGGAATCACCGCCAAACAGAAATGGTGCGGAGAACGATGCCATGCTCGCCATGAAGGTAAGAATGGAAGCACCGAGTAACGCCGGGCGCAACTCCGGCACCACCACCCGTAGAAATGTCCGCCACTGACTGCTACCGAGACTTGATGCGGCTTCCAGAACCGACGGGTCCATATTCCTCAAGCCCGTGGAAACAAAAAGATAAAAATACACATGGAATGAATAGGCGTGGATTGCCACAATTGCAGAAATACCTTCCAACGAAAATGGTACTGCCTCCAGACTTAGCAGGTGCTGAAGTCCCCGCGGGATGATTCCACTCTCACCAAATACAAAAAGGAAGGCGATGACGCCGACGAGTGGCGGAAGAGCTATGGGAAGAACGGCAATCCGTGAGAGAACAGTCTTGAATGGAAATTCAAATTGGGTGAAGACGAACGCCAGAAACACACCGACGATGCCGCTGAATAATACCGACAAGAGCGATACTGAAACCGAATTCCGGACGGCCTCCCAATGCGCTTTGTTGGCAGGATCAACGAGAGATGAATAATGAGAAATGGAAGTCTCACCCTCCACCAATAGACTTTCTGCAATCGTCATTCCGAGGGGATAAAGAACGTAACCGACGAGGACAAACATCAGGAGAAGGAGGGCAAGCACCTGTGGGATTCTTTGCGAGATCATGGCTTACTGACCCATGAAGACGGAACAACGCTTTCCATCAATCATAAAACCCACAGACGCACCAATATCAATCTTTCCGGTCACGTCCGAACTCAGCGTGCTCACATTGAGCCGAACGCCCTCAGCTTCGAGGACGAAAGTCGTAATGAAGCCCAGATATTCCTTTGCGATCACGTGAGCACGAACAGAATCCACTTTTCCCGGTTCGGTAAGGTGAATGGCTTCGGGTTTTATTGCAACGGCAACTTCCCCTTTGCGTGTTCCGGCTGCGGCAATCTTGATGGAGAGATTCCCCACGGTCAACATGTCGCTATCAAGCAAGCCGTTCAGAATGTTTGCGCCCCCAAGGAATTGCGCAACAAAGGGAGACGCGGGCGTTTCATACAATTCCGACGGTATGCCGATTTGCTCGACACTCCCCAGTCGCATCACGGCTATGCGGTCGGACAGACTCATCGCTTCCGACTGATCATGCGTCACATAGACGGTCGTGATTTTTGTTCTCTTCTGGATCGAGCGGATTTCTTCACGAGTCTTTTCCCGCAACGCAACATCAAGATTGCTCAACGGTTCATCGAAAAGCAACACCGCCGGTTCAACAACAATGGCACGCGCAACGGCAACGCGCTGCTGTTCTCCCCCACTCAGTTGCGGGACCGGCACGTCGATCTTATGACTCAGATGCACCGACTCCAGCACTTTCTCCACTCTTCGCCGTGTCTCTGCCTTCGGTAATCTCTTGGTCTCCAACCCGAAGGCAACGTTCTCGAATACCGTCATGTGGGGAAATAACGCGTAGTTCTGGAAGACCATCCCGATATTCCTGAATTGCGGTGCGACCCAGGTAATCGTTTTTCCATCCAGGACAATCTCTCCGGCAGTCGGCGTTTCAAATCCCGCAATCATCCTCAGCAGCGTGGTTTTGCCACAGCCGCTCGGACCGAGAATGGAGAAAAATTCGCCGGAACGAATCTCAAGAGAGATGGGTCTGACGGCATCAGTACCGCGAAAACTCTTGGCAATATGTTGGAGGGAAAGTGATGACACGAGTTATGGGTTGACCTGAGTGAGATGTTTCCCGGTGCCCTTCACTTCTTCATCCCAGCGCTTCATCCACATCTTTTCGTTTGTTGCGAGGGACACCCAGTCAAGCGGCATCGGCGTCAATGCCAATGTGCGGATCCAGTCGGGAAGATCTGCAGATGGAATATCCGTCCGGGCGGGAATGCGGAAAAACTCGTTTGCCTGACGCACAAGTGCTTCCTTCGATGTGACAAATTCATAAAACATTTCTGCCTCCACCCTGACATTCGTCCCCCGGACAATGGCAATGCAATCGGTAATCACCGGGGTACCGCTTTTCGGCACGATATAGCCGAACGGATATCCATTGGTCTTCGTCTGGATAACAACGTCGGGCAGATTCCAGAGAGAGACGAGTCCCTCTTCCCGCCCAATCTTCAAATACAACTGTGTCGGATCGGCAACATAAGTTTTTGTATTTGCATCAAGACGTTGCAACCAGAGAAAACCCGCATCCGGATTGCCGGTTCGTGCCGCCTCACGTTGGATGAGTGCGGAATAAATAATCCGCATCGTACCGGAAGCAAGTGGATAACGGATAATAATCTTGTCCTTCCACTTTGGGTCAAGCAAGTCGTCCCAGTCCTTCGGCGCTTCCGCTTCCGTAATCCGTCGATTGTTGTACATGATCACTTCCGGCGTCAGAAACGTTCCGAACCAGTATCCACCGGAACTCTTTGATTCCTGCGGGATTGTCGCTGCCCAGGATGGTTCATAGTGTTCCAATAAACTCTCCGCCTCAGCGCTCGCAAAAGCGGTCGAGGGTGCGCCCCACCAAATATCGGCCTGAGGATTTTCACGTTCGGTACGAATACGGTCGTATGCGTCCTGCGAACCCATGTCCAGCCACTGCACATCCACCCCCGGATGCGTTGATTCAAATTCCAACTCAAATGCCCGTAACATCTCCTTGCCGTGGGGAGAATAGACAACAATGTTCTTACGCGGGGTTGATGAACAGCCAATCACAAACCACAGGGCAATAAAAAGAACGGGTCGAAGCATCGGCTACTTTCGAAATTTTGGATAGGAAATCATATTGGCAAAACAACGGTATGCCCCCGCATTCATCTCCTTCAATTGACGGTACCAGACGAATGAGGAATAGATGTATGATCCGCTACCAAAAGACGCAGCAAGAAACCCGGTCGTCAATGGAGGCTCATCAGGATCGTTGGATGAAAGGAGTCGGGCATACTCCGAAGTCGCTCCGTCCGGAAAGTAGACACCGCGTTCCTGTATCCAACCCCTCCAATCGGAATCTGAAATCCGGTTCGGCGTGCTCATCAACGCATGATCGGCCAACACGATTTTGATCGGAGCCTCTTCCACGGTCACACGTTTGCGGGTGAGTTGAAACGGATACGGTGCGTACTCAGGCTTCCATTCCTGGTCACGCTGATACATCACCACCAGATTCCCTCCCTGCCGCACATACTCAAGCAGACGGTGGTTGTTTTCCTTCAGGTCTTCACGGACAAGATACGCACGGATATCAACGAGGATAGTATTCCATTTCTTCAGATCTCCGTTGGACAAGTCCTCCTTCATAAGATGGTCATATCGAACGCCAAGCTCGTCGAGTGCCGCTTCAAGAGTATTATCATAACTCTTGATGACGCCAACAGTCATGCCTTCCGCCACTTTCACGTCAAAGTTGCGCACAATGATTTCATCGCTGGCATATTCCGTTGCAAACCGTATGCGCACATCGCCTGAGGCCTGTTGTTTTGACGGACGAATAAAAACCGTTCCGGTTGCAACGCTATCCTCCCCCTGTATCGCAAAACTTTCCATTTCCACCGACCAACCAGTCGGCGCTGTGGCTGTGATCGTACCGGCCGTTTTCCCGTTGAAATAATTTGTGAGACGATATGAAACCCTACGTCCCTTGGCCGGAATTCTCGTGACGACAGGCTCCATCACGAGGGAATGCTTCGGGGCAACATCGACTTGCGTGGCTGATTCCAACGAAAGCACTGAGTTGTCCACCTGGTAGCTCACGTTCACTCTGACAGCATCATCCCATTCCAATGGGTTGTATTGGCTGATCGTCCGCGGTACCGTGGCATGAGGAGAATCAGGAATAACACATATAAACTCTTTACGAAATACTCCACTTCTGCTCTTATCGGTACCTTCTTCCATTCTCCATCCCTGAGGAAGGTCAAACGCGTATTGAATATTTTCAAGGTTGCACTTCCCGGAAGCGATCTCCAATGTACACGGAACACGCTGGCCTGATACAACAACCCGGTCACCAAATGCGAATCGCGGGACGATACCACAACTCCGAGCGGCGAGGTTTTGTAGCTCGGACTTCCAATGCCCGAGCAGTCGAATCGCAACAGGAGAACTTGCGCGAGGCTGTTCCGCAGCAATCAATTCAAGCAAAGAGGCAACGGTCATCCTGAGACTATCCGGCGATATGCCGGGCGTGATCCTTCCAATCATTTGCCGGATATTCTCCAAGCCCGTTCCTTCAGATCCCTGCATGAGATTTATCCCACCAAAGAACGTCGTCGTATCACGGTCATAGAGGCTGTTTGTCCGCATGAGTTTATAGAGGCTGATGCCGCGAGTAAACCGTCGTAGATCTGCGCGATCCATGCCCTGTGTTTTGTGCATGCGAAGAGCCTCGGTGGCAATGTCGAGGTACGACTTCTGTCGCGGTGCGTTGATCTCCTCGATCATATTCACCACATCGGCTGTCTGATCCGTACGGCCAAAGTTCCTGAAGAAGAGCTTGCGCGGCTGCCAGAGAGAAACTCCCGGTAAAGAGAGTTGCTCGGGAAAAAACGTGGGATCAGCGGCGGCATCAAACGCAGCAATCACTGTAATTGCCACGACCTGATGATGCCCGTGTCCATCAACGGTGTTATGATGCGTGAAGATGATATCCGGTTTGAGTTTCCTGAGCATCAACACCATCCGCCGCAGCACTTCTGTTCTCCCGCCCCATTTATGGAGCGTCTCAGTGGCTGTTTTTGAATACCCGAAGTCCATGAGATTGAGGAAGTGCGCTTCCGTCCCTTGCATCATTGATGCCGCGTACGTCTCATCGGTTCTGAGAACGCCAAGTTCCTCGTACAGTTCCGATCCCTTCTCGTTCTGGCCACCCTCGCCACGGGTAAAAAACACCGAGTGGGTTGCGACACCGAACTTCATCCTGTAGTAGGCGAGTGTCGCTCCATCCTCATCATCGGGATGAGCCGAAACGTTCATCACGACGCCGTCATGCTGAAGGTCCAGAAACGCCTGCTGAAGGTCAACATCAGATTGAGCAAACGAAATGGAAACGATTGATAGAAGAGCGAAGAGCAGGAGAAATGAGCGCATAGATATTTTCATGAAAGAGGAATAAATTTTTGAATCTGTTCCCGTGAGATTGCACCTTCACGGACGAGGGTTACGGCTTCACGTGAGACATCAAGTACGGTCGATGGTACCCTTGCTTGCAGCATACCGGCATCAAGATAGAGATCAATGGAATCGCCAAGTTGACCCTGGATATCACCAACCGTTGTATGCACCGGTTGCCCCGTAATGTTCGCACTACTCGACGTAAGCGGACAACCGCACAGCTCCAGCAACTTGATACACAACGGGTTTGCAGGAAGCCGGACGCCCACGGTCCCTGTTCCGCGCGTCAACTCTTCCGGTACATGCGGAAGCGCGTTGAACACAAGAGTCAGGGGTCCCGGCCAAAATTCCTTCATCAACAATTGTGCTGATGCAGGAATGTCGCGCACAAGGGAGTTCAACACATCCAAGTTGGGGATCAAAAGGAGAATCGGTTTCGCTTCTGTTCTCCGCTTCGCAAGACTTACTTTGCGTACAGCCCCCGGATTGAGCGCGTCGGCCCCAATGCCGTAGAGCGTATCTGTCGGATAGACGATGGTGCCTCCCTTCCGTATGGCCTCGGCGGCCTGCAGCAACGCCCCGTCGCTGGTTGCCTCAACAATTCGCGTCATCACTTCGTACTCACGGTTGAAACAAGTATCTGTACATTCCTCATTACTTCATCAACGGCAATATTCTTCATACACACAAATGTCTTAATCGGGCACTTCTCCCCGCCGTGGATACTGCACGGTCTGCAAGGCAAGCCGTGTGTTTGCACAACCACATCATGCTCACCTGCAGGAGCAAATCCGAATTCGGGAACGGTTGCACCGAAAATTCCGACAACCGGAGTCCGCATGGCAACCGCCATATGCATTGGAGCGCTGTCGTTTGACACAATGGCACGGCAACGTCGTATGAGTTCGGCGGATTGAAGCAGCGTGAGTTTCCCCACCGCGTTGAGAACTGGTAGTGTACCGGACTGTTTCTCGATCTCGTCGGCCAATTTTCGATCCGCTTCACCTCCTATTAACACCACCGAAAATCCATTCGCTCCGAGAAGCCGCACGAGTTCAACAAACTTCTCTATCGGCCATCGCTTTGTATTCCAGACGGAACCCGGAGCAACGCCGACGAGATTTGCAGCTAGAATGGATGGATATTGCGCGAGAAACCCGTTGACACGATCCTTGTCCTCCATACCGGGAAATAATGTCGGCAACACCAACGGGTCAGCGTCAATACCGAGAGGCCCAAGCAAGGAAAGATTGCGACTGATTTCATGAGCATGTGGATCGTATCGGACAACATCCGTGAGGAACATTCTTCCCGCAGATGTGGAGAAACCAACGCGTCGCGGAACACCGGCCAACCTCACGACCGCCGCACTCCGGAGTGACCGGTGGGGAACCATCGCAAGATCAAATCCTTTCTGCTGCAGTATTTTTTTGAATCGAATGATGCCACCGATACCCCGATGAATTCCCCGCTTATCAAACTCAATGCACTCATCCACGGCCGTATGGTGGGCAAGCAACGGTGCAGCTCCGGGAATCGTCACACATGCAATATGCGCTTTAGGAAACCGCGATCGAAGCACCTGCATCAAAGGGAGCGTCAGGATCACGTCGCCGAGAAACGCCGTTTGGAAAACAAGAATTCGTTCAGGCGGTCGCATCACGTCCTTCACCGACGAGCGCTTGCGTCTGATGTGGTGGCGTGTGCTTCCATCGTTTGTGCATCCAGAGCCAGTGGTCGGGATGTTTACGAATCCAGCGTTCCAGTACCGCTGTGTGCCGTCGAGTCAACTCCAGGATATTCTCCTCGCTGTAGCCATCAAGTCCGGTCTGGTCCACTTCCTCAAGTGTTGCGTCGTAGATCCCATCACTTTTCCGCACGAGGAACACCATAACGATCGGGGCGCCGGTTCGCAGACTCAGTGCCGCGGCGCCTCTGTGCGTCGCTGCAGGTCTCCCGAAAAACTCAACGAACACTGATTCCTTGGGCGCACTCTGATCACCGAGAAGAAATAATATTCCGCCGCCGCGCAGTGCCGACAATGATTCCCTTGCCGACTGTGTGCCCATGGAAACGGTCATATTACCAAAGCGGGCACGCGCTCGATCAATAAACTCATCAATACGTTTGTTGCGTTGCCGTTGCACAATCATGGTGAACGGTTTGCCAATGTTCAAGCGTAGTCCCTGAACGAGGAACTCCCATCCTCCATAGTGCCCGGAAAGAACGATCACGCCACGGGCAGCCTCGAGGCGTTGGTCAATCACCTGCCGGTTGGTAATGCGAACTGTTCTTATCAGTTCCTCTTCAGGTTGGTTCGCGACCCACAGCATTTCCATTATCGCAATGCCGTAATTCCTGTACGCCCCCCACGCAATCTTTCTGCGTCCGGCCTCGGTAAGTTCCGGAAACGCACGGGCCAGATTATCGAGAGTGATTGTCTTACGGAAGGATGTGCAACGGAATACACACGTCCCCAGTGCTGAACCGACTTTGCCTACAAGTTTCAACGGAAGGAGTCTTGCAAGAAAATGAAGGAAACGAAACGCGCAGTATTCGATGAATTCAATCATGCTGTGAGATTTCACCGAACAATCTACGTAATACGTGCGGCACATTCAATAAGAAGGATGAAAACCCCGGGCTGGTATTCCGGGACTTTCATAGACATACGGCACTGTGTTTTACCGTGTCATTGCCAGCCGTTCCCAGTTGGGATCCTGTATTTCACTTCGGTGTGTGGAGTGAACAAGCTCATATTCCCCCCCCATCTGGCGCTGGACAAAAACAAATATCACTCCACCCTGAATGTCGTTGTACGTCCAGATTTCATAGGGATGCGAATCGGATTCGCTGGGATGTCTCCCGATATCGGAGGGCACGCCATACACCACATGCACCCGGCCACGATCGGTATTGTAGCCTTCCCTCCGCATTGCTTTGAAATTCTGGTTGGAATATGAAATGCGGGCGAGATAATCCTTTCTCTCACCCTCAGGACGACGCTTCCAGAATTCATGCAAGAATGTTCTTTTGGATTCCGGACCTTGCAATCCTTCAAACTGCGAAACCTCAGCATCTGTCGCCTTATATTTCAGCCAACGGTATTCCTGGTCCAATTCCGCTTCATCCATCTGGGAATATTCTGACATTGATGCCCGCGTATCAAGCGTTATCAGGTTTGAATCTATACCGAGGGTTTTGTTATACACGTAGAATTTCCTCCCCGATGAATTCACAACGCGTTTGGCTGAGTCAAGCAGTGACACGACGAGCGTGTATGTCCCGGTATTGAGGTTCTTCGAAAGTATGTTGTCCACGATGACACTCGATTCGTTGGATCGCTTGCGCGGTTTTTCACGTGAGATCACCGCCTTGTTGATCGCGTCGAAGACAGTCGTCCTGACATAGTAATCTCCCGATGGATTGCCGGCAGTAATGTTGTACACCTCCGCATAAAGATAACACGGCTGGTCTTCGGCAAAGATCGCATCGACATTGGGAATCACTTCAAGAGTATTCTTAAAGAACTGGCTTCCCGCTGTCCCCTGCCGGATCACCGACGCCAATTCGATGTCACTGATGGCAAGCTGTCCGCTCTCCATTTTCTTGATCGGGATGCGGAACGCAACACTGTCAACGCGAGTTGCATCCTGTCGGTCACGCGCAAGCATCGTCGCCGTATACTCACCTTCCGGCAACATCAGGGCCGTCAAGCCGACGAGGTTCATTGATACGGACTTGGGGCTTGCATCACTCGTGACACTGGGAACAAGCCAACGATCAGCGTACACCGTGGAATCACCACGTGTCACCCGAACGGTGACATCGGCTTCGCTTCTCAATCCCGTCTCGTGGGCGACGTACGTCAGCGAACGTTGCGGTATGGAATAATAGATTTCCACATACGCTGAATCAGCATTTCCGCGGAACCGCGCGTAGTCGGCAGAGATATTCATCGACTCGGGTGTGTTTTGGTTCCATGCAGTGGAGGAGAGGAGCGTAACCAACGCCATCGTTCCCAATAATATCTTCTTCATGATGTTGCTTCCTTTAGATGACAATTCCCCACGGTTGGTACGTCCCCCCAACGCATCGGTTGCGTTATTCTCCCATCACTTTAATAACAACGCGCTTGCGCCGTTGCCCGTCAAACTCGGCATAGTAGACCTGTTGCCACGGGCCAAGGTCAAGTACGCCTTTGGTAACAGGGACGATCACTTCGTGGTGCATAAGCAGACTCTTGAGGTGCGCATCACCGTTCGTTTCGCCGGTACGATGGTGACGGTAGTTCGCGTTGAATGGCGCAAGCCGTTCCAGCCATTCATCAATATCCTGGATAAGACCGTCTTCCGCATCGTTCACATAAACCGATGCTGTAATATGCATCGCGGAAACGAGCACCATCCCTTCCTTCACACCGCTCTTTGTTACGACATCATTGACCTGCTCTGTGATGTTGATGTACTCGCGGCGAGTTTTGGTTGTGAACCAGAGGTATTCTGTTGTCGTCTTCATTCGATTCCCGTCACTCCACGTCAATGCCGAGCATTTTTTTTGCCTTCAGAACCAACTCGGCAGCGACAAACGGCTTTGGCATGAAGTCATCCGCTCCCGCCGCCAGGACTTCCTTACGCACATTTGCACGACCGTAGCCGCTGGATCCGATAATCCTCACCGTGGGTTTGAGTGCGCGCACTTTTTCAATAAGATCGACGCCGCCCAGTCTCGGCAACCCGAGGTCCGTGATGAGCAATGCGATTTCATCCAAATGTTCGGAGAAAATTTCAAGCGCATGCTGGCCATCGACTGCCCTGAAGACGGTGAACTGCTCCATCTCGAAGATCATCGCGAGCAGTTCCCGGATTTCCTCCTCATCTTCCGCTATCAGCACACCACCGAGACTGCTCATGGAAGGGATTGCCCTTTGTGTTGAATGTCCGTTAACCGGTATCGGTCGAGCACCAATGATACGCGTTGACCGGTTTCGTCTGCAAGTTCTTCAGAAATGCCGGACTCATAGAGAGGAAACAATTCCCGTTCTTCGATCCGGATGTGTTGTTCAAGCAATACACCAAGCGAGACAAGTGTCTCGTTCAGAGCGTCATCCTGTGCAATACGAATCCGAGCGATGATGTCCTCAATTTGCCGATGCTGATCTACGAGTGTTTCAATCTTACCTTGTGAACCGGGCATGTGTTCCTTCATCATCGGAAATACCACTTCCTCCTCGGCTGCGAAGTGCGGTCTCAGTTCAGTGTGATAGAAATCCAGAACCCGCTTGGCCTGTTCCCGTCGGTCGTGTGTCCAGCCATCGTTCAGCAGTGCATTGGTACCTTGCCGCAGTCGCAACGCAAGCGCCAAGCCATGATGATGGTCGTGCGACAGCGGAACAAGACTTGCGTGTCTCTTTGCCACAATATTACTCCCACTTGATCGAATACACCGGCTCCACATCCACAGGAAGATGCTCCAACCCCTTCAGCGCATCGGCAATTTCGGGGGGCGTGAGAGACCACTTGCGGAAGAACTCCTCCGTGCCCGCATAGTCACCGGTTGCTTCAAATTCCAGCCAGACCTTTGCAAGATCAGAGATGGCCGGCCCGATCTTGTCGAAATCCACAGACCATTTCTTCGTCGCAGAATCGAGACGGATGCCACCTTTGTCCCGGATATAGTTGAGTTCACAAATGGCAGCTTTGCCGTGAGCCTCGGTCGTTCCAAAACGGATCGTCCTGAAGCATGAGGCGAGATAAGAAACATAGTGTTGTTTCTCCATCTCTTTCGGGATAATTCCTTTGTCGATAAAATATTTTATGGAATGGAGTCCCGCGACGTCGGCCTTCCCTTCCTCAAGGCCAGGATACAGGTCTTTTAATCCCTGGTTGACAGAAACCTTGTCGTTCGATCCGTGTACGTAACGAGGGCCGAGCGCATGACACAGCTCGTGCATCAGCACAAAATTAAACACGCCCTGAGGAGTAATGAACTCGATCTGATCGGACGCAATCAACTCACGGCCGACAGGAAGGATAATCTCATTGACGCGTGCCTTCATCATGTTCATCCAGAAGGTCTTCTTCGTCCCTTTGTTTGCGTGAACGCGTGGATCGTTCGGCAGGTTGGCGGCAACGGGCTGATACCCGGTTGCAATATCGCCACCTCGGATGATATCGGTGACAATCACCATCGGTGAAACGAGGCCCTTGGTGGACTTCTTGAACTTTGCATCGTGCGGAAGATTCTGCTCAAGTGCCTCAAGGTGCTGCGTATAGATTTCGAGCTTTGCGCTCTCCTCTTTATCCTTCACTCCCACAGTCGCTTCGTATGATGCCTTGATTGCCATGAGTGCATCTTCGTAGACTTCGTACGGTGCAATCACCACATCAACATCATTCCCCGTCAAGTCAATCCAATCAAGATCGCTTTGATAATAGTCATCCGTGAGAAGCGCTTCGGCTCTGGTGGTGAGATATTTCTTGAGGGAAGGATTGTCGGTGAGTGTACTCGCCTTCTTCAATAACTCGGATGCGGGGCGAACCCATGCCGCATATTCCTCGTGATACGGGACGGCCTTCAGTGCACCGTTCTCGCGTTTGACCACCGTGCACGGACTCATCAGTGCATCCGCCTGCTCAGGATGCGCGGTAACGTAGGCTTCAAATTCTTCCTTGGTGAGATCTGCGGGATAAAACGCAGCGCCGGGAGCTTTCTCGAAGCTGCCATAGAAATTCTTGAAGTGATCCATCTTGTCGAACGGTCCACCGTTGCGGACAACAAGTCGGTGCAGTTTCTTATTCACCTCGTCATCCAGTTTCGCCAGACTATCGCGCAACGCCGCTCCGGCAGGATAGACTTGTTGCAAGTACGCCTCATGGAGAAGCTTCGAGGCCTCGACCAGCGTTTTCAACAGTTCTTTTTCCTGCGACGGCAATGAGCTTGCGTCGAAGTGCATTGGTACTTGCACGAGACGTGAAAGACGTGTGTCAAGGTCTGCCAACCGGGGATCCGGCTCTTTCTTCGCACACCCGGTAAGGACAAACAGCGTCATGAGAATGGCTCCAATGGACAACAAAAAGCGGTTCAACATTTGGTGTTCCTTTCTTGAGATTACGCGCGGCGGACAAACGGGGACGTTTGTCCAACTACCTATTGATCTGAGAAGTAGGTCAAGCGTCCCCGCTTGACCGAATGGTTCAAACTTTAGCATTATCCCGCGCTTCGTGCAACTATTCTTTTGATTCAAGGAACCTTATCTTCTATGATTACGTACATAGATTTATCATGGCACGACTCGATATCATACTCACCATTGTGTTCAGCACACTCGCACTCGGCGGACTTGCGGTTGCAATTCTCTGCTTCCGAAAGGCCATGAAAGTCTCGGGACAAAAGGATGGTGACCTCAAAATGTTCGTGTGGGCAGCAATTGCGCTCCTGGGCCTGGTCATTGCGGGAATGAGTGCTGCGTACATTCTCCTCCCTATCTTGTTCTTCCACACGTAGCCGAAATCTCGCCCACTAGGTCGGGCAGCCACTCAGCGTTTGTTGAGTATATGATCGGCTGTTTTGTGTCCATTGGTCTCTTCCCAGAAAACCGTCAACTCGTTCTTGGACACGACGTACTTGGAGGATAATGCTCGTTGCATATGACTGTACACCTCTGTCCCACTCGTAATTTCCTTGACATCAACTGCCCGTAGGTCGTGTAGTCCTTCGAATTCCCATTCGACTAATTCATCGGAAGAGTTAGAATTAAGAGTGATTTTCGGTTGTGCCCAACTCGATGGCCCTGTGATATGCATCTTCGTCGGTCTTCGCCGTAATTAGACGGTACTGCAACTCCGTCATCGGCACGTCATTCTCGTGTCCTTTGATGGTGGATCGAATGACCAAGACTGCTATGTACCACTTCTCCATGTTCATTCTGGGTTTTTGAGTTGGCCGCTTAACATATCACTATCCCGCCACAAGATAACAGGTCAGGCTCCCAAAATCAACGAACGGAGATTGCAATCGCTGGAGTCTGTTTGTATATTCCCGTCGTCCAAATGCTTGCATCTGTCCATCTCGTACGGCAATTCAATACATGAAATCCCGTAAGACCCCAAAGCGCCTCTCCATTGCTGCAACATTCAAATACCTGAGTGTTGCGTCGCTTATTACCACAGCAGCGGCCCAGAAGTCGCTGGCTCTCGATCACCGTAACTCCGTCGGAGCGCTCGGCGAGCATTTTACCGGATTCCTCGATCGGGTGCGCTCAAGTCCAGGTACAGCACGCCAACAAATTGTGGACGAGTTCGCAACAAAGCTGAAGGCCTATGGCCGCGCTATCGTGGAAGACTCTGTCGTGTATTTCGTCTATCAAGGAGAAGCAACCAGAGTCGCCGTGCCGGGGGATCTGAATGGATGGCATCCCGCATCAGACACCATGACGGCTGTAGAGGGAACCGATCTTTTTTATCTTCCCAAGACGATTGATATGGCGGCACGGTTCGAGTACAAGTTTGCGGTGGATTCCACATGGATTCTCGATCCATTTAATCAGCAGCAGGCAATTGGCGGGTACGGGGCCAACTCCGAAATCTGGATGCCGCGCTACGTTCCACCGACAGAGATTCTTCCGAATCCGGACATCCCGCATGGACGCATTGACACATTTGCCGTTGAAAGCACGCTTCTCGGTCGCACGCATCCGGTGTTTGTCTATCTTCCTCCCAACTATAAAAAACAGAGCGCTCGTTACCCGGTCATCTACGTTACGGATGGCGGCGAATACCTTTCACTCGGACTGATGAACAACGTGCTCGACAATCTCATTGCCGCGAAGCGCATCCAACCGGTGATTGGAGTATTCATCGACCCCCGCACCGACATTCGGGATGCCGCCACGAGTATGCGCATGCACGATTACACGATGAGCGATACGTTCGTCAATTTTCTTGTCACCGAATTGGTGCCACGGATTCGGAAAAACTACCGGGTCACCGACGATCCCGCCAACACCGCAATCATGGGGGCGTCGCTTGGCGGACTCATCGCAACGTACGCATCGTACAAACACCCGGATGTCTTCGGACTCTGTGCCGCGCAGAGTTCATCGTATTGGTGGAACAAGGATTCGATCGTCGCGCTGATGCGCGAAGGTCCAAAGAAGCACGTGCGTTTCTATATCGACACGGGAACGATATTTGACGCGCAGGAAGGCGTACGTAAAATGCGCGACGTCCTCAGAGAAAGAGGCTATGAATTCTCTTACGCTGAATACCCCGAAGGCCACAACTGGGTGAACTGGCGGGCACGAATTGACGCTATCCTCGAATATTTTTGGGGATTGAAACGATGAAGGTCGTGGCATTACTGATTCTTGTTTCACTGCATGCGGCGGCCTCCCAGTCTCTTGTTGATCCTCTCGCTATTGAAGTCACGATGCCGTCGCGTGAGTTCAGCTTTACCAACAAAGAATCTGCGTTCCTCTACGGCGAAACGAACAGCGAGAACCGCACAAGTTGGCAGGGGTTCAATGTATTCGGGCACGAGTTCCTCGACGACTATCTCCTTGTGGTCGATGGCGTTCCGTTAGACAGAACTCTTGCGAAGACAACCGTCTATCCGGATTATCTTGTCCGTGAATATCCCGCCGGCATCACTGAGCAAGTGCGCCCGGTTGACAGTCTCGCGGCTTTCGGAATAATCGTCACATCAACCAAACCGATTGCGCTTCAGGTGCGTCCTGTTTTTACGGACGGAAGAACGGCCGATGATTATACAATCAAATCGAGTGATGGAGATGTGCTTATTGCACACAAGAACCACCTCTCGAGAACCCCACAACAAAACTACCCGGTGTGGCTGGCTCTGTACGCAAACGGCTCCTCCCCAAACACCGAATCACTGACTCGCGGCAATCAGTTCTCCCCCGTATCTCTCGTTTGCAGGAAGATCAAGAC
>JBJXHC010000055.1:0-118600 GCA_046160825.1 Bacteroidota bacterium | reverse complement strand
GTGGTTGCGGCACTTCCGGGGCACCGGCGGTTACTATGATGCCATTGAATGGAGAAAATTCGTTCCACCCTACCGTACCATCACCACCTTTGGAGGCCACACGATATCCCAATCGATCCAGAATCTTCCTCGCCGTCGAGAGCAATTCGAGGTGACGTTCAATGGTAAAAACCCTTGCTCCCATTTCTGCAAGGACGGCGGATTGATATCCTGAGCCTGTTCCAATTTCCAGAATCCTGTCCTCTCCTCTCACGCCAAGCGCCTGCGTCATGAAAGCAACGGTATACGGTTGCGAAATCGTCTGACCCTTCCCAATCGGGAGCGCCGAATCCTCATACGAACGGTTGGTGAATGGCTCAGGGACAAATGAATGGCGATCGATTGTGGCAAGCGCACGGAGAAGCCGCTCGTCCGTAATACCACGATCCTTGATCAGCGAGATCATTTCTTGACGGTCGGAATCAAATCTCCCCACAACTACCCTACGTATTATTCTTGATGACTTTCCATACAGAGCCCAATGTTCTCTCCGTGTCTATGACGAGGCGTTCCTTCAATTCCTTTCGCAGCACAGCCGGGGTCAGGCCACGTCTGAGCGTGCCATCCTCCGCAATCGAAACGGTGCCCGACTCCTCGGAGACGATAACAACAACCACATCCGCAATTTCAGAGATGCCGAGAGCGGCGCGATGGCGGGTTCCGAGAAGCACGCCTTCCCACGCTGTCAGGTTGGAAAGAGGCAGAGTGCAACGGGCTGCTTCAATCAAACGGTCTTTGATAACGACTGCCCCATCATGGAGAGGTGATTTTGGATTGAAGATGGAGAGCAGGAGCGAACGGGAGACCAGCGCTTCCATCCGTGTTCCGGTTTCAGCATGAGTGCGGATGCCGGTCGTTCTGACAAAAATAATCAAGGCTCCATGTTTTTTTCTCGACAGCTCGGTCACCGCCCCCACCACATCATCGATGGAGTCGTCCGTGTTTATTTTCAGAAAGAGGCGCACCACCGGATTGCGGCCAACGAGCACAAGCAACCTGCGCAGTTCAGGCTGAAACAGGACAATGAAGGCAATCACCCAAATATCCTTCAGCGTTTGCAGTATCCAGCTCATGGCCTTCAGGTTGGCTGCTTGGGCAAAAAATGAAAACGCAACGATCAGGACGAGGCCGAGGAAAATCTGCGCCGCAATGGTGCCGCGCATGATCATATACAGACGATAGAAGATAAACGAGACGAGAATGACGTCCAGGATGTCCGCAATCCCGACGGAGAGAAATCCAATCTTGAAGAGTTCCATATCCTATTCCGAATCCTGTAGATGGATGAGTTCGGATTTCATTGCGTCGGCAACCATGACTGCACGTTTTGTCGCTTTCACGTCGTGAACACGGACGAGGTGAGCACCGCACAGCACACTACCAACTACGGCGGCCAGGGTTCCTTCGAGGCGGTCTTCAATGGTCGTACCCAGGATATTCCCGATGAAGGTCTTGCGCGATGGCCCGACGAGGATCGGACAACCGAGACACTCAAAGCGCGAAACCCCTGCGAGCAATTGCAGGTTGTGTTCCTGGCGTTTGCCAAATCCGATTCCCGGATCAATAATTATCTGACCGATTCCCGCCCGGCGTCCCTGTTCCACTGAGTCGGATAAATACTCCAACACTTCCGCGAAAAGATCGTCATATTCCGGATTCAATTGCATGGTTCCCGGAGTCCCTTTGATGTGCATGACGATGGCAGATGCACCCGCGGCCGCAATCACCTCCGGCATTCGTCCGTCAAACTTGAATCCACTGATGTCGTTCACTATACACGCTCCCGCAGCCAACGCTTGCGCGGCTACCTCGGATTTATACGTGTCAATGGATATCGGAACACCGGTATTGCGGGCAAGCTTTTCAATAATGGGAATCACGCGGCGTAACTCTTCGTCAACTGTCACCGTCACCGCTCCGTCACCATATGCCCGGCTCTTCGGGCGTGTCGACTCTCCCCCGATATCAATGATGTCTGCACCTTCATCGATCATTTCCAAGGCATGCCTCACCGCAATCTCCGGATCGAGGTACATCCCTCCATCCGAAAATGAATCAGGTGTGACGTTGAGAATACCAACGATATGCGTTCGGGCAGAGAAATCGTACTTCACGCTCTTGAACTGGAACACTACAGGACTGTTGCTATGTATTGCGGATCTCGAGATCATGTCTGGTTCCCACAAAGCAAAAAGGTGACCTGTTGTGATCACCTTTGTGTCTTCGGGCTACGATTTCTTGTGTACCAATTGTGCCCTGCGTTTTGCCTTGGTCCGTTCGACCGCTTTCTTGTGCTTCTTGCTTGCCTTCCGCGTTTTCTTGTTCATTCGTCCTCCAGAGACACGACGTGATTAGAGAATATGCATTCGGTTTATTTTCCGTTCAACGATACTAAATTACAAAATACTGTTTTGATGCACAAAAGACAAGCATCATCAATCTTCAAACTCATCGTACCATGCCATCTGTATTGATTCCAGTACCCGATCAGTAACGGCACCAGGATCATCCGAGAATGTCGGCAGTTCCAGCACCATGTTCTTGAGTTCGGGAAATTTTACGGTCAACGGATCAACATTTGGAAATTTGTCGTAGAGATCAAGAGCGATTTCGTCGACATCCCGCCATGTCCATTTCATTGCAACTCCAAAAAAAATGGAGTCCGCCATGAGACGGACTCCGATGTGATGGGATTACTTTGCGTACTTCTTGTACCGGTCGTTAATTCGGCCCCAATGAAGGTTGCCGATAAAATTGTCGATGTACGCTGCGCGCTTCGGTCCGTCTTTATGATAATATGCGTGTTCAAACACATCCACCGGGATCAGTGGGATGCCGCCCCAGATGGCGCCATAGTGATGCTCATCCACCAGAACATTCAGCAGTCGTTTCGAATAAAGCATATCGAACACAAGCACGCCCCAGCCGCTCAACTTCGCCGAGATGGCGGCAGCCTTGAAGTCTGCTTTCCACATATCCACCGAACCAAATTCCTTCTCGATTGCGGCCTTGATCTCGGGTCCTTTGGAGACATCCCCATCTCCGCCCATCACTTCCCAATACACGTCATGCAGAACAGTGCCGGCGTGGTTCCATGTGGTTCGCCTTTTCAGTTCTCCGATCATGCTGTAATTGCCGTTTGCGCCGCCGCGGTCTGCGGTCTCCAACGCCTTCTCAATGTTGTTTAGCGCCGTCACGTAACCCTTGTGGTGGGTATTGTAGTGCCAGTCAGTAGTCTCCGCATCAACAACAGAACCGAGAACCTTCTTTGCCTCATCATCTGAATATGGACGCGGGTTGAATTTCCATTCGTATGCCATGGTGCTCTTCTCCTTTTGAGTTGTAGTGGGATGAAATAATGCATCGGCTGTATTCAAGGGAGGGAGGACAGCCAATGCACCTGCTGCCCCTGCCTGTTTGAGAAATTTCCGTCGCTTCAACGAAACCTCCACAAGAATACGATTATTTTTTTGATGTACGTGTACGATGTTGTGCAGCAGAATACCACTTTCAACAGACTATCGCAATGACGCTCGAACACTCACTTACATTCCGAACGATTGTCCGCAGCCACAGGTCTTCGAGGCCTGCGGATTGTTGAAGACGAAGCCCTTGCCGTTCAAGCCATCGCTGAAATCCAGTACCGTCCCTGAAAGATAGAACAAACTCTTGGGATCGATAAAAACCGTGACGCCATGAATGTCGATCACCTTGTCGGTTTCTTTGGGTTTCTCATCAAACGCCAGCACATAGCTGAGTCCGGAACAGCCGCCACCCTTGACGCCGAGCCTGAGCCCGTGTCCTTCGGGGATACTGTTGTCGTTCCTCAGCTTCCGCACCTGCTCGGCTGCCTTTGGTGTTATTGAAATCTCCTCGCTCAATTCAGGCTTGTTCATTGTTGCTTCGATCATGGTATTGCTCCTTACGTTTTACATTATTCCCAGTTCAAGTCGTGCGGCTTCCGACATCAAACTCTGATTCCACGGCGGTGTCCAGACAATTTCAACTTTCACACCGGTCACGCCCGGAATTGCCTTTATCTTGTTCTCAACTTCACGCGGAAGCGATTGAGCTGCCGGACAGTGGGGCGATGTGAGAGTCATCTTCACCGCTACCTGAGCAACATCGTCCGCTTTCACTTCATAGATGAGGCCGAGTTCATAAATATTCACAGGAATTTCAGGATCATAGCAGGTGCGGATCGCTTCGACAGCCTGAGCTTCGATGATGCTTTTTTCAATCGAACTGATCTGTCGGGGTTCGAGCCCTTCTTTCTTTTCTTCCATCGTTACTCCGTCGATACCGTTTCGTTTTTTTCTTCCATCGCCGCCTTCGCTGTTTGCCACGGCAGGCTCGCACATTTTACGCGTGCAGGAAACTCAGACACGCCGGCAAAAGCGACCAACTTGCCCAACTCCTCCTGGTGCTTTTCGGCGTCAATCTCGCCTCGCACAACCTTGTTAAACAGGTCCACCAACACTTCGGCTTCTGCCTTGGTTTTTCCCTTCAGCATGGTACTCATCATGGAAGCCGAGGCTTTTGAGATGGCACATCCTGAACCCTGAAAACTCACGTCGCCGATACGATCGCCGTCAACTCGTACATACACGCTGTAGTGATCGCCGCACAGCGGGTTATACCCATCGACCATGCGATATGTACCTTCCATCTTGCGGAAGTTGCGCGGACTTTTATTATGATCGAGAATGACTTCTTGATATAATTCTCTGAGCGCCGACATTATCCGAGCACCTCTTTCACCTTGTGGAGTGCGTTCACGAATACATCGATCTCATCCTTTGTATTGTAGAACGCAAACGACGCCCGCGCAGTTGCCGGAACACCAAATCTCAGCATCACGGGCTGCGCACAATGATGTCCCGTCCTGATGGCAATACCTTCATCGTCCAGGATTGTTCCAATATCGTGCGGGTGGATTCCTTCCATGACGAACGAGAGCACGCTTGCTTTCTCACGTGCTGTACCAATGATCTGCACACCGGGAATCGCCTGAAGCTTTTCGGTGCCATAGACGAGCAGATCGTGTTCGTAGGCCGCCACAGCATTCATGTCGAGTTGGAACATGTAATCAATCGCTGTGCCGAGCCCGATACCTCCGGCAATATTTGGCGTGCCTGCTTCGAACTTGTACGGAAGATCATTGAAGATGGTCTTCTCAAATGTCACCGACTTGATCATATCACCGCCGCCTTGATATGGAGGCATCGCGTCGAGCAGCTTTTGTTTTCCATACAGGACGCCAACACCTGTCGGGCCAAACATCTTATGCGATGAGAACACATAAAAGTCGCAGTCAAGATCACGAACATCGACTTTCATGTGCGGGACCGCTTGTGCTCCATCCACGAGAACGGGAATTCCCCTGGCATGAGCCTGTACAATCATGTTCTTGATCGGATTGATTGTGCCAAGCGCATTCGAGATATGAGTCAGGGCAACGAGCTTCGTCTTGGTCGTCAGTAGTTTCTCGTATTCATCAAGGAGCAATTCGCCCTGATCGTTCATCGGAACGACGCGGAGCTTCGCCTGCCTTTCTTCACACAACATCTGCCACGGAACGATATTGGAATGATGTTCCATCGCGGAGATCAACACCTCATCGCCGGCGTTGACGTGCTTCCGTCCGTAGCTGAAGGCAACCAGATTGATTGCCTCGGTGGTCCCGCGAACGAAAATGATCTCCTGGTACGCGGCGGCATTCAGGAACCGGCGGACATTTTCCCTCGCCGCTTCGTATGCCCGGGTTGCACGCTCGCTCAGATAGTGTACCCCGCGGTGGATATTGGAATTCTCTTCCTCATAGTATTTCATGATGGCATCGATGACGATCTGCGGTTTCTGGCTCGTTGCAGCATTGTCAAAGTACACCAGAGCTTTCCCATTCACACGTTGCTTCAGCAACGGAAAGTGATGCCGGCATCCTGCGATGGCATGCAAACGTTCGTTAAACTCCGCCATCAATGTGGCTTCCTTAGTATGCACCGTTTTCACGTCCTTTGCGTAACCGGGATTGAATCATCGCGTCAAGTTGCTCACGCAGAGGTTCAATGTGAACCCTGTGTACCACGTCGCTCGCAAACGCAAACGTGAGAATATCCCTCGCCTCGCTGTTGCTGAGTCCGCGTGACCGCAGATAGAACACCTGCTCTTCATCCAACTGGCCGACGGTTGCACCATGGGTACATTTCACATCGTCCGCGAAGATCTCAAGTTGCGGCTTTGTGTCAATTGTAGCATCGTCCGAGAGTAACAACGTCTTGTTCGTTTGTTTGGCGTCGGTTTTCTGTGCGTCCTTGCGGACAAATATTTTTCCATTAAAAACCCCGCGTGATTTGCCGTCGAGAATTGATTTGTACAATTCATGACTGTTGCAATGAGGTTTTGCATGGTCGATGGTCGTGTGGTTGTCCACCAGTTGCTGATGCATCGCAAGGGAGAGTCCATTCAACGTTGATTCGCATCCTTCATCGTCCAACACCACGGTCACATTATTCCTGACAAGAGCGCCGCCTAACGCAATCGAGTTTGAGGTAAAATTGCTGCGCCGGTGCTGATGTACGTGAATTGTGCCCACATGGAACGCTGCTTCCGATTCATCTTGCAGTTTATCATGCTCAACAACCGCATTTTCTCCAAGTACAATCTCGCTTACGGCATTCATGAAATATGGCGTCTTCGCCAAACTCACATAACTCTCGAGCAGCGAGACCTGACTATTGTTGCCGACAACGATGAGATTTCGCGGGTGTGCTGTAAACCCGTCCGGATCACCGGTGGAAACAAAAATGATGTGTATCGGCTTTTCCAGAATCATTCCATCGGGAATATGTACGAATGCACCATCGTGCAGGAACGCCGTGTTCAATGCCGTGAATGCACTCTCATCAAATCGGGCGTACCGCGTCAGGGGCTTGCCAACGATTTCCGGGTTTGCACTGATTGCCTCTGCAAGATTGCTGACGGTTGCTCCGACAGGAATAGCAGCCAGGTCAGAGAGCGTCGCCGCGTACACGCCATTAACAAAGACAAGCCGATGGGCATTCAGTCCAACAGGTGTGAACCGTTCCACATCATTATTGTTAAGTGATGGGATTGATTGCGCTGTCGCACGATTGAATCGTGATTTTGCTATCGGCAACACATTCGTGAACCGCCACTCTTCGTCACGCGTTGTCGGAAACCCTGTTGCGAGAAAATGCGCAAACGCCGCCCTGCGTATCGTATGCAACTCAGTGGTTGCTTCGCCGTTCAGTCCCTTCTCCAGAACATCAAAATGCGTTCGGTACCAGTCCTGATCCCGTTCAATTGCGTGTGTCATTTCCTGAGTCTTCATGCGTTTACCGACACTCCTGCTTCGTCCTTCAACCAATCATACCCTTTTTCTTCCAACACCAGGGCAAGATCCTTGCCACCGGATTTTACAATCCTTCCATCCACGAGCACATGCACAAAATCGGGGACGATGTAATTCAGCAGACGCTGGTAGTGGGTCACGACGATCACAGCGTTGTCTTTGCGGCGAAGCTTGTTTACCCCATCTGCCACGAGCCGCAACGCATCAATATCAAGACCGGAGTCCGTCTCGTCGAGGATCGCCAGTTTCGGATCAAGCACTGCCATCTGGAATATCTCATTGCGCTTTTTCTCGCCGCCGGAAAATCCTTCGTTCACAGGACGGTTCAACAGACTCTGATCCATTTCCAGAATTTTCATTTTCTCCTTGACGAGTGCCAGAAACTCAACGGCATCCAACACTTCAAGTCCGCGATGCTTGCGGATGGCATTGATGGCAGCTTTCAGGAAATACGTATTCGAGACGCCGGGAATTTCCACAGGATATTGGAACGCAAGAAACACCCCTTCGCGTGCACGTTCTTCCGGATCCATCTCAAGCAAGTCTTTCCCCACATAAGTTGCCTGGCCTTCGGTGACCTCATATGCCTCGCGTCCGGCCAACACCTGTGCAAGCGTGCTTTTGCCGGAACCATTGGGTCCCATGATCGCGTGGACTTCCCCCGGCTTCACCGTGAGATTGATACCGTTGAGAATTTCATTACCGTTGACTGATGCGTGCAGATTTTTTATTTCAAGCATGTGTATCCTCTGAGCAGTTGCATTGTTGATTGTGTTTCTTATTTGTGAATTTTTGCTCTTTGTCCCTTGCCTTTTCCTTTATTCTACCCCACGCTGCCTTCGAGACTGATGCCAAGCAACTTTTGGGCTTCGACGGCAAATTCCATGGGAAGCTCCCGGAAGACTTCCTTGCAGAAGCCATTCACAATCATGTTCACAGCGTCTTCCGTGGAGAGACCGCGCTGCTTGCAATAGAATATCTGATCCTCACCAATTTTCGATGTGGACGCCTCGTGTTCAACCTTCGACGTCGTATTTTTCACTTCTATGTACGGGAAAGTGTGCGCTCCACATTTATCGCCGAGCAACAGTGAATCGCATTGCGAGAAGTTACGCGCGTTGGAAGCGCTCTTTGTGATCTTCACCTGGCCGCGGTATGAATTCTGTCCGAATCCGGCTGAGATGCCTTTGGAAACGATCGTGCTCTTGGTGTTCTTCCCGATGTGAATCATTTTGGTGCCGGTATCCGCCTGCTGACGGTTGTTGGTGACGGCCACGGAATAGAACTCGCCCACCGAGTTATCACCCTGAAGTATGCAACTCGGGTACTTCCAGGTGATTGCAGAACCGGTTTCGACCTGCGTCCAGGAGATTTTGGAATTCACACCCGCGCATTTGCCACGCTTGGTGACAAAGTTGTAGATGCCGCCCTTGCCATCCTTGTCGCCCGGATACCAGTTCTGCACAGTGGAATACTTGATCTGCGCATTGTCCAGTGCAACAAGCTCAACAACAGCAGCGTGCAACTGATTTGTATCACGAATCGGTGCGGTACATCCTTCGAGGTAGCTAACGTACGCCCCCTCTTCTGCAATAATCAAGGTACGCTCAAACTGTCCTGTGTCTGCCGCGTTGATGCGGAAATATGTTGAAAGCTCCATCGGACAACGGACACCTTTGGGAATATAGCAGAACGAGCCGTCGGTGAACACGGCAGAGTTCAACGCTGCATAATAGTTGTCCGTGTGAGGTACCACCGACCCGAGATATTTCTTTATGAGATCGGGATGATGCTGCACAGCTTCAGAGAATGAGCCAAAGATAATACCCAGTTCGGCAAGAGCTTCTTTGAATGTTGTTGCAACGGAAACGCTGTCGAACACGGCGTCCACGGCAACACCGGCAAGTGCCTTCTGTTCAGAGAGTGGAATGCCGAGCTTTTCATACATCTTCAGTAACTCGGGATCGACCTCGTCAAGACTTTTCAACTGGTTCTTTTTCTTCGGCGCGGAGTAATACCGGCTATCCTGATAGTCAATAGGCGGATAGTGAACATTCGGCCATTTCGGTTCTTCCATCGTCAGCCAATGCCGGTACGCTTTCAATCGCCACTCCAGCATGAACTCCGGCTCGTTTTTCTTGGTGGAGATCAGACGGATAATATCCTCGTTCAATCCCTTCGGCGCGACATCAGATTCGATATCAGTAACGAAGCCATATTGATATTCACGATTGGCGAGGTTTTCTATTGCGTTGGTTTCAGTGCTCATGTGTCTCGTTTCATTCTGTTATTTTTTTCGTGCCCGAGATATTGTCTATCCACCTACGGGCTTTGAACTTTTGATTGGAGGAAGTGGTCGCTTACCAAGCGGTGGAATTGTTCCACCTGTTGATACCGGTGCAGCCGGTTTCGGTTGTGGAGGAGCAGCCACTGGCGCAACAGCGGGTGGCGCGGCAACTGCTTCCAATACCGCAACAGGTGCTGGTGCGGACTCCGCAACTCCTACAGGGGCCGCACTCTTGAGCGGTGGAAGTCCACCTGCTGGACGGGGTGCAGCGGCACCGGGAACTGGTTTCGCAGCAGCGGCGGGCTTTGCGGGCGCTACGGGCTTCGCCGCCGGTTTCCGGAATTCCTCATAGTGCAACAGCCAACTTTGCCGGTCAATCGGGCTGAGGGTTTTCTTTTTCTCAAGTTGTTGTACAAAGGCGCGGGCGATCGTCTCTGCATCAGTGTAACTCACCTTCATGTCCCTCCTCTCCAGCATCGTCTGAACACCATACTGTATGTCTCTAAAAAAAACATTCGAGAGATGATACATCGGATAGTGATCTTTGAGAAACTTCAGCACTTCCGATTCGTTATTCAGAACATATTCCAATTGCTTCATGGGTGTTAATCTTCCGTGTTATGGATTATGCTGGTTGAAGGCGACCGAGTTTTTCCTTCGCCGCCCTGACCGTCTCCACTACCCGACCGATGGTATATTCAATTTCTTCAATTGTGGTAAACCTTCCAAGTCCAAAACGGATCGAGGAAAGGATGTCTTCTCTCTTCAGACCGATAGCACTGAGCACATGCGATGGCTCCGGCGACGCAGAACTGCACGCTGACCCGGACGAAACAGCAATATCTTTCATCTCCATCATCAATCGATCGGCCTCAACGCCTGCAAAGGTGATATTCGCGTTATGCGGAAGTCGTTGCGTCGGATGACCATTCATCTGGACATCATCCAGTTCGCTCAACAGCCCATCAACAAGTTTGTTGCGGAGTTCAAACATACGTAATGACTCAATTGCCATTTCCTTCTTCGTCAACTCTGCGGCAAACCCGAAACCAACGATGCCCGGCACGTTCAGTGTTCCGGATCGAAGCCCGTGTTCATGACCACCGCCGTCGATTTGCTGGATAAGCTTGAGGCGTGGGCTGGAGTTTCTAATAAACAGTGCCCCAACCCCCTTCGGACCGTACATTTTATGCGCGCTGAATGACATCAGATCGATACTCATTTTCCTGACATCCACGGGAATTCTGCCGACAGCCTGAGTTGCATCGGTGTGGAACAGAACACCATGCTCGCGACAGAGAGCACCAATCCGCTCCACGTCTGCTATTGTTCCAATTTCATTGTTCGCCATCATGATGCTAACGAGGACGGTATCCGCGGTAAAACTTCTTCGCAAGTCATCAAGTTCAATCAGGCCGGATTTGTCAACCGGCAAACGGGTGACGGTGAAGCCGTGTCGCTCAAGCGTTGCGCAGACATCAAGAACAGCCTTGTGTTCCGTTGCTGCGGTGATGACATGCCGTCCCTTTGACGCATACGCCTCCGCAATTCCTTTTATGGCAAGGTTGATGGATTCCGTTGCACCACTGGTGAAAATGACTTCTTCGGGCTGGCCGTTGACAAGAGCAGCAATCTGTTTCCGTGCATTGTCAACTGCGGCTTTTGCCTTCCACCCAAATGAATGTTGTTTGCTTGCGGCATTGCCATAATCCTCCGTGAAGTATGGAAGCATCGCTTCGACGACACGGGGATCAACTCTCGTGGTTGAATGATTATCAAGATATATGGGAAGTTTCACATTCATCAGACAATCTCTGCCAACGTCATGGACTCAAATGCCCGTTCAATACTCGCCTGAACTTTCTGCAGTGGAGATTTGATCGTACACACCTGAAACACGCCGCAACTATCGGGGCCTTCCGACATGCACTGTGCAATTGTCGGGTTGACACCCTCAATGGCCATGATTATGCGTGACACCTGAATCTGACTCGGAGTAACGGCAAGAGTATAACCACCTCGCACTCCCTGATGAGACTGCACTAAGCCCGCCTTTGCCATTCTCTGGAGAACCTTGGCCAGCAACTCGTAAGGGATGCTATAGATGTCTGCAATTTCTCGTGCGGTCACAATCGGTCCATGGGACGTGGCGGCAATGTGCCTAATCGCAATCAGCCCGTATTCAACTCTTTTCGATAATCGCACCATACGTATACCCGACCGGAACGGTCTTATTTAGCCCCAAAAAAACATGCGCTTTGCGCATTCACTCATCTCAACAACCAATCCGTGCGACAAGGTTCCGATTGTGTCAAGATTGTATTCAATATATGAAGAGAACGCGGAATATGCAATCACGCCATGAGCACTACTGAGCACACACTCTTTGCTAAATTCTCCAAACATAACTACTTTGTTGACAAATCCTGCCCGACCTTCATCATCATCAGACCGTAGCAATGGCTGAGAACCTGAAAATAGAAGACCTGCAAACATCCGTTCGGGCGCAAATGCCGGACGGGCGTTTTAATATCGTTGGAGTGATTGGCCTTGGCGTTATGGGACAAGGGATTGCCGAGACAGTTGCTGGTGCCGGCATTCGTGTGATTGGGGTGGAGAAGAACGAAACAGCGCTCAAGACCGGAATTGAAAGCCTCACCCACACGATGGAGAATGAAATTAAACGGTGGAGCAAAACGGAATCAGAGAAAAAAGCCGTGCTCTCCCGGATCACCACGTCCATCAATATCGCCGACCTTCAGGAATGCGACATCATCATTGAAGCCGTGGATGAAAAATTTGAGTTGAAGCGTCAATTGATCGAAGCATTTTATTCAATCGGAAAAGAAGAGGCTATATTTATCTCCAATACCGCCACGCTCAGTCTGACCAAGCTTGCACAATCCAGCAAACGACCGGATAGAATTATTGGAATGCACTTCCTGAGTCCTGTACCCAAAGTGCCGCTCGTCGAGATTGTCCGCGGCATGCTCACATCCGATGAGACGTTCGCAGTCACCAAGGCGTTCGCCGAACGCATCGGGAAAACGCCGGTAGAGGTGTTCGAGTATCCGGGGTTCATCACAACGCGTGTCATCCTGCCGATGTTGAACGAAGCAATGCATGTGCTGATGGAGGGAATTGCAAAAGCGGAAGACATTGATACTGCAATGAGACTTGGCTACAGCATGCCGGTTGGTCCGCTGGAGATGGCGGACTCCATGGGGTTGGACGAGGTATTGATGTGGATGGAAACATTGTTCCATGAACTCGGAGAACCCCGTTACAGGCCATGTCCCCTGTTGCGGAGGATGGTACGCGAGAGAAAATTAGGCAAGAAGGTTGGACAGGGGTTCTTTGAGTATGATGCTGACGGAAAACGCACACCAACACTTCTTTTGCGTCCATAATCCACAATCTTGAATCCCATACTCAACCACCCATGAACGTCCTCGTCCTGAATTGCGGCAGCTCATCAGTCAAGTATCAGCTTATTGAAGTCGCAGAGAAGAAGACGCTTGCACGAGGCGGTGTGGAGCGTATCGGAATGAGCGGTGCAACCCTCACAAACCTCCGGCACGACGGCGACGAAATCAAGATCGTTGGCGAGATTGTTGACCATACTATTGCCATTGAATACATCCTTGCCGTGTTGCTCAGCAAGAACCACGGCGTCATCAATGACAAATCTGATATTCACGCTATTGGACACCGCGTTGTTCACGGTGGCGAGACATTCATTGGCTCGGTCCTCATCACGAATGAGGTTATCAAAGGCATCCGGGATAACTTTGAGATTGCACCCTTGCACAACCCGCACAACTTACGGGGCATCAATGCGTGTCAGGTGAACCTGCCGGGAACGCCCCAGGTTGCAGTGTTCGATACGGCCTTCCATCAACAAATGCCGAAGAAAGCATTTCTGTACGGGATCCCCTATTCACTCTATTCCCAATATAAGATCAGGCGATACGGATTCCACGGAATGTCTCATCGGTTTGTTTCCGCACGTGTGGCAGAATTGCTGGATAAAGAGATCACGCAGCTTCGTATCATCACCTGTCATCTCGGCAACGGTTGCAGCATGGCTGCGGTACACAACGGAGTCTCCGTGGATACCACCATGGGCTTCACCCCGCTTGAAGGACTGTTGATGGGAACGCGTTCCGGTGACATCGATCCTTCCGTCATTCTTTACATCATGGGAAAAGAAGGCATATCGCTTTCGGATGCAAATACACTGCTCAACAAGCATAGTGGCTTGCAGGGTATCTCCGGCATCAGCAGCGACATGAGGGAGATTATCGCTGAGATGAAGAACGGCGACAAGAAGGCAACATACGCATTCGACGTTTTTTGTTATCGTGTCAAAAAGTACATCGGCGCATACGCTGCCGCAATGGGCGGAGTTGATGCGGTGGTGTTTACCGGTGGCATTGGAGAAAATAGCGCTGATGTACGAAAGGCATGTTTCTCCGGGCTGGAATTCCTCGGCATTAGTTTCGATGACGCCGCCAATTCTTCTTTAGAGAAAGAGAAACGGATTACGACAACAGATTCCGGAATATCAGTATTCGTCATCCCGACAAATGAAGAGTTGGTGATTGCCATGGATACAAAGATGATTGTTGACGGCAGGAATAAGTCGGTGCCAGCGAACTAGGTGTCATTCTCTTTTGTCTTCAGTCTCACGTTGCCACTCGTTTGCTCGACAAGTGCGGACTTGAGTTCATCGCTACGGGAGTTCCGGATTTCAATGTCGAGGTGGACTTCCTCATCGTACAATGTGTCAACGATGCGGGCATCAAGTTTCGCAATTACATGCATGACGTTGCTGATGCGGGAATGAGGAAACGAAGCGCGCACAATCCCCGTCCGGTATTTCGTTACGACGCGGGCAGTCGAAAGAACCGCCTCGGAAGATTCGCCGTATGCCCGGACGAGTCCGCCGACGCCGAGTTTGGTACCGCCAAAATAACGAGTAACGACAACAAGTGTGTCCGTGAGATTGAATTTATCAATTGCAGCAAGGATCGGCTTGCCGGCGCTTCCGTTGGGTTCGCCGTCATCATTGAACCTAAACTGACGTTCATCCGTACCAAGCCGGTAGGCGTAACAATGATGTGTGGCATCGCGAAGTGATTTTCTGATGTGCCCGATGAACGCTTCAGCCTCCTCTTTTGTTAGGATGGGCGAGGCAGTTGCAATAAAACGCGAAGCCTGAACACGCGTCTCGGCCTTTGATTCCCCCAATATCGTTTTGAATTCGTCGGACACTATATACTCCATGTGGAACATAACCTTTTTTCTCTTGTGACAATCTCTACGGACCCCACCCAACCCTCCCCTGGCTAAGGGGAGGGTCAGGGAGGGGTCCGACACTTGCAAAAGGACTCAATATGAAGATCGGAATGGTGTGTTACCCTACGTACGGCGGAAGCGGCGTGGTTGCCACAGAGCTTGGCAAGGCGCTTGCCGACAAGGGACACCAGATTCACTTCATCAGTTACGCGATGCCCATGCGACTCAACGGCTACCTCGGCAACGTGTTCTACCATGAAGTGGAGATGGCGAGTTATCCACTGTTTGAATTCCCGCTCTACACTCCGGCCCTTGCGAGCAAGATGGTGGAAGTGTGCAGGTTCGAGAAGTTGGACGTTATCCACGCGCACTATGCAATTCCGCACGCGACCAGTGCATTCCTCGCACGGGAGATTGTGAATAATGGATTGAAAATCGTGACGACACTCCACGGCACGGATATCACGCTTGTCGGACTTGAACCGAGTTTTCTGCCTGTAATGAAATTCAGTATTGAACGAAGCGATGGCGTTACCGCCGTGTCACGTTTCCTCCGTGAGAAGACAATGACGAACTACGGCATCGAAAAGGACATCCGCGTCATTCCCAACTTTGTGGACATCGACAAATACAAACGTATGGATTGCGAAGATATCTGCGGGCGGTTCGCACCGAAGGGCGAAAAGATCCTTATTCACGTCTCGAATTTCCGGCTCGTCAAGCGTGTACCGGATGTTATCAAGATCTATGACCTCGTGAGAAAGAAAGTCCCCTCAAAACTGATTCTCGTTGGAGATGGACCCGAACGTTCCGCATGTGAGTTGCTCGTTCGTGAGCTGGGAATTCAAGAGCACGTGAAGTTCCTCGGCAAGCAACAGGAGTTGGTCCCTATCCTATCGGCTTCCGATTTGTTCCTGATGCCAAGCCAGTCGGAGAGTTTCGGACTCTCTGCACTCGAAGCGATGGCATGCGAAGTTCCTGTGATTTCATCCAGCGTCGGTGGATTACCGGAACTTCAGGTACATGGCGAAACGGGATACATTGCCGAGATCGGTGATGTGGAGAGAATGGCAAAATATGCAGTTGAGCTGTTGACGAACGAATCACGACTTGAACTTTTCCGCAAGGCGGCAAGACGGCGGGCAGAAGAGTTCGATGTTCACAAGATCGTCAACCAGTATGAGAATTACTACAAGGAGTGTCTTGCCGCGCCAAGTATGCACGGGAAACCGGCCATGAGTGAGAAGAGGAATTAGAAAAAGAGAACTCTCCCTAAATCCCTCCCTTAGGAAGGGAGGGACTTTTCATTTGTATTGCTGCAAACCAACTGACACCCTCGTGATTCCATTTTCGTCCTTTGCGGTGTATCTTCTTCACCGCAAGCGATGCTGAACCTTCCCGCCGAACAACTTATCCGCAACTGCCAGCAACGCTAGAAACACCAGCGAGAACGTCACGATGCCCACACTTCCCTTCCCGAATGCAAACGGCATGTACTTCGTGAGGAAGGCTGTCAGGCCGGAAGTAAACCCTGAAACTGTCCCATCAACTTCTGTGAATACTCTTCCCGCGTAACCAACGCCTTGCTGCACCTGCTCGAGTTGAATTACGCCTGTCATTGTAAAGGCGCCGAGCATCAGGCCAAGCACCATCACTAATCCCATAAAATATCCGGCCTTCTCAAGGAGCCGGAACATCAGCGGTGACTTTGGCGCGAGCTGCAACGCACCAAGCACATTACGGGTAAACCCGGCACTCGTTTTCTCCAACGGCATTGTCTTCAGCGATGCGCTCATGAGCACAAGTGAGCGCACTTCCGACTCGCAGCGTGGACATTCATTGAGATGCTGGCGGACCTCGGCGATGCCCACCGCATCAAGCTCTCCGTCCACATACAACTGCAATGTGTCGTTGGGTGGATGATTCTGTGTCATGCGACTTTCACCTCGTCTCTCGTTCGTTGCAGCACCCGATCCCGCAAAATATTCCTTCCGCGGAACAGATAGGTTTTGACCGTACCTACCGGCATATCAAGCGTTGCACAGATTTCTTCGTAATTCATTTCCTGGATATAAAACAATGTCACCGCTGTGCGATATTTCTCCGGCAGATTTCTGATCTCTTCTCCGATGATGCTCTGTAATTCATCGCCTTCCATTTGCTCCAGGGCGTTTACATCCTCCCGGTCCACAATCATTGCATTCATGAATCCATCTTCCTTGTCGTCAATGGACTCCGGTTTGGGTTTCCGTCGTGTCACCTTTGTCATGCACAAGTTGTAGAGGATGCGATAGAACCATGTGCCGAACTTCGCGTCGCCCCGAAATGTATCAAGGTTCCGGTACGCACGCAAGAAAGCGTCCTGTACCAATTCCTCTGCCTCTCCCCTGTCGCCCACAAGCCGTACGGCAAGCGTCATCGCCCGATCTTTATGGAGATCAATCAACGCACCGTAGCGACGGGAGTTACCCGCCAGTACGTCTC
This sequence comes from Bacteroidota bacterium, assembly GCA_046160825.1. GTDB lineage: Bacteria > Bacteroidota > Ignavibacteria > UBA10030 > UBA6906 > JBJXHC01. The sequence continues at coordinate 101,114 of JBJXHC010000055.1, read as the reverse complement.
TGAGGATGGCTTGTTCGTTGTCCACGTTAAGTTATGGGACCCTGGTTGTTGAAAGCTTAGACGACAGATATGGGGATTGGGTTTCAGGGAAGAGCCTATTCGACCCTCCCTGTGTCCCCGCCTGCCTCAATGCGTTCCAAGAGGCGGGCAGGCCTCCCTTATGAAGGGTGGGATTTATCGCACTGGCTGAAACATTTCCCCTTGGCCTGCTGTCTAAGATTCCAGAACGACACACAACGCTATCAAGATAATCAAAGGAGGCTACAAATGGGTGTAAGTGAAGTGTTCATCCCGATAACGTTCTTCCTGACGATCGGAGGAATCTGGGGCCTGCTTGCGCTGACACGGCACAAGGAACGCATGACCATGATCGAGAAGGGATTGAAATCAGAGGATATAAAAGCGATGTATGAGCGTGGCACAATCCGCATTAGTCCACTGAGTTCATTGAAGTGGGGCATGGTGTTCGTCGCCATCGGACTCGCTGTATTGCTCGGCATGTTCTTCCGCCAGAACTACTACGTGGATGATGGCATCTATCCGGCGCTCATCTCACTCCTCGGCGGACTCGGTCTCGTGGCATTTTATTTCATCGCCAATAAACGAACACGCACGTAACACGAGTGATAATAGTTCAAAATAGAAAGCCTCCGGTTGGAGGCTTTTTTGTTTGATCAGCTGGTGATTGATTCACGCTCCGTCAATACATCTCACGCCAAGACGCGAAGGCCGCAAAGATTGAACATGATCTTCCCACTTCCCTTTTGCGTTCTTGGCGCCTTTGCGTGATGTCTCTTACTTCAGCATCAGCATTTTCTTGAGGCTGGTGTAATTGCCCGAACCATTGACAGACTTCGCTTCCATCTTATAGAAATACACGCCGCTGCTCACCTTCTTGCCGAGAGCGTTCGTCCCATCCCACTCGGAGGCAAAGTATCCCGCAGGCCGCTGCTCGTTCAGCAACGTGACAATTGCTTGTCCGAGCGTGTTATACACGGTGATACGCACGTTGCTTTCTTCAGGCAGCGCAAACTCAATGCGCGTCGTCGGGTTGAACGGGTTGGGATAATTCTGTGAAAGCTCAAACACCGCCGGCACACCCGCCGCCTCGGCAACATCCGTCGCACCGACATTGAAGACGACGGGGATAGCTACCACCGGGTTTATCGGATCGTTGCTCTCCACATTCAATGTTCCTTCATAGACACCAATCGGCAAGCCAGCACTATTGAATGTTACGAGAACATTCTGGGTCCCATTGGGTCCAAGTGTACCGGACGTGGGCGACTGCTCCAGCCATGACATACCACGCGAAAACTTGATCGCAAGGTTATTGTGCATGTAGGCCGCGTTGTGTATCACAGTCAGCCCGATGGTACCTGTTGCGTTCTCCATTCCCACCGTTGAGGAAACGAGCGTACCGCCGTTGGCACTCATGGTGAGATACTGGTACGTCCACTCTCCGGCCGGACTGAGAATAAGCTGGAAGGTGTAGTTCGGTACCGTGCCGTTATACAGCGGCATATCCTGGAACTGTACAACGAACCGTCCGGCGTTCGAGCCATAGTACACCCGGGCTGTTCCAGCAACCTCCATGTCCTCCCAGAAACCGCCGAGGCAATTGTCAGATGTACCCCCCGCCGTCGGGAACGGGCTATTTGTGTACATGTTTCCCGTCGGCATTTGGAACATAACGGTGCCGTTGGTCCCGATGAAAATCGTGTCATAAGCTGAGCCGTAATACGAAAAGGCGAACGGCAGCACGACGGGGTAATATCCCTCATCATTCCCGGCAAAAGTACCTGTCGCAACCCACGGGCTGTTTTCATCGAGCATCGTGCCGGTCGATGAGATATCAATCCAATTGAATGCCGGTCCTCCCGATTCGTCGCTGTCAATCCAGCGATAACCGAAAGCGTCTGGCCCGCCCTGACCTTCTGTTGCAGGCGGAGTGGATTTACTATCGTCCACACCCTTGGGCAACTGTGGCCCCGGCTGGTGATACACCAACGTCGCTTCATTGATGTCAGGCGGAGCGCCCGAGGTTTCGCTGAGTGACCATATTAATGAGCCGGCACCGTTATTATGAATGAAGAGCGTATCAACGAACGTGTTGGAGCCAACAGGCAAATTCGCAACCAATGCATTCGGTGAAGTTGCAATTGCTGCCGCGGGTTCAACCACAAACGTGACGTTCACCGTATCCGAGGGGTTGGAAGAATCGTTTCCGGAGACCACGAGTTGTGTTGTGTACGTTCCCGGAAGTGATCCTGTAAAATTGATGTGAGCACGCACAGCCTGCTGTGCCCCACCGGGAACCGATCCGCCTGCGGGCGTTGCATTGATCCACGAGGCCGCCGGATTCTCTGTGACGGTGAAGTTCAGCGGTGTTCCAAATGCATTCAAATTTCTGACAGTAAACGAATACGAAGTTGTATCCACCGTCCCGACCAGAACTGTGTCGCGCATCTGCGGTCCGGTGACGGACATCTGTGGCAGACCGACGGGAATGCCAAAGAAGACATCATCTACAAACCAATCATCGAACGCCCCTGCTGTGCTCTTGCTGCGGAAGCGGAACCGGAACCCGTTGTAGAAGAATGTCCCGCTCCCGGGATCTGCGACATCAAGTGCAACGGACTCAAGCGCAAACGCGGGTGTTGGTGTGGCGACGGCAAGTCCGGGATAACGTTTTGCGAGCCGCCATTCGCCGAGATCGTTTCTCAATTCCACAATCAGGCTGTCGGCCGCTTCGGGGTTGTCGCCGTTACCACGCGGTTGATAATAATATGCGAGAATCAGTCCGGCAGACTGCTTACCGGAGAGATCGAGTGGTAACGACTGTGCATTATCGCCGTTGGCCGATGGATTGCCATTCAGGTTCATTGAATATGGAGCGCTTGGCTCGTTGAGACCGCGATCATCAACAGTCACGTTCGTCACCGTCCAGATACCGACATTGGGAATACCTGATGTCAGGAACTGGTCTGTGAACGGAACCGCGAGTGGCCCATACTCGACATTGCTCTTGGCGCTTTCGTTTATAGGAAGTTCGTTGTCGGTTGCCGTGACGTGGTAGCGCTGAGTTCCTGCTGGAGCAATATCAAGAACGCTGTCAACTCGCGCTGTGTCCAACGATGTGCGAATCAGTGTTGTCACCAATGTATCGTTTCGGTAGAGCCTGATCCCCGCCAAATCGTCCAACCGGGTTCCATCCAATTGTCGCGACGGGTTTGTCCACCTCACAGTGTAACCGGAATCTGCGCTTCCAATAACACTGAGACCTGTCGGCGCTCTCGGAATCGGCGAGCCGCCAGCAATCCATGATGCGTAAAGTTCGTTGCTCAGGCTATCATTCGCAAGCAACCGCGTCCGGAGTGTGTATGAATGCAGTTGACCGTCAACCAGTCCTGTATCCACGAAGCTTGAGTCGGTCATTGGCGCTTCCGCGACAAGCAATGTCTCCCTCATGATCTGAGTAACAAAGGGAGTGATCGGATCACCGTTGAAGAGTGTTGTCGGATTGGTCCAACTCAACGATATGGATGTCGGCGTCGAGAAATCGCTGAATGCCTTCACACCACTGGGTGAGGAAGGATCGAGCGGGTCGCCGAACGCCATCACAAGCTCAATGGCCTTGTGGACGTTCAATCTCCCATCGGTCACGGTAATTCCAGTCAGAGCCGCAATCGAATCCGTACCTTGTAACAGCCACTCTTTGAACATCAACGCCACACCGCCCGGATCGCTCTTGTATTGCTGGATGAGTGCGGAGTTTGCAGAGGCATACATCAAAGCAATTGCTCCGGCCACCTGCGGCGTTGCCATAGATGTACCGGTGTTATTGCCGTACGTGTTGCCGGGAAGCGTGGAGAGGACTGCTGTTCCTGGCGCGCCGAGATCAATCGTCGTAAGACCGAACGCTGCGCCGCTGTTTCTTAGATCTGCGTTTGTCGTATTTGTCACCGATACCAGCCAGTCACTCGGACAAGCCGTTGGCACATCGCCTTGCACATCCACGTCGATATTGAGATTGGCAGTGGCAGCACAACTCAGGATGCCCGCAGCTCCCATGGAGTCGTACATGGCGCTCCACAACGGGAAGTCCGCCGGATCGCCGAAGTCAACTCCGAACGATGAGTTCGTGGAGACAACAAATGCCCCGGTAGCACCGTTGGTCTCGTTGTATCTCGAACGCACCTCCAGCACATAACCGTATGCTTCGACCACGACCGATTCGGTACTGGATGAACCTGCTACGGGAAGCACTTTTGCATTCCAGTTTACACCGCTCACACCGATGCTGTTGTTGCCCCGCGCCGCAGCGATGCCGGACACGTGCGTGCCGTGTGAATTGGACGGGACCGTACCGTTGCTGTTGAACGCATTCCATCCGTCGTAGTCATCAACATATCCGTTGCCGTCATCATCCACGGCGTTGTTAGGAATTTCGTCAGCGTTCTTGAAGAAGGAGATGTCCTGATGGTTCAGGTCAGCCCCACCGTCAATCACGGCAACGACAATCGTATCTCCCTGTGTGGTCAATCCTCCCGTGGCGATCTCCCAGGCTTCCGGTGCATCAATATCCGCATCGACCACACCGCCGGTCTGGCCGGTGTTGTTCAGCGCCCACTGACTGCCAAATTGTGGATCGTTGGGGATGACGCTTCGCTCACTCACGTAGTGATTGAACTGGGCATTCAATACAAATGGAGATTGTTTGACAAGCGAAAGTGCGCCCTCGGCTCTCATCGTCTGCGGTGTGTATGTGAACAGCCAGATATTCATTCGGCGGCTGAGCTGTTTTACCGGCGTCAACCCGATTGCCGAGTACTCGGTACTGAAGGATTCCATCTCCGTCCCGCGGACAAGCTGAATCAGCAAGTCTCCTGCCTTGTAGGGTGCTTCGGCCCATACGGTAGTACTGCTCAAAAGAAGCAGACAGCATACAACTCCGGCGCGAAAGGTCATGACCAATCCTTCCAAAAATAAAATAGATGTATGAGTGTTGTTGACGATGGGAATATACAGTTTGCGTTCAAGCATGAATTAGAAGAGAGTTGATTTCTGGAATAGCTGGTCGATCATCTTCATATCCTCAAGACTGTTTTCGGGAGAGAGGAATGGCTGCTCGTTTCGTTCTATGCAACGGGCAAAATATTCGATTTCCCATTTGTAAGGCGTGTCTGCAGGGAAATGTTCTTCGGTACGGCTATTGTCTTTATGAAGATGAATCGAAAGCAGTTGCGGTTCATGTCTGCCGGAAAGAGCAACCGTGTTGTAAATGGAGCCGCGTTCACCGGAGAGCAGGTAGGAATTTGCATCCGTATTGAAGCCGATGGTCATGGAGGCAACCGTTGGGCCTGTTGCGTAGATCGCATGCGTGAAGACATCGATGCCGGTCTTTTTATCTTTTCGCATGTGAGCCTTCACGAGTCTCGGCGTTTTCCCAAGGATGAAGCGGAGAAAATCCGCACCGTAGATACCAAGGTCGTACAACGCGCCGCCACCGGTTGCCTTGTTCAGGCGGAATCCATCAAGTCCTCTTGCCCAGGCGTTGAAGCTGAGATTGAAATCAATGTAACGGAGTTCACCGATCGTTCCTTCCTGCACAATTTCTTTCGCCCTGTTGTGTACGCGAAGAAAGCGGTACATGAACGCTTCCATCATGAGCACATTGCGCTTCTTGCATGTGGCGATCATCTTGCGGAGTTCAGCGCTGTTCAATGCGGCAGGCTTCTCAAGCAGGATATGCTTGCCGGCGTTGGCAGCTTTTATCACGTACTCTGCATGCAAGTGTTGCGGCAATGCGATATACACCGCATCAATGTCCGGATCTGCGAGCAGCCGGTCGTAACCTTCCATCGCCTTCGGAATGCCAAACTCGTTGGCAAACGCCTCCGCCTTCGCCTTGTCACGACTTGCGACCGCGGTGATCTGCACAGTATCGAGAGGATGTCTGAACAACGCGCGTGCAATGCGCGCAGTACTGAGAATACCGAAACGGATCATACGGTTTGCCGGATTTTTCTGTAACGATTCGAGGAACTACTCTACCGGCGAGGAATGAGACGGGGGATCTTTTTGTTCATGTCGCGCAACAACAATCCGCAACACCACCCGGCCGATGAATATTGCCGCCGCCATCAGGAACAACGGAAGGTACATTGTTCGGGGAACCACTTCCAACCACACAAGGGAGAGCAATGCCGACATCAGCACGAGGCCGACGATCCCATATATGTTGACGGTTTTCCGGGTGATCAAGACGGGACGACAATTAGTGATGGATCAATATAGAGAACGGCGAAATGAATCGCAATCATGCCCGGGAAGGGTCAGGGATTCTCAAGATGCATCTGCTCCCCACCACGTCATAATATCTTCAGCGACATCCTTCACTTCAGTGTGCGGACCCTGTTTACCGAAGTGACTGAAAAATTCATTGTGGATGATCAGCACCAATTCAGCCTCGTCAACATCATGGCTCAAGGCATCCATCACTTCCCGAACGAGGCAATTGAAATCGGCTTCATCCGCCGCCGGAAACTGTCCCCACCTCCGGAGCAATTCCTTTAACTCAACTTCGCTTTTCTCTGTGTTCATTGTTGACGGCTGATTTCTCATGACAACAACAACTCGCTACGCTATGACCTCGTCAATCACACCACCACCCACCACATCGTCGCCATCATAAAATACAGCCGACTGTCCCGGTGTAATTGCGCGCCGCTTCTCATCAAACACCACACTTACACGGCCATCCTCCAACTCCTGAATCGTTGCCATACCACCGGCGTCCTTGTAACGAATACGCACATTTGCACGGAGCGGGCTCTTGCAGTCTGCATACTTTTGCATATTCACGTTGCGGGCAACCAAACCGGATTTGTACAGCTTCTCTTCCGTTCCGAGGTTGATGCGGTTGGACTCCCGGTCAATCCCTGTAACGTACAGCGGCTCCGGACGTGCAACACCCACACCGCGCCTCTGTCCGATGGTATAAAATGGAAAACCCCGGTGCTCTCCCACGACTTCCCCGTCAAGAACAATGTCTCCGCCATTCACAGCAGACTCAAGCTCCGGCCGCTGTTCTTTCAGGAAGCGCTCGTAATTGTTGTCGGGAATAAAACAAATCTCGTAGCTCTCACCCTTCTTCGCTACATCGAGTCCGTATTGTTCACCAAGCAGCCGGGCATCGGGCTTCGTCAATTCCGCAAGCGGGAAGAGCGTCTTGCTCAACGACTCCTGCGTCAATCCCCAAAGCGCGTACGACTGGTCCTTCGATTGATCCTTGCCGCGCGTGATATAGTACCGGTTCGTATGCTCGTCCTGCTTGACGTGTGCATAATGTCCGGTGGCGATGTAGTCTGCTCCGAGCGCATCGGCCTTGTGGATCAATTCCTCCCACTTGATTTTCCGGTTGCATATCACACATGGATTGGGAGTGTGACCACTCAGGTACTCATCGACGAAGTTCTCGATCACCTCAACGCCAAACCGCTCGCTGAAGTCGAGCACATAGTGCGGGAACCCGAGCTTTGCCGCCACTGCACGCGCATCATTGATGCCGTCGAGCGAGCAGCAACTGCTCTCACTACCCACATTCCCGCCAACGTCCTCGTACTTGTAGGTTTTAATCGTAATACCGATGAGGTCGTACCCCTGCTGCGCAAGAATTCCTGCAGCCACGGAGGAATCCACACCGCCCGACATTGCAATAACAACACGCTGATTCTTACTCAACATCTCTCCACTTTCATCACAATATTCTATTTTAGAAACATCATTTGCTTCGCCTGGCTGCGGCCATTGACGTTCAAGCGGTACGTGTACACACCGCTCGGGAGGCCAGCCGCATCAAACCTGACGGACTTGGATCCGGCAACCTGAAACTCATCAACAAGTGTGGATACTTCCTGTCCGACAAGATTATACACCTTCAACACGACATCCCCGGACGCAGGCAATTCATAAGTAATTGTTGTTGAAGGATTGAACGGATTCGGGAAGTTCTGGTTCAGCCTGTAGGCCGTCGGCAATTCACTCACTTCTCCAATAGCGGATATTCCGGAGAACGAAAGATCGTCCAGACGCCACAGTGATCCGACATGGTTGGGGTTACCAAGAGAATCCCCGGTGAGCACGAAGGACACGTAGCATGAATCAGGAACTTGACCATCTATGTAGAGGATCTCGATGTTGACCATCCCCCAAGCGGAAGCCTCGTATGTCTCCCCTCCGCCAGCGCCAATGATTTGCTGATCCTTGAACATAACAATCGACACCGCCGCGCCATCGCCACCAATGGGCAGGAACTGGAGCCAGAAATTTAACGTCGCATGACGCTGTGAAACGGGAAATAGTGACGACAACAAAGGCGGATATGGGTTCCCGGCAAACGAGACCACCTCACCTTGAGCGGAAAACGATCCTGAGTGACTTGTTGAAGACTGTGTAATCGGGACTGCAAATCCGGTGATATTGTTCGGTGACCATCCATTGGGGGCTCCGGCCGTCCATTGTTCAAATCCGGGGTTGGCAATCTGGCCGATGACTGGTTCGATAACGGTGAGAAGCACACACACGCCAAGAGCGAACAGCGTAAGTATTTTCATGGTGATCCTCCGTAATGTGGTGGAGAACGATGTACTCGAAACTGTATGCAAAAGGTACGCAAAACCCGTAAGCGAAACAATGCCACAACAAATCACAAGTAACTCAACCACCACTCTTTTCTCCGTCTCTTCACCCCGACAAACCAGCGACAGAGGATGTACATAATCATGATTACCACTGCCCAAACACTGTAGGCAAGGAACAGGTTTGGCTCGTAGCCCGCCGGATAATTCTCCGGGTTCCCAAACCACCAGCCGATGGACCCGAAGCGTGGATACCACCAGATAATTGCAAGAAGGTGGATAATCCCCACATGCAGCATGTAGAAAAAGAACGGGACCCGACCGAACGTGACAAAGAAGTTGGCAAGTCTGCCCTTGCCCCGCTCCAGTGCCGGTAGAAACAAAAGAACCGGACCGATTGTCATGCACAGAAACAGCAGCGATGGCGGATACTTGCTTGCATTCAGAAATGAGAAGAATGAGAATATCTCACCACGCTCCTGTTGCAGCCAAGGGTTCGGATCACCGTAGAAGTTTGTAAGTCGGAGTAAAACAAAAAGCGATACAGCGATTGCACCAAGCGTCATCAATGCCCGTTTTCTTTCTTCTGCGGGTTGCTTGAAATACATCCCGACCACATAGCCTGCGGCCATCACGCCAATCCATGGTATCAGCGGGTAGATCACAAATAGTCCGAACGTTTCACTCATAGGGATGAAGTACTGTTGATGCAAGAGACCCCAGAGAGGCGCGAGACTACCGAACTCTTCAGGTCTGACGCCATCCAGGAGATTATGACCGAGGATCATTGCAAGCGCGATGGAAGCAACGACTATCCGCGGAAGCCAGATGAGTCCGGCAAGAATAATCATCGACCACCCGATCGCCCAGATGACCTGCACAAACATGAATCCCCGGTAGTACACCGGCCCCCAACTCGGGTTCACCCAGATCATCTCCAGGATTATCAGCCATAGTCCGCGGGTCAGGAGAAATTTTGCCGTCTCCCCCTTTGTCCTGCCGCGTGCCTGATACAAGAACACACCGACTCCGGCAAGGAAAACAAACGTCGGTGCGCAAAAGTGCGTGATCCAGCGGGTGAGGAAAAACGCAATAGTGGTTTGAGTGACATCCTCGGGCGGGAATGGAGTAATCGAGAACATGTCACGCACATGGTCAAGCGCCATGATCACCATAACTGCGCCACGCATGATATCAATCGAATCGATCCGTTGCGGCCCTGACGACGGAAGTTCTGTTGTCATATTCTGCTCTCTGTCATGGCGATTTGTCCTGATCATTCGAGATGTGTTCGGGCAAGGTAATCCAAACCGATGGCAACGTCCATTCTATAAGGGATGGTGATAACGAGTGGTCCCATGGTCGCAGCCAATAATAGTATTCCGGTTTGCCAACTTGATGGACGCACCAGCACAAACAGTGCGAGGAAAAGGAAACCGATAAAAATACGATCCCCGATGAGCCAGAACGCCCACAGTCACCGGGAGAATTGACAAACTTCAAGCTGCATACCTCATTCATCTTGAACGACGTACGGTGTAACTCTCCTTCGCCACAACGCGGACATTTTCGTTTCAAACCTCGGGCAATGGTTTGAGTGAATGTGGGTGAAATCAAGATTACGTTGTCTGATGTGTTGTGACAGGATTTCGGAAAAGACGTATCGTCTCATCATTCATCAACGCCCAAATGGAATATCCACCAAGAGCCGTTCCAAAAGGAATACTGAGCAGGTTCAGGAAACTCAGGATCAATATCAGAATCCTTGCCCATTCCTTTTTCTGGAGGAGGAATATCCTTCCAACGATAGCGGGAACTGACAGCACAACGATGATGCCACCGATTATCGCGCCTATCCCGGAAGTGATGACAAACGCTTCCTCATCTCCCGATAATACTCCACTCCCTGCCAATGCAACAAAGACGATGAATCCTGCAAGAAGTCCGAGAACACCAAAGACAATGTACAGGATACCGATGATGCTTATGTGTTTCTCCATTTTGAACTCCATGAGTATTGGGTGATGGTGAAGGGTTCGCGTAATTGGGAACATTACCATTGCCAGTCCAATTGCATTGAGAGTCTGTTATCAATGTCTCCCACGATTTCTGACGGGCCTGAACTGATACTTGTTACTCCATCCCTTTGGGTCTCTGCGTATTTCATGGACAGAGCGAGAACGTGGTTGACCTTATATCGTGCAAGAACGTACCAGCGCCGACCGCTCCCATACAGTGCAGGGTTCGAGAATACTCCCCGGAGATCATTTTCAAATTCATAGAGCCGTGAATCATATGAATCGGTTTCAAAAAACACCATACGGAATTCAAGCGTCAGGCTCTCACTCGTCCTGTAACGAAGTTCCTGGAAGAGGAGATACCCGTTCTCACTTCGATCAAGTAATGAATATCGCACATGGGTTCCCTCCACTCTACCGCGTAAACGCAAAGTCCGACTGACCGCATACGTTGCGCTCAGTCTTGCACGATGTTGGGATCAATCCACCACGACGCGTGCTTCCCGCCCCTGTTCGTCGATGAAGGATTCGCTGGACTGCACAACCTTCTGCGCATAGCGTCCGATCAATGAAAGCGAAGAACTCACCTGCACATCCGACTCTATAAGCATGTCGCTTCCTGTTGCCGGAAGTGGTACTGTTGAACTCGGCGCCCTGAATTTGAAATGGTCGACGTAACCCGAAAGCCTCACTGATCGTGAGATTACCGATTGAACACCGAGGTAGAGCCCGATTTCATTGTTGGTGTTGCTCCGTTCTCCAAAGGCACCCGCGTGAGCATGATCGAACGAGGCACCGTAGTCACGATATATCACCGCAAATCGTGTCGACCTGCTGACAGAGACCATACCACCAAGAATTCCAGCCCTACCTCCACTTCCGGACCGGGCAATTTCACCGAATACATCCAACCGTCCCACACGAATGCTCGCATCGGCCCCTGCAACGTCGTTCATCCTCCCCGAAAAAGCAAATGGTGAGGATGAAATCAGCGGGCGATCAAACGTTGAGTGATAATAGTTGATTCCCGCATTCCACAAACCCGTCCCGGAAACCTCAGCACGTCCACCGAGTATCGTTTCGCGGACTGTATTTCTTTTTGTGATTTCACTTTCGGTGCGGTAGAGTCCGGCGTCGTAAAACGCCGAGAATGTTCCGTCCTCATTCAACGTCGCACTCAGTTTCCGTCGTGATACGAGGGCCGTCAGGTGAAGAATCATATCTGACATGTCTAACGCTGTTGTCGCTGACACACCCCGAAAAAAACCGAATTCACTGCTCGAGCGATACGGTCTCAGTCCCGCCCCCGACTTTCGCACCGCGTTCACCGCATCGCTTCCCTTCCCGTACGCTGCGCCGCTCCAGAAGACCAAGCCCTGACCGGCTTCCATGGTGAAATCCCCTGCCAGAACGCGAGACTCCCCGAGTCGCGCTTCCGCAAACCCGGAAAGGAAACCTGTGGAAAATTGTTCGCCGGCATCTTTCGAAACCAACACACCGGATCTGACATTCTCCTGAATGTTCATTGCAACCCGTGAGTACGATTTTATGGACGACCCGGAATAGCTGCCGTCCGTAAAACCGGCTCGCGGCTGCAGGTCGCGCAACACCCGTGTTCTGATCTGAAGAACAGGAGATTCATGAACGGAATTCTGCTCAGTCTGGGATTTCACATGCACGTATGGTTGGAGTTTGCTCACGACCTCCGGGCCGATATTGTCGACGACGGCAAGTTGCCCGACAGAACTGAATTTCCCGACACGACCGCGAAGTTTTACAATCGCTTGCGCTTCATGGGGAGTAATCCCGGGAATCAGGAGAAGATCATCCTCCTTTGCACTATTGAGATCAATCGTGTTCTCTTGCAACCACTGGAGTCTGTCCAGGACCTCAAGATGATCACGTTCGCTCTCGTTCTGTTCGGACAGCCCCTCGATTTCTGATTCGATGGAAACTGTGGAATCCAAAGACGCTCGCTCGTATGTGTCGATCGTATCTTCACCTGCTACACCGGCAAGAGTCATCATCATCGCAAGCATTGTTTCCATAACTCACTCTCCCAGATTGAGGGTAAGCGAAAACTGGTGGGTCATGCCCAAGTCGTGGTGATTTGTGATGGCATAGTCCAATTGCAAGAGACTGTACCGAATGCCAAGTCCGGCGTTGAGTGTTGCAGGCTCAGTTGCCGATCCTGCGCGAAGCTGGACGTACTCGTGCAATTGATATCCGACGCCGATACGAAGCTCGGCAGGAAACCGGATGTCTTTGACAATGTCTGCAGCGAGCGTAATGTCGCTCGCAGGCTGGTAGCTTATGCCTGTGGCATACAGTTGAGGGAGGCGCTCCTTTTCCTGGCTGATTCTGGCGGCATTGACATTGAGTGCGCTGAATCCCCATTGAACATTCTCAACAATTTCTGTCAGAAATCCCACGTCGAAGGCGAACGCAGCGTCACTGCCATAATTTTGAATCGTCAGAGTATGATAATTGAAGGTGACGCCCAGATGGAATCGATCCGCGAGTGTATGAGCATACGAGGCGGAGAGCGTGATCTCACGGTAGAGTTCGAATCCGAACCGTACAGCTGAAACTCCGAACGCTCCCATTTCCGTTGGCTGGATAAATGCGAGCGAACCGCGGGCCAATTCCTTCATCCCGAAAGGCTGTGGGGTGTATGCGAGGGAGAGTAAACGGGAATCTGCCAGTTGAAGGAGTGCGGGATTGGAGAACATTGCCCAACCGCTGCCTGGTACCGCTACGGATGCTCCACCCATCGCAAGAACATCAGCGCCACTGTTCCACCGTTCAAATGCGGCATATGACACGTGGACTGTAAACAATAAAGCAATCACCAGGTTCTTCATATCTCCTCCTCTACTCTTGTTGTGAGAGACCGGATAAAGACAGAGCGAGCGAAAACGCCTTCCTTGACCGCTGTAGACAAAAGCTTTATATTGACTTGTGCAACACGATACCCGCCGAACGGCGAGGTAATCTACAACTCCACAAAGGATTCCTGAATGCGATTCTTCCTGTTGAGTGTTTCCCTTCTCCTTATGCTTTCACCTCCTGTGACCGCCCAACGAGTCGATTGTACGGTTCAGGTGAACTACGAAGCCGTATCCACGACGCACAAAGACCTGCTTGTTGATTTTGAACATGATATTCGGAATTACATCAATAACTATGAGTGGGGTACGAACGACCCCGGGGAGAAGATCAAATGTACGATCAGTATTTTCATTCAGAATGCGCCCGCAGAAAACAAGTACACCGCGCAGGTATTCATCGGAAGTCAACGCCCGATCTTCGGCACCGAGAGAAACAGCGCCGTGGTGCGACTGTTCGATGAGTCGTGGGAGTTCATGTATTTCAAGAGCCGCCCGATCAACCACAGCGAGTATTCCTTCAATGACCTGACAAGTTTTCTTGACTTCTACATCTTCTTGATCATCGGATATGATTTTGATACATATGAACCGCGTGGTGGCACGCCGTATTTCCAGAAGGCAGCGGACATTGCCAATCTCGGTCAGACCAGCAGTGCGAAGGGCTGGGAGCAAAAGAGCTCGTCATTCAGCCGTCTGCAACTCATCAATGAGATTATTGGACCAAAGCTTGCGCCCATCAGGAATGCCATGCACACCTATCACTTCGCCGGACTCGATTCGATGGCCATACAACCGGCGCGTGGTCAGGCCAACGTGTTGCGCGCACTTACGATGATAGAACGAGCACGCAAACAGATAGACCCGCGCAATCTGTTCGTTAAGACCTTCTTCGAAGCAAAGAATCTCGAGATCGCTGATGTCTTTTCCACTTTCCCAGATCCTGAGATTTATGCAAGACTCTCGCAGATCGATCCGGTTCATCAGGCGACATACGAAGAGTACCGCAACAAAAAAAGATAACGCATCAGTCACGTCTTGTCGGTTGACTCGTGTTGGCGAAGGACATCGTTTCAATCCGATCTCCGATCTGAAGAAGATCCATCACCCCGTGCCCTCCGGTAATTTTCCCGAAAATGGTATAGCGACCATCAAGATGTGGCTGCCGGGAGTGTGTCACGAAAAACTGGCAGCCTTCGGTATCCTTGCCTGAACTCGCAACGCCGACGAAGCCCCGCCCATATGATTCATACCCAAACTCCGATCTGATTGCATATCCGGGTCCACCCCACCCATCTCCACGTGGATCCCCACCCTGCACCACAAAGTTCGACACCACCCTGTGAAAGGACAATCCGTCAAAAAACTTCTTGTCGATCAATGACGCAAAATTGAGACAGGTGAAGGGGGCATCGTCTGGCAGCAGGGTAAACGTAAACTCCCCGCGTGAGGTCACCACCCGCACTTCAGGATTGTCCCGGATACGGTCCAGCAAGACCCAGTCAAAGTTTGTGTGAAGCGCCTTGCCATCAGGAGGGACAAGTTGCACATGAGGCTTGCCGGTGATTTTCTCAACAGCGCGTGCAGCTTCCAGCCCCACTGTATGATCAGGATCGGTGATCAGCGCGGAGAGTGTCGGCAGGGCCATGGTCGCGCCAAGTTTTCCTAACGCGGAAATGATGGAGACAATTGCTTCGGCATCGTCAGGAGTTTTGAGACGCTGAACCGCTTCGAGAAGGTCAGGGACGGAACTCTCGTGGGCAAACATCGAATCGCCAAGAGCTTCCGAGGCAGTCGTAACAACTGCAAGATCGTTTGTCGCAAGCGCGCCGACAAACGCCTCTCGCGCTGCTTCGATCATGGCAGGCGGAGGAACTGAGGCTTTGCATGATCCAATCAGCGCGTCCATTGCGGTCTTCACAAATCGGGGATCCGCGTCACCAACGTACTCCACAAGTTCAATCCGTGCTTGACCCAGGGGGATGAATTCAAGAGCCGCTGCGTAGGCTTCCTCATCAAGCATTCCCTTGTCACGCCACTCACGGAGCATCTCATACACTTCTTCGCTAAACAATTTTGCCAATGACACGGCGGCCTCTTTTTGCTGCCGAGGAGAGAACTTGCTTCCCTTGTTCTCCACAATAGCCGCAAGCGCAGAACGGGCCGTACCGGCGAGTTGGGTGGCGACAAAATTCATACTTCTCTGTGAGGAAATCGCCGTCAGAGAGACATGTTCGTCTTCATCATCAATTGCCTGGATCAATGTAAGTCCAACACTGGAATTGCTCGTATCGCCACTCGTCGCAAGAGCACGAAGAGCATTCACGCGTACACGCCAATCGGCATCCGCAGCCAGCTTGAGCAATGCAAGGACGCTGATTCTCTTATCGGTAAGTTTGCCAAGTACGGTGGCAATATACATGCGCACATCCGGGTCCTGGGCTTGTGCAGCTGCTGCAATCCTGCTTGTGTGGTCTCCAAGGAACTCTCTATCGCCAATTCGCATGAGCGCATACGCTCCCTTCCACCGTTGATGTCCATTGAAAGCATCAACAAGTCGCATGACAAACGCTGTAGCGGCTTTGTCTTTCATTCCCCTGTACGCGTAACGTCCAACGCTCAGCGCAATTTCCCAATCCAATGATGAACCCGTGGGTTCGCCCTGTTCAGCGACAAGCATGGGAAGAGCTGCGGCATCCCCCACTTTACCGAGTGCCTCCGCGATCCGTAATTCAACATCATTGTCATCCTCAATTTTCATTCTCAAAAGAAATTTATTTGAAACAGTACGCCGTTGAACACTATCCACAACATACGTCATCTGCCCCAAGGCGAACGCAGCCGCCTTGCGTACAATCGGACTCGCATCATCGAGATGGACCATCAGCGTCGGGATGTGCGCCGTATCCTGCACCGAACCGGCAGCCAGAGCCGCTCGGGCTCGCACCAGCGGACTGTCACTCCAAAGAAATTCCCACAGTGCTTTCGAATCGCGCAGGTCCTGCGCTTTGAGCAATCCCTGCGGTATGGAATTCGGTTGTGCCTGCGCTGAAGCTATGGATACACATGCAACAAGTAATATTATCACGCAGGTTTTACTCAAGCCCATTTGTTTTACTACTTTCTTGATGAGTGAAATGAACGGCTCACGGGCGACGGGAAAATCAACACGCCCTCAACAAAAGCCTTTACCCAGTACGACTCCCCCGGATGAAGTGAATCTGAAACGAAATATGAGCCGTCGTATCCATAGTACGCCGATTGCAGAATTCCCGGAGGTGTCTGGACGACATTCCCGGTATCAATAGCATGAGAGATCGAACCGATCATATTCCATCCCGCGGTAATCGCAACAGTGTCGGTATCAATAATCGCACCCGTAACACTCACCGATTGCGGTACACTGAACTTCACCCAGTATCCGCTACCGGGTTGAAGTGTATCCTCAACGACGTAGCCCAATAATGGGACGAATCGGTATGCATTGGAAACTGCTGCAGGATACACTCTTGAGATCCGGCCATCGAATACGGAAAGAGGAAGTGATACCATATTCCAACCGGCGTCAACAAGAAAGGAGTTTGTGACGAATGCAGCCGTCGTAAAGCGCCGGACTTCAGACCACGCGCTGGTGGCGATGATGTTCCTCCCTCTCGTCCGCCACCAATACTGCGTGCCGCTCAGGAGGGGCCCAACGATTTGTGAATCGTTGTAGACCATGGAATCGTCAACAGCGGGAATATTGAACAATGAATCCAAAGCAACCTGAAGATGATACGATGAAGTGCCACCCGTTGACTCCCACACCAGCATGGTGAACTGGGCTTGATCAGCCTCACCGTCTGGAGGAGAAACAAGCAACGGAATTCCCGGAACGATGCTCGCCTCGTCCGCACCAATGTCAACACGAGCTCCTATCAGACGGGGTTCTCCATCCACATCTTCCTCGTTGAGACCGGCAATAAATGCGGGATCGCCAATTTCAATTGCCGGGGAACTGACTGCTACATGAAGATCCGGTTGTGGAAGGGTCGTAGCAACAAAGAGAGGATTAGAGAAGATGGAGTACATATCCTGACCTGTTGTTGACCTGTATTGTGAGAATCCTGTCAGTGGCACGCCGTCCCACACAAATGTTGCCGCATCAATTCCGGCATCTGCAAACCACAGGTTGTGGTCGAGAACGTTCTGGTTCACTGTGCCAACGGTGGTGGACAAAAGAATGTTCTGCGCTGTGCCATACACAATATTATTTTTGATGACGCAATTCCTCGCATACTCAATCAGGAATTCTCCATCGCCGGTCGAGAGGACATCATTCTTGAAAAGTGTGTTGTTGAGAAACCAGCAGTACCGCACCTGCCCTGTACTCGGGTAGTTATATCCACCGAACGAGATCCCCCGCTTGTCATTGTTATACACAAGATTATTGCGCACGATAACGCTATCTGTCGTCTCGCCATGATTCTCACAACCGATCTCGATGCCAAGATCATTCTCATAAACAATGTTGTTCTCAACAACGATCTTTCTCCCTCCATCGACATAGATGCCGGCAGCATAGCCGCCTCCGGAGTTCGATCGTGCATTGTACACACGGTTGCGTCGACACACCCCGTTCCGAGCACGGTCCTTACTCCCTACCGGACACGTTCCCTCACCGCCGATAAAATCAATTCCAATATTGTTGATGTCATACACAAGGTTGTTCGTCACCTCAAAACCATCGACATTGCCATTGAGTACGAGCGCTTCGCTCGGTGACGCATCGCAGTCAAAGATGGTATTCCCGTCTATGATGATATTTGAGATGGATGCCGAACCGCTTGTGCCATAGCACGTAATTCCCATCGCGTTGGTGCCACGCATCGCGTGAATGGTGTTGTCACGAAGTTCGATATGATCGGCGTAGCCTTCGATCCGGATTCCCGATCCATCCGTGACGCCAACATTATTGCGGAGCGTCAGCCCGGAGATCTTCAGGTAGTTCTTGTTTTCGATGTAAATAATATTCTGTCCCGGGCGACCGGTTCCATCTACAATAACCGTATCGCCTGGATAGTTCGTGATCGTAATGAATCCGCCGGCATGTCCCGACACGTTGACGGTGACCTTCTCATTGTAAGTTCCTGCTTTGATGAACGCAGTACTACCGGGCGTCAATGTGTTGCACGCCTTCTGAATCGTTTTCCAAGGTTGGACTTCGGTTCCAGGATTCAAGTCATCACCAGTTACAGCAACGTAGTACGTCGATTGCGCGAGAATCAATGCAGGAAAAGTAACGAGCAGAGCAAACAGGCGGGAGAATGACTTCCGTACAGAGGATGGAAAAAATAACCTGGTTGTCATGGGGGGTAGCGGTTGATTCGGGGAAAGCGTTCCCAACGATTCTGCTCGGGCGTAATATACAGCTTGCGGGTCGGAGAGGCAATATCTGCGAACAAGTAGTAAAGGGGAATCGCAGAATCTCAGAAAAACTGCCGTGTTTGAAAGATGGCCCCGATTTCCTCCTCAACAAGATTACGTGCTTTCTCTTTATCCACTTCACCCACATCAATAACAGTCATTGTGACGCGTGGAATGTCCTTCACGGCATCTCTCGCAAATGCGACCATCGCAGGGAAGTACTTATCGCCGTCAATCTGCATCAATTCTCCGTACTGCTTCGGATCGGCTGAGTTCAGACTGATGGAAACGGCATCGATCAACCCGGCAAGTTCAGGAACAATATTCCTTTTGTTGATGATGTTGCCGTGACCATCCGTGTTGAGGCGTGTTCTTCCTCCGCGGGCTTTCACCCACTTCGCCACCTGCTTCAGTTCGTCAAGCCGGATTGTCGGTTCTCCGTAGCCGCAAAAGACAATCTCTTCAAACTTCGTGGGATCACCGATTGCCGAGATTACTTCTCCTGCGGTCGGTTCGCTCTCCAACCTGAGATTATGCCCTTTGATAACTGCATCACCCTTGCGATCGCAAAACACACAATCAGCGTTGCACCTGTTAGTCAAATTGATGTAGAGGGAGTGCTTAAGGCGATAGACAATCTCGGGACGTCCTGCCTCGCCAATACCAAACAAGCGGAACACATTGTAGTTGGTAGCCTTCCCAATGTCTTCGATAGCCAGATGTTGCAGAGCGGCAATCTTGCCTGCAATCAGGGGAATGTGCATTGGCTCGTTCCGTTTGCCACGATGAGGAACGGGCGCAAGATATGGACTATCCGTTTCAAGAAGAAAGTGATCGACCGGAATGTGAGCGGCAACTTCAGCAGCGAGTCCTGCGTTCTTGAACGTCACGACACCCGGAAACGAAATATAAAAACCGAGATGGATTGCTCTCCATGCTGTCGCCACATCGCCGGAATAACAATGGAACACTCCCCTGGGTGCGGGGAACCGACTGTGTGTCGTTACCTGGCGATTGCGCCACGCAGGGAAATACTCAACTGCTTCCTCGACGACAGCCGTGGTTTCTTGAATCGAATCCCTTGTGTGTATGACGATGGGGAGATTCCGCCGGGCCGCTATTGCAATCTGATCCTTAAACACATGTTCCTGGACATCACGTGGCGAGAAATCATAATAGAAGTCAAGCCCGATCTCTCCAATCGCAACAACCTTCGGGTGTTTACTGAGTTCTTCGATCTCCACTAACGCCTTATCGTCAGCCTTCTTTGCTTCATGCGGATGAAAACCGACACAGGCGTAGATGTTCGCATGTTTCTCAGCCAAGTCAACCGCCCGCCGACTGTCCTCCAGATCCGTAGCGGGGTTGATAATGTAGTCCACACCCGCGTCCACCGCTCGTTGAATAACGGCATCCCGGTCTTCCTTGAATTGCTCGGACGTGATGTGTGCGTGGGAATCGATGAACATAGTACGATGGATTGATGAAGGATTGCGTTGGAGTAACGATCAAAGTTTCGCTTCGAGCGTGAGAATCACACGACGTGGAGGGGCCAGGTTCCCGACGAGTTCAACATAGTTGTACTGAAAAAGGTTATGCACGTTGACTGTCGCCGATAAAGGAATTCCAGTCTTAATAAGATCAACTCCGATCCGGAGATCTGTGAGATAAATTGCCACACGCTGATCAGCTTTGTCCACAAAGAAATTGAACTCCTCATCTATGCGTTCCACACGACTCACATAACGGAAATCCGCACCAAACATAAACA
Source organism: Bacteroidota bacterium (assembly GCA_046160825.1). GTDB lineage: Bacteria > Bacteroidota > Ignavibacteria > UBA10030 > UBA6906 > JBJXHC01. The sequence continues at coordinate 80,389 of JBJXHC010000055.1, read as the reverse complement.
TCCCCGCATGCGCGAGGCCCGACAGATGCAGCACATGCCGCGGTCGATACTTAAGAATATCCCGAAGGTCTACATCACGCGGATAAACATACGTGTATCCGAGATCGAAGAAGACGCTCTTCTCAAACAACCCCAACTTGGTGGAGAATTCAAACCCTTGAACTCTCGCCCGCGTGACGTTGTGAAACTGCGCCTTCAGTTCTCCCGCAACTGAAACAAACCGTGGTTCAATCAAATCATAGAAATCGTTATGGAAGAGTGCAACATCAAGCAACGCCGTTTCACCAAGAAGTTGATTCACCCCGATTTCATACGAAACACTCCGCTCCGGGTCAAGTGCGGGGTTCGGAATGACTTCCAACCCCGCGACCTCTGTTGTCACAAATGCCTCTGCCGCGGCGGGCGCACGGAACCCACGACCGTATGAGGCACGGAATGTCGTCCCTGCAACCAGTGAATAGACAAGTCCCGCCTTGGGGTTGAACTGACTGCTCGCATCAAGCGAATCGAGATCCTGATAATCAAACCGGCCACCGATGGTTGCTTTCAATTCATCAATCAACTGAATCTCATCCTGGGCATAGGCTGCAAATCCTCCGCCCGACCTGCTTCCGAACAGGTCGGCTTCCACGTTGTCCGTGTTTCCTTCGACTCCGAACGTCATGATGTGAGAAGATACGGGTGACCATGTCCCCTGGACTTCTCCACGAAGTACATCTGAACGGGAATTGTTCGTCAATGTGTCGATCGTGTCGTCCCACCTATTGCGGAACCATAACGCTTTTACTGCGAGAAGGAAATCTTGCGACATGCTCCGGTTGTATTGCCCGCTCAGGAAAAACCGTGTCGCCTGAACTTGATCTCCCTGTTGCGCAATCGGCGGTACAAGCGCTGTCTTCAGACTATCCCAGTACAGAAAGCTTCCGCGCTTTTGATGGAGAATATTGAACGTCGTAGTCACCGATTCAAATGTCGAAGGGGTATAACGTACTTTCATGTAGCCGTTGTACCGACGGCGAAAATCATTTTGCCGGTAGCCGTCATCCGCAAAGCGTGAGCCGTACACTACAGCACCAACATCGCTGCTTGTGAACGAATGCGACAATGACTGGCCATCGAGAAACCGCGTTCCTCCCTTCCAGTCCCACTGGCGGAATGATGGCTCGCCGTAGAAACCGCCAAACGTTCGTATTCTTGTCTGCGATTGTTCAGGAGTGGATTTGGTGAGAACATTCACAACTCCGCCGAGGGCACTCGATCCATAGAGTGCGGAGCTGGCTCCCTTCACCACTTCGATGCGTTCAACCTGACCGATGGGAAGAGATTCAAAGTTCAATTCGCCTGTATCGCCTGTCAGAAAAGGAATGCCATCCACAAGCATCAACACGCGACTTCCAACGCCCCTGCTGTATCCGCTGGAGCCTCTGATGTTCACCTGGTATTCCGTCAAATTCACGCCCGGCACATACCGTAGCGCGTCGTCCAGTGTGATGGTGTTTCTGAATGAGAGACTCGCAGCGTCGGCCACCGAGATGCTGACCGGAACCTCTTGCAGTGATTGCTCCCGTTTACTGGCAGTAACCACCACTCCTTCTGTGAGAATCGGAAGAGAGGTAAGTGTTAGGTCAACCTGTGTCGTTTCACCGGAGGCGATCACGATGCCCGACTGTGATTCCCGCTGATAGCCAACCAGCGAGAATGAAATCGTGTACACACCGGGTGGCACGTCCTTGATCCGGAATGTTCCATCAGTTGCTGTAACCGTTCCGCGTTGAGTTCCCCGCAAGAGAACGTTCACTCCCGGAAGTGGAACAGGGTCGGAAGAGCCGACAACTTTCCCTTCAAGCGTACCCATTTGACTCAAGGCAACGCACGGGAGAAAAAGGAAAATGATAAAGACCTGCTTCATCAGAATGGCGGAGGCGGTAGGTTGTCAAAATCGACGTTGACGTCAATGCCGGAAGTAGTATCGTCAACTGTAATCACGATGGAAGTGGGAACGGTGAGATTAGTATCGAGATCGTACTGACCGACGGCACGCCAGTCGGCCAGATTATTGGGGCCGAACTGCTGGGCAATCGCCACATATTGATATGTCCCCACGGCGAGTTCAAGATTGTATTGAATCGAGTCGGCACCGAAAGGAACCAACGCGCCGGCACCCAAGACCGGATACACCACCGCCTGTCCACCGATCACTTCACCCACAATATCGTTGGGTGGGAAATTCCTGAACAAGACAAGGCGTATATCGACAACCGTTCCGGCAGAATCCCAATTGGTGAACCGCACAACTCCTGAAACATTCCCGGTTGGCGTTGGAGGAGTGGTACTGGATGGCGAGAGGCCCTCGTTGCAACTGACGAACAACAATGCTGTTGGCAGCAAGAGCCGGGCGATGCATTTCAGATTCATCATCTTATTCCCATAAGTTACTTTACCGTGCTGCCGCTTTCAATGTCGCCCGATGGAGCGACAAATACGAGCTTGCCGTTGGTATCGGATGCAGCAAGCAGCATCCCTTGTGATTCATGTCCCATCAATTTTGCGGGTTGAAGATTGAACACCACGACAACACTCTTGCCGATAAGTTGATCGGGAGAATAGTGTTGTGCAATGCCCGCAAGGACCTGGCGTTTTTCGTTTCCAATTTCCACCTGAAGCTTGAGTAGCTTTTCCGATTTGGAGACCTTTTCGCATTCGATGACCTTCCCAACCCTAAGGTCAATCTTCTTGAAATCGTCTATAGTTATGGAGGGCTTGACATCCGGTGTCGGTTTGGGTGTTGCCGGAATAGCATCGGTTGCCGGTGTACCAAGAGTCTTGAGTTCCGTTTCAATCACTTCATCCTCGATTTTAGTGAAGAGAATTCCAGGCTCACCGAGACGGTGGCCATCCTGTAACAGCATCTCTGCGGAGAAATCCCATGAGTGTCGGGCGGCATCACCATCCAATCTCAACATCCTCCATATCCTTTCGGACGCGTCGGGAATAATCGGCGACATCAGAATGGAGAGCGAGCGAACAACTTGCAGACTCAAGTTGATCGTGGTCCCGCAACGCGGAATATCCGACTTCGCGGTCTTCCATGGTTCCCCGTCATTAAAATACTTGTTCGCAGCGCGGGCAAGGTTCATAATCTCCAACAACCCATCCCGAAAACGATAGTGTTCGAAATGATCCGCCGCAACCGTGGGTGTTTTCTGCATGACTTCGATCATCCCTTTGTCGAGGTCGTTCAATTCACCACGCGGGGGGACAACGCCACCGAATGTCCTGGCGGCAAAGGTGAGTGTGCGATTCACAAAGTTACCGAGAATATCCGCCAGCTCGTTGTTGTTCTTTGCCTGAAAGTCACGCCAGAAGAAATCGGAGTCACGATACTCCGGCAGAATTGATGCAAGATAATACCGCAGAGCATCTGCCGGATATTTTGCCAGAATATCCTGTACATCAATTCCCCAGTTCCGGCTTTTGGAGAATTTCTGCCCCTCGAAATTCAGGAACTCGTTTGCCGGGACATTCAACGGAAGTATGTACTTGGGGGTGTGGGCGTCGTTCCATGCCATCAGCATGGCCGGAAAGACAATACAATGAAAAACAACGTTATCCTTGCCGATGAAGGCAACATATTTTGTTCCTTCGTCCAACCAGTAGCGTTTCCATTCGTCCGGTTTCTCGATACGCCGGGCCCATTCCTTCGTCGCCGAAATGTAGCCGAGCACCGCGTCAAACCAGACGTAAATCACTTTGTGTTCGTACCCCGGCAAGGGAACACGCACGCCCCAATCAAGATCACGTGTGTAGGCACGATCCTGCAAACCGTCGTTGAACCAGCTCTTGCAATAGCTCAGAACGTTTTCCTTCCAGCCATCAATTCTGTCGCTCTGCTTCACATACTCTTCAAGTCTTGCTTGAAAATCGCCCAGGGGAAAATAGAGATGTGTGGTCTCCCGGGCAACGGGAGTTTCGCCGGTGATCTTGCTGCGTGGATTGACCAGGTCAATGGGATTCAGAAAAGAACCGCAGCGCTCACACTGGTCGCCGCGTGCATCGGGATTCTGGCAGACAGGACACGTTCCTTCCACATAACGATCGGGGAGAAACATTTGGGCCTTTGCATCATAAAACTGCTTTTCCTTCTTCTCTTTAAGAATCCCGCGCCGATGATAATCGACCATGAACTCGACGGCGGTTTCGTGATGCAAGGCCATTGAAGTCCGCGAGTAGTTATCGAAGCTCATGCCGAATTTTTCGAACGCCGCCTTGTTGGCTTCATGATAGCGATCCACCACGGCTTGCGGAGTAATCCCTTCCTTGTCCGCTGTCAGTGTAATCGGAACACCGTGCTCGTCCGATCCACAAATGAACAGGACATTACGCCCTTTGAGGCGTTGGTACCTGACGTAAATATCCGATGGAAGATACGCACCCGCGAGATGACCGAGATGAATGTGGCCATTCGCGTACGGGAGTGCTGCGGTGACAAGGATGCGTTGCGGGTTCATTCGATGTGCATTGATTACTTCAACTTCTTTGTCGTTGAGACACTGGTGTTCATGATATTCCGCTTCAGTTGCACTGCAAGTTGCAGATAGACGAGTTTAATATAGACATTTCTGTCTATAAGATACACCGCCTGCTCGATATCGGCAACAACACCTGTGAGATCGGCGTCGGGAAACTTTGCAACAAAGCGCTGCAGATCTTCCTGCTGATCCACATTGATGATCACACCACCATGACGGAGCACAAGCGCGTCACGGAACCAGAGAAGCAAGAGGCTGAGAAACCGGCGCACAGGTTCCCTCTCCTTCGATGAAGAAAGTTCCTCAATCCGATTGCTCAAGAGAACAACATTGTTCGCCAGTGATTCCCTGATGAACATGAGGACATCCTGACGCTCACGCACAATGTCCTCGTCGAGCAGTTCCAACGCACGCACAAAGCTGCCATTTGCAAGCCGGGCAACAAGCGTTGCAGTCTCTTTCGTTACATTGTTCCTGTTGACAAGGGCCTCGGCAATTTCCGGATCCGTTAACAGGTCGAAGCGCACATTCTGGCATCGTGAAAGGATGGTCGGCAACAGCGTATCACGCTGGGACGTTGTCAGGATCAACATGGAGTGGCCGGAAGGTTCTTCCAGTGTTTTGAGAATGGCATTGGAAGCCTCGGCGTTCATTTCGTCGGCGCGGGAAACAATGAACACCCGTCGGCGACCGTCGGACGTGCTCATCGCAGACTCACGGCGCAGTTCCCTGATGCTGTTGATCCGGACCGTCGTTGCACGGGGGATGGCAATGTGGTGATACGCGTTCTCCGCCTTCAGGCGAATCTGTTCGTGAATCGACTGCATGTCATCCGGCGTCAGCTTTGTGAATGGTCCATCATCACTCTTCTCGCTCTTCCCCACGGGAAGTGCCATCACAAACCGAACATCGGGATGTTGCAGCGTGTTCATCTGCCGACATGAAGAGCATTCATCGCACGGCTGCTCACCTCCCTTTTCGCAATGGATGACGCGTGCAAGTTCCAGGGCCATGGCATCCTTGCCGACTCCGTCGTTCCCGTAGAAGAGATATGCATGAGGAAGGCGATCGTTTCTCAGCGCGCTGAGAAGTTCGTTCTTGACCCGATGCTGTCCTATCACGCGTGGCCAGGTCATTGGCTCCACTTGGGCGTTCTCTGCCTAGAAAGCATGACCAATCCCAAAATGCAGAATCCCTTTTCCAAGCGTCTCATCGACAAACCTCCTCCGGAATATCCACTTCTTCAAACCCGGGTCCGGACGTGGATCGTACACCCGGAAGCCCCAATCAATACGGAACGGCCCAAAGAACGTATCGTAGCGCATGCCGATGCCTGTCGCAACAGCCACGTCCTGCCACTGCAAATCGTTCACTTCTCCCCACACATTTCCTCCATCTACGAAGAATACCATCCAGATCTTATCAAAGAAACCATCGCGGAGTGAACGTAGCACATTCACGCGCAATTCCAGGCTCGCCTCCAGTGCGAGGTTACCTCCCAGTTCCGACGACGGGTCTCCCGTCGCTGTGAGCTTTCGTGATTCCCACCCCCGAACACTTCCGCCCCCTCCTGCATAGAACCGATGAGTTTGCGGGATGGCCCGACCAGGGTCCGAGCGGCTTTCACCGTACTTCTCTTCAAACCCCGCCTTCAGTTTGAGCCCGAGGATGGAGAACCTGTCTTCATACATGTCATCGAACCATTTCCCTTGCAGAATGAATCTGTAAAACTGTGTAAAGGGGAGGTCGGGTTGCGCCTTTTTGAGCAGAAGAGGAAACAGACCCGCCTCTTCAATGGTTGCCGCATGAACAAACCCGGATGATGGCGAGAACAGATCGTTTGTTTTGTTCCGTTGAATGGTGAAGGAAAATATGGAATTGAACTGGGCCTGTCTCGACTGCGAATTCAGATCAGCTAATTCCTTTGGCGTCGCATTGGACAAGAGGTCTTCATTGGTTTTTAATTCAACGCGCTGCGTTGTCCAGTCGAAATATCCATACGTAAATTCAGCGAATCGATCCACGATACCAAATTTGTTTTGAATGATAAACTGACGATACGGACGTTGCTTGTCCAGGATGAGCGAGAATGTCCAGCTCCCCTTGATCTTGTTGGTAAAAATATACGGCTGCAACAATTCGAATGTCAAGTCGATGTTGGAGATCGCCGACTCTTGAAGACTGAAATAGTCCGGGAACTTACCAATGGTCTGCGTTCGAAAACGCAAGCGAGTCGAGAAAATTCTGGCACCGACAAGAAAATTCCGACTTTTGTATCCGATACCTGTACCAATGTTGAAGTTGCCATTCTCATCGCTGAGGAGAAGTTCCGGGGCGAGTTCGTGCCGGTCAGCCGGCTGTACGACAATCCGGGACGGGACAACATCGCTGGAGTCATCGTTGGGAGGAATGGTCACCTGGATGCGGGCGACGTCGAAGATGCCGACGCGGTTCAGGTTACGCTCACTGTTGATCACTTCCGACTGACTGTACACACTCCCTTCTTCATAGTTTAATTGATTGAGGATGATATCATCCGTAATATCATGACGCTCAGAATCGCCTGTGCGTTGTATGTCGATCTTTCCGAACCGGAAGCGATCGCCAATATCAAAACTCAGTGCGACAACAAAATTCCTTGTGCTCGCCATGCGCACTGCATATGAACTATCAGGAAGAAACACAGCATTGGGGAAGCCCGCGTTCTTCAAGACAGTCAGAACGTGCTCAACCTCGGATTTCAGCAGCTGCTGGTTATAGGGATCACCTTGCGCGATCTTGCGCCCGCTTGCCATACGGTCCCATACGAACGCAGGAACATGGACGATCCCCCTGTACAAGAGCGTGTCTATAATCGATTGGTATCCTTCATTGATGTTCACTTCGATTTCGACAGTATTGTCTTCCGTCTCAAATCTGAGTACCGAATCAATATGCACTTCGTAGAACCCGTGGTCGTTGTACAGTGCTCTCAAACGCACCAGATCCTCACTGAAGGTCACGGGGTTGTAGTATTCGTTTTTGCGCCCGAGCGCATCGCTTATCGACTTATAGAGAAACTTGCTCATGAATCCGGGGGTTTCACGAGTGAGGAGCTGTGGCTGTATTACACTTGTGCTCAAGACATCGTTGCCGTCGAATTGGAGAGACCTGATTTCAATACCCTCCGATGGCTGTGCAGAAATGGCTTGAGCGCAGGCAACAAGTCCGGACATGGCTGCAAGCAAGCGTAAAAAAACGCTGCACGAACGACAATATGTGACGAGCCGGGTTTTCAACCACACAAAAAAGGTATTACTCCAAAAAAGGATAAAAATAAAAAACCCAGTCTGTTGCAGACTGGGTGGGTATAGTAGCACATTTGGTAAAGAGAGTCAACGCACACCAGGGTTAATACTCTCCCTCATCCTCAAAGAAGAAATCTTCGTCTGTCGGATAGTCGGGCCAAATCTCTTCCATACTCTCATACGGTTCTTCGCTATCCTCAAGTTCCTGGAGGTTCTCGACCACTTCCACTGGGGCGCCGGTCCGGATGGCATAGTCAATCAACTCATCCTTGGTTGCAGGCCAAGGTGCATCATCGAGGTATGATGCAAGTTCCATCGTCCAAATCACTTCTCCACCACTTCCTTTCATCCGAAAATGTTCACCATCGATTCCACGGGAAAAATTTATTGAGTGGCACTTGCCAGCAAAGTACGATACCGTGCTGCATCTATATCATCAAAAAAATGATCAACCGGGTTTTGTTTTCTGCCATTCAAGCGAACTTCATAGTGCAAATGCGGTCCGCTCACAAGTCCTGAACGTCCACTCTTGCCAATCAGTTCCCCGCGCCGGACGCGTTGGCCTGGACGAACCATCACCTTGGAAAGGTGTGCGTAGAGCGATGAATAACCATATCCGTGCGTGATATCAACAACGGTTCCATAACCACCCTGTGTCCGGCCTGCGTAACGGATCACGCCGTCTCCGGTTGCATAGATATTTGTTCCCACATCGTTGATAATATCCACGCCTTCGTGCATACGATAGACGCGGAGAACAGGATGAACTCTCATGCCGAATCCATTGACTGAATAGTAACCCTGCATCGGCTTGATCGCCGGAATGTGTGCAAACTTTGCTCTATTGAATTCGTACCGCTTGTAGATATCTTCATAGCTTGCGCGTTGCAGGTGAACTTCGCGACTGAGTTGATCAATCAGCGCGTTGGTTTCCGAAAGCAAGGAAGAAGCATCACCGTTCAAGAAGCTAAAGTCTGACACGGGCAACCGCCCGCCAACAGATGCCTTTCGTGTATCATTATCAATCTGGGAAAGATCGACCATCAGACGTAACTCATTCCCACGGTCTGCAATCGACTGAAGTGATTCTTGTGTCTCTTCCATTCTCCGTGAGATCGTACGCAGTTGTTCCTTCAGGATCCGGTTTTCGGCGGCGAGGGTCGCGACCTGATCACTCCCAAATCCCAGAGGATCACCAATAAGCCTGTTCCCAAGAAACATGCCGCCAACAAGAATTAACCCAAATAAGACAAATGCACAGACCAGTTTGGTTCTGTAAAGCTTGATCTCTTTGTAGTCAAGTCTCACCCCCGACATAATGAAGAATTTCATGCTACGAAACATGAGGACTCCTCATTTCGTGTCTTGAACCAATATTTGCTCGATTTGGTCAACTGTAATCCGTCGCTTTTTCATACTTTCAAAAAATGCCTCGGAATGATACTTAATATTCAAAAAGATGTCAAGGGAAAAATTTCTACGAATCAAATTGTGCGAATTCCACAATACTGAGACAAATCACTCAAAATCGTGTTCAAAATAGTTGATGACACGATTCCCTTTGCGCTTCTCACCTATGACCCCCTCCAGCCGCTTGGCAAAGTCCTTCGCAGCATCGTACCCATAGTGCTTCAGCAGGTAATTCAGGGCTATAACCTCCGTAATGACCGTAACATTTTTTCCTGGGAAGATTGGCAACTTCACGTGGGGAATTTCAACCTCCAGCAACGAAATACTGGCCCCATCAAGGCCTGTTCGAGTATAATCCTGATCAGGCTGCCAATCTTCCAACTCCACAACGATTTCCACTCTTTTCTGGAAGCGAATTGCCCGGATTCCGAACATGCTTCGCACGTCCAATAAGCCCAATCCCCTAATCTCCATGAAGTGCTTTACCAAATCCGTGCCAGCCCCCATGAGTATCCCCTCTCCCTTCCTTGTCACCATCACAACATCATCGGCAACAAGTCGGTGGCCACGTTCAATAAGATCGAGTGCTATTTCACTTTTCCCGATACCGGATCTTCCCATGAGCATAACGCCAATGCCATACACATCAACAAAGGAACCATGCAGAACAATCTGGGGAGCAAACTGATCATCGAGGAAATCGGCAAGGAAGTATGCGAGCTTGGTTGTCTCGAATGGCGTACCGAACACCGGGATTCCCTTTGCACCGGCAGCGTCGAGCAAATCACGTTCGAGCTGATTGTTGTTCGTGAGGATGATACAGGGTATCTTAAATTCCAGAAGCATTGTAAATGCCGACTTGCGCTGTACAGGCGTCAATGAGTTCAGATATTTGATCTCAGTGTTGCCGATGAGTTGGACACGATCATAGGTGAACAGCTCAACATAGCCGGCGAGGGCAAGACCGGGACGATTCAGGTTCTTGTCCGTGATGCGATTCTCAAGACCACTTTCGCCATTCATTGAATGCAGCTTGAAGCGATCTTTTGTCGCTTCGAGGAGAAAGCCAACTGAGATTTCCTGTTTACGCGTTTCTTTTTTGGGGTCAATTTTCATAGTGCGCGCCGGTATGGATGTTACACCTTGTCCTGGAGTTCACGGACCTTGCTTTTATCCTTCGCATGCAGCTTGGACTTATACTTCGATAGTTGACCTTCGAGCTTGGTAACGGCAACATCAATGGACTTCACGTACTCGTCGGATTTCGTTTTGGCGGAAAGCACATTCCCATACACATGCAGATTGATTTCAGCCGTCTTGACACTGTTGGTACTGCGCTCATAACTGAGAATAATCTCGGCGCTCACAATGCCGTCATAGAATTTTCCCAGCTTCTTGACCGCATCAAGTGCGTGAGATTTGAGTTCAGGATGTGCCCGGAATTTCCTGGCCGTAAACTGAATATTCATCATACAATTCCTTTCAGGTAATGCTCATGATGCTTTAGGATGTGCCTGTAAATAAATCTTCTTCAGACGTTCCACGCTCACATGTGTATAAATTTGTGTTGTTGAAAGGCTCTCATGACCCAATAGCTCTTTCACCGCGCGCAAATCGGCACCTCTGTTCAACAGATGCGTGGCAAACGAATGCCGCAACACATGGGGGCTTCGTTTTTGAATTTCAGAAACCTCGGTAACGTATTTTTTTACCATGCTCTGAACAACACGCGGGCTGATTCTGCGACCGGTGACTGTGATGAATATAGCTCGCGGTTCCCGAAAGCTCGTCCCGTCCCGCAGGATCCCAACTCTGTTGTTCAGGTATTTTTTTATTGCGTCCTTCGCCTTATCCCCAAAAGGAATAATGCGCTGCTTGGAGCCTTTCCCTGTTACTTTGATTACCTGCCCGTCAAAATCGATATCATCCATCTCAAGTTGTGTCAACTCACTCAGCCGGATTCCGGTACTGTAGAACAATTCGAGAATGGCCGCATCGCGCATTCCCACCGGCACAGAGCAATCCGGTCGCAACATCAAGGCACTTGCGTCGTGCTCGTCGAGGTACTGGGGAAGTGTGCGCTCAAGTTTCGGGGATGCGATATTGGTCGCGGGATTCAATTCAATCGCATGTGTTTTGTAAAGATATTTGAAAAAGGATTTCAAACAGGCAAGTGTCCGCGCAACACTCCGTCGAGCACGACCCTGCTCCAGAAGGTCACCGAGGAAACTGCGGATGACAACCTGAGTAACATTCCGCATTGTAATATTGCCGTGTTCAAGAAATAAGCCAAACACCCGCAGGTCGTTGGCATATGCTTCGACGGTATGTGCCGAGTAGTTACGCTCGTGCTCAAGATAGTGCAAATATGATTGCACCGCAGTGGTCATCGCCAGACTATCCCGCAGATTGGACTTCCTCCTTGGCAACCTCGGCTTTGCACGATGGACACAGCAGAAACTCTCCGCGTGTTTGCGTGAACTTGACTACCATATATGCATTCCCACACGTATCGCATGCTTGGTCAACCGGTTTATCCCATGAAGCAAAGTCGCAATCCGGATAGCGCGAGCAGCCATAAAAAATGCGTTTACGCTTGGTTTTCCGTTCGATGACATACCCGTCTTTGCATTTCGGGCATTGGACACCAATCGACAGTGGTTTCGTGTTCTTGCACTCCGGATATTTCGAGCATCCCATGAATGCACCAAACTTTCCGCCTTTCACTACCATATCAGCACCACATTGCTCGCATTTCATACCAGCCATGTGCTTCGTTTGTTCCTGTTCGCCCGGAAGTGGCTTCGTGTTCTTGCACGCTGGATAGCCGCTGCATGCCATAAATCGTCCGTTGCGTCCCCACTTGATGATCATGGGTTTGGTACAGAGGTCACATACTTCATCGGTTGCTTCTTGCAGCGATTTCTTAATGGCTGCGCTATCCTTATCCACCCCCTCAACGTCCCGAATAAAGGGAAGATAAAAATCCTCCATCACCTGCTTGTATGATTGCTTGCCCGAGGCAATGGTATCCAGTTCTTCTTCCATCAGCGCCGTAAACGACACATCGAACAGATTCGGAAAACTCTTCACCAGAATCTTGTTGACAGCAACGCCAAGTTCAGTTGGATAGAGTCGTCGCTCCCGCTGCTCAACGTATTTCCGCGCCTGGATGGTATCGACGATGAGGGCGTACGTACTCGGCCTGCCAATACCAAGGGATTCCAACTCTTTCACAAGACTACTTTCAGTGAAACGTCCCGGCGGCTTGGTGAAATGCTGGTTTGGTATGACATTGGACAGGTTTGCAGCGGCACCCTGTTTGAGATTTGCCGGGAGCTTGGAGGCCGGATCCTCGTCATTCTCCTTCTCTGTTTCTTCAATAACATCGTCATAGACTTGCAAAAATCCGCGGAACTTGGGAATGGTATCCGTTGCCCTAAAAGTGTAGTCGCCTCCCTTGACATCAACAGTCGTCTGATCAAAGACAGCGGCGCTCATCTGACAAGCAACGAACCGGTTCCAAATGAGTTCGTAGAGATCGAACATTTCCTTCTCGAGATACTTCTTCACGACCTTCGGCGCATACTTCACCGACGTCGGGCGGATGGCCTCATGCGCGTCCTGGGAACTCTTCCCCTTCTTGAACTGACGTGCTTCCGGCGGAAGATATTCTTTTCCATAATTACTGAAGATGTATTCCCGCACGTCACGAACAGCATCATCACTCAACCGTGTGGAGTCCGTACGCATATAGGTGATCAGACCAACGAGACCTTCTTCCCCCAACTCAATACCCTCATACAGTCTTTGAGCGAGCATCATCGTACGCTTGGCATGGAAACGGAGCCGCCGCGCTGCTTCCTGTTGCAACGTACTCGTAATAAAAGGAGCGCCGGGATTGCGTTTGACCGGCTTGGTCTGCAAATCGGCAATGGAATAACTCTGCTTCCGGATATCATTCACATATCCTTCGGCGGTGGTGGAGTCCCCGATCTTCGGATCGTTTCCATCAATCTTGAAGAGTTTGGCAAGAAAGGACTCGCTACCGTGAGTTTGGAATTCTCCTATGATGGACCAGTACTCTTCAGGAATGAATGAGTTGACCGCTTCCTCGCGCTCGCAAATCAGTCGCACGGCAACAGATTGGACACGGCCCGCAGAGAGTCCGTAGAACACTGTCTTCCATAAAAACGGAGAAACCTTGTATCCGACAAGCCGATCCATTGCGCGCCGCGCCTGCTGGGAATCCACCAGATTATCGTCGATCTTCATGGGCTTTTGCATGGCTTCCGTAATACCACGCTCAGTGATCTCATGAAAGAGTACGCGGTAGATGTTCTTATTGCGCGACTCCACCTCGCGGGCGAGATGCCACGCTATGGCTTCTCCTTCGCGGTCAGGATCGGTTGCAAGATATATTGTGTCTGCACGCTCCGCGTGCGCGCGGAGGCGTTCAAGCACCTCGTCCTTGCCTTTGATCGTCTCATACTCCGGCGTGAACCCGTTCTCCACATCAATGCCCAGTTTGCTCTTGGGGAGGTTCTTGACGTGACCAACGGACGCTTCGACAGTGAAGTTCTTTCCGAGGTATTTATTGATGGTCTTCGCCTTGGCAGGAGACTCTACAATAATCAGGGACTTACCAACTGTTTGAGACGGATCAACCCCGCGTCTGCGTTTTGTTTTCGCCGGCGGTGCTGATGTTGTCCCAGCTTCTGCATCAGTTTTTTTCTTTCGGGGCGACATTAGTTGATCGTATCTCCAGTATTCAACAACAACCTGTCACCACCACGGGCAAAGATCACCGCTGCAACGATCGAATGCAATTCAGCAATCGAGAGTTTTTCATATCCCGTGAGCATGACCCGCTCGATAACCGTCTCGAGGTCTCGTTCATCAAGCAGGCCCAATTCACGCAACTGAATCAGATACCCCTGACTCTCAGTCGTCAGAGCGTATTTTTCCGCTTCGTGGAGCATGCGTTGGGAACCTTGTTGTCGTCCTTCATGTCGTTGCGCTGTCTCATTGAGTTGAAAATTATCATACAACCAACTGAACGCCGCACTGATCTCCGACTGTGTGTATCCCTTGCTGCGCAGGTCGGCAATATCAATCTCGTTGATTCGTTTGTTTTCCTGAATCTCCGTCATGATAAACACCAGCAGCTCAACCACTTTTTCTTTCATAGACCTCGTTCCTCGCTGTGCCGAAACCAATACCGGAGATACACGTCCTCTCTTTTTGCCATTTTTTCTTTCTGTCTTGCCGTTGCGTCGTCGTATCCTGTAAGGTGCAAGGCACCGTGTACAACAAGGCGTGCGGCTTCATGAGCCGGTGTCACGCCAAATGTCTTTGCCTGATGCGTTGCCCTGTCAAGGTTAACGTAAATCTCGCCCTCAAGATTCTCCCCCGATTCAAGCGTAAAACTGATCACGTCGGTCACATAATCATGCTTCAAGTATTGCCGGTTCAACGTCCTGATTCTTCGGGAACCGACAAGAACGACTGATACCTCGGCATTGCGAATCTTCTCTCCGCCCAACACGCGCGTCACGTATTGAGTACAGCGTGCCGGAGAGACCTTCTTTCGCGGGTGCGTGTTGAACACCTTCACCCGCACCACTACCGTCGTGCCTTTTTCACAGGCTTACGCTTCGGCCGGACTTTCGGTTTGGTCTCCTGTTCATCAAGAATCCCGTCCGTCAATGATAAGGCAATCCCCGAGAGCATCACTTCCGGACCGAGCTGGGTGAAATCACCCGACAACAATGACCGGTCAACGTTGGCGTAAAGCGAGCATCCTCCCTCTTTCTCGATAATCAGCCCTGAGAGTTTGCCGCTATTCTCCCCGATAAACGTCACCTCGCCAAGCATTTTGCTCACAACATAACCGGAGCAGAAGTGAAGTTGCAGGTGAGCGCTCTCTGTATACACAGAAACGAGATTCCCCTTCTTATTGCCAATGGGAATATTGGAATACAATTCCAGGATGAGATGCCGGGCCCGCTCTTTACCCACAAGTTCGAAGCGATAGTGCGTTCCTTCCTTTGTTGCATTTACCCCAAGGGCGGTCTGCAGTTTCCTGACATCACCAGACCTAAAAACGAAGGACATACGTTTCCTCAATGTGCATTCGAAATGCATGATGAATAACAAAACCCCGATCAGTCGCCCGCTGTATTGCGGACATGAATTGACCGGGGTTATCACAACCATACAGATGATTCATACTTGCGCCAATATAGGCACCGCACGAGTGATTGTCAAGCATGCCCTCCAAAGTTACCAATCCAGTTCCATTCCTTCCGCCGCCGCTATGCAATCGAAACCGTAGCCTCGACGAGCTATTTCGCGGGTACAACAGGCAAGGATCTCGTCAATCTGAGTATCAGTGTGGGTCTGGCTGTGATGGAATAACACCAGCCGCTTCACGCCGGCTTCCGCTGCAACCTCAAGTGCGAAGAGATAGTGTGAGTGTCCCCACCCGACATGGTTCACGTACTCTTCCGGAGTGTATGTCGCATCGTGAATGAGAACATCTGCTCCGCGGGCAAAGTCAAAGATCCGCCGGTTGGGATTCCCCTTGACCTTGTTGTACTTCCGGACGATCATGCTATCAACGTTGTTGACGGACTTTGCGATCTCACGATCGAACGGCTCGTTGTCACTGATGTATACCATTGAACTGCCCGCAATATCAAGTCGATAGCCCAGTGCAAAGGCAGGATGATTGACATAACAGGAAGTCAACGTACCACCAAACATGGGGATGGTACCTTCCCTTACCGGTTTGAAAAGGATCTTCGCTTTGAGTTCGTTGAGTTGGATGGGAAAATAGACCTTGTTCATCTGGTCGGCAATCATTTGACGGAGGGTGACGCTACCGGGTTGTGCCCCGATGATCGTGAACATGTTGCCGGGAACGAACCACGGTCTAAAAAACGGCAAACCCTGTATATGGTCCCAATGAGGATGGGTGATGGCGATAAAAGCTTTGACCGGTTCCCCCGTTGCATGAAGCGCATCGCCGAGTTCGCGGATTCCCGTCCCCGCATCGAAGATGATGAGGTTATTATTGTTCAGCCTCACTTCGACACACGGGGTATTTCCGCCATAACGCACGGTTGCTCTCCCGGGAGTCGGGATGGAACCACGGGTCCCCCAGAATTTCATTTTCATAAGTGCTCGGCGTGCTGAAACATCATTGATATCGCCTCGCATACGCGGTATAGTTTGTCGCCGATTGAATAATGTGAACCTTCTCTTCATCCGTCAGTCTGCGGACAACGCGTCCCGGAACACCGGCCACAAGTGAACCTGGTGGAACAACGACATTTTGCAACACAACTGTGCCAGCGGCAATGAGTGATTGGGCCCCGATGCGCGCACCATCAAGCACAATCGCTCCCATGCCGATAAGACATGCATCCTCAACTGTGCAACCATGAACAATTGCCCTGTGACCAACGGTGACATCTGAGCCAACATTGACGGCATACTGATGCGTCACGTGTAACACGCAACCATCCTGAATGTTCGTACGTTCGCCGATTGTAATCCTGTTGATGTCCCCGCGCAAGACACAATTGAACCACAAGCTCGATTCGGCACCGACCTGGACGTTACCGATGACGTGGACGCCTGCAGCGACAAACACTGAATGATCCAACCGGGGTGATTGTCCCTCGAAAGTTAACACATTCATGGCTTATTCAATCCCCCGCTGCGGATTCCATCCGGGTCTCTTCCATTCCATCAATTCCAGCGTCACGCTACCGATGATCACTTTCATTTTGGCAAGAATGGGGACACGGGCATCATCATTACTGAACCATCCTTCAAAATCCCCTGTGAGTCCGAAGATACCAACGAATTCCGCTTTGCCGTTGAACTCGATGACATCAATGGGATAGTCAACCGCGTCGATTTCCACCGAGGTGCGCTTGCCATAAAAATCAATGTATGTGTTGACCAGTTCTTCGTTGATGAGTGTGGAGATATTCATTTTTTTTCCGGAAAGGACCTGCTGGCGGGCGAAGAAGAATAATGAGAGTCCGTCGTGCAACTTCTGTGGAAGAGATAGTGTGTCGAGTTTCTCGACAACTGTGTCCCTCCGACCAGTCTCCATTATCACCCGCTTGTTCTGATAGTCAAACCTGTAGCGTCCAAACTGCCACGAACCATCTTCTTTGGATCTCCCCATAAACTTGTGCGGATAGAGCAACGAGTCCATCCAGCTCTCGTATGTGGCATGCAGATCGACGAACGGGACACCTTCATACGAATCAATGAGTGCCCTTCCGTATTGTACTTCAAAGCCCCCATCCTTACTTTTGCCGGAGACACGAAACCTGACCTGGCCAAGATCAAACGGACCGTACCGCACATTATAGACAAGCTCTTCACCTTCCACCAATATCGATGAAGATGAAGAGCCTGCACTCATTGCTGTCGAGAATCCGCTGATCGCGCAACCCGCGAATATTGCGAGAAGATAAAGCCGGGGTGATGTTCTCAACCTCTTGATATGTTACCTCATATTGTTCAACAATTTTATTTCAGGCTGGACAAGTTCTTTGCGATCTTCTCCGCCTCGGGAAACAACGTCAACGCTTTCTGAAACTGCGAGTCTTCTGCAAGCATGGTGCGCGATGAACCCTCGTTCCCAAAGAGATTGCGACCGATAAACGCTTTGGTGAACGCTTTCACATACTTGAGGTCTTTTTCATATTGGTCTTTCTTAAACTCAACGTCTTTCACCTTTGCCACCGCAAGCACTTCATCAAGCATGGCGTCGGTGACATGAAATTCCTCGACAAACTTCCGACTGTCCTTCAGGTACTTCTCCTTCAGTGATTTCCCGTTCTGGGTAATGTACTTGTTCGCATATTCCAGGAACACCAACTTGCTGCGCAACTGGACCGTGTATTCGTTCAGACGGTCAGCCTTAATGATATAGTCCGGAGTTATCCCGCCGCCGCCATAGACGGGTCTACCACCGCCGGTCTTGAACACTGGTCGTGTAGAATCCTTCTCGGCGTCATGCTCCACATTTTCACCCTCTTCTTCCTCCCTCTCAAACGCCTCACGTTGATACTGAAGTTTGTCGCGGCCATAAGGGCGTTGAATCAACCGACCACTCGGTGTGTAATACCGTGCAGTTGTCAGACGAAACGCGGATCCATCCTTCAGGTCAAACTGCCGTTGCACAAGCCCCTTGCCAAAGGTAGACTCACCGACAATTAATCCCCGGTCCCAATCCTGCACGGCACCCGCGACAATTTCACTCGCCGATGCGGAGCCGTTGTTCACGAGAATCACTAGCGAGACATCCAGGAACTTTGCTGAACCAGAGGAGATGTATTCCTCCTCGTACTCCGGTCTCCGGCCTTTCGTATAGACAATTTTCTTCCCTTTGGGCATCAACTCGTCGGACATCTTGAAGGCTTGCTCAAGATAACCACCGGCATTCCCACGGAGATCGAGAACAAGTTGCTTCATTCCTGCCTGTTTGAGTTTGGTTGCAGCTTCGACAAATTCAGAGTGCGTTGTCGCCGCAAACCGCGTAACGCTGATGTAGCCCACCTTGTCGTCCACCATGTGAGACGCGTCCACGGTATAAAGCGGGATTTTGTCACGCGTGATCTCAAACTGTAGCAGATCTTTGATACCTCCGCGCACAATGGAAACCCGTACCTTTGTTCCCTTCGGGCCACGCAGTTTCTGACGTACTCCCACCTCTGTAATTTTAATTGCAGAGGAGTCATCGATCATCACAATCTTATCGCCTGCCTGGATTCCAAGTGCATCGCTGGGTCCGCCGACAATCGGAGCAACCACAAGCAGCGTGTCATTCAACACCTGGAATTCAATCCCAATGCCCTCAAAGCTGCCCTGGAATTCTTCGTTCACCCGCTGTAGTTGCGATGCCGGAATATAGATGGAATGGGGATCGAGATCGGTGAGAATTCCGTTGATCGCCGACTCTGTAAGCTTCTGTGTGTCCACGTCTTCCACGTAGTACTTCTCGGTAATACTGAGTACTTCTTTGAATTTATTGATCTGATCATAAATATTATCGCTTGAAATAACATTGTTGAGAACCGAACCTGCTGCCACGCCCAACACAACAAGTATGACAACCGTTCGTAAAGAAAATCGCTTTCCCATGAAATTTCCCTCATCCTACGAAGAATGGTTCCTATACTCTCTTCAACACTTGATTCGAGAAAAGAGTTTGGCCTCCCTACAACTCGTTCGGAGTATATTCAAAATCCAGTTCAGAGTCAATCAATAGCCATCATGGCAGGGAAACTCCTGACAGAATCACTCCGTTACCTCACAGGCTTCCACTCATCCAGGATAGACCGATGAAGAAAGAACACGGCAAGAAAATTCATGAACCACGATGCACTCACGTAGAGATAGCCGTACTTGCGGTACCGGCGCGGGGACTCGTACACACGGAGTTCCTTCAGGAACTTGATACGGCCAATGTCTTTTAGTCGGCGAAACATATCATAGTCCTCTCCGGCAGCGATCCCGGACGCATATCCTCCCACTGTATTAAACACCGCGCGCCTGATAACATGGCACTCGCCACGCCCCATCCCCATACCGATAACATTCATCATCGCAAAGAGCCAATTATAGAACCCATGAAACAGCCGGTCGGAGAATTTCTCCTCTTCGGGATAAATGCCGACGCTACAAGTGAAAGCAGCAATCTTCTTGTCTGCCAATTCTTCTGTCATCCGGCAAAAGAAATGAGGGGGATTTCTAATGAGTGTATCGGCGTTAAGGAAAATGAAAACATCGCCGGTGGCGTGTTGCGCGCCGATGTTCCGGCCAAGGGAGATCGTCTGCTTGAGGCGGTCATGATTTTCAACAACTGTACATTGATGACGCCGGGCAATTTCCAATGTCCGGTCTGTACTTCCACCGTCGCTCACCACAATTTCAAGGTTGAATTGACGACAAAGTTCAGGCGTGAACTGCCCGAGCATTTTGTCGAGCAGCTTTTCCTCATTCAAGGTTGGTACAATAACACTAATCGTCAAGAAACGATTCCTGGGAGGAGAGACTTTTTGTGATTTGGGCGTAAGGCGGACAAGCGAGGCTATAATTGTGTGATGGATTGAGTGATTGCAACACGGAATTCATTTTCCAACCGTACCTTCCAGTGCGGGACAACGACCGAACTTTGGAAGACCCTCTCGAACCCCGCTTCCGAGAGTGAAACCGTCTCAATTGGGCAACGCCACAGTGTCGCAGGTTTGTCTGTAACCAGCTCCACTTCAATGCCGAGCCACTCGTCTACGAGTTTGCACGAACACACTTGTTCTTCCTGTCCGGAACTCCGTAGACGCTTGTCTGCAAGCG
The DNA here is from genome assembly GCA_046160825.1 of Bacteroidota bacterium. Lineage (GTDB taxonomy): Bacteria > Bacteroidota > Ignavibacteria > UBA10030 > UBA6906 > JBJXHC01. The sequence goes on along the minus strand of JBJXHC010000055.1, from coordinate 59,778 downwards.
GGCGCCCTTCGATCTCATAGTAACGGTCATGTGCATCTCCTGCCATCAACCCCACATTCATTTCAATGCCGAACCACACATCAACGGGGGTTGTCTCACCATTCTCCAGGACATATTCTGCAATGAATTGGCCTGAGCCGACCTCATATCGAATTGTCTTGCGGATGGAAACCTTGTGTGGCTGCTGACCAAGCCATAACGCACCCGAACGCTCGAGCACAATGTTGACGGCCCGACCTTTTTTCTGAACCGCATAACTGTACGGTCGATTGACAAAATCACCGGCCTCCAGATACTTGCACGTGGCAAATGACTCCAGTGTCGTTTCCGGCCCGTAGAAGTGGTCAAGCAGCGAGGCACGCCTGTACCAATCGAAATGCAGATGTTGATCCAACCCCTCTTCCTTCATCAATACACCATCGTGGACATTTGCTTTACCCTGATACTCGTCGCCGTTTGCAAGAAGGCGCCGGTGGTATCCCTCTTCGCGGCGACTCACAATGTCCAGCAAGTTGAATGCGATCGGTTTGTAGTCCAACTCAACCAGGCTTCCACCAAGCGAGGGTTTCAGGTACAGATTCATCTCCGGTGATTCCACGAGGATTTCCGGATGACCGTCGCAATCGAAATCCGTCTCTTCCACCGACACACCCTTTTTCTTTTCAAGTGTATCCAGTTTCGCTTCAGCTTCCAACAGACTCCGGTACACGGGGAAGCGCAGGTTGGGAAGATACAGGCCCCCGAACACTCCATGCCAATACGGATCGTTGCATTGACCAGCCCAAACGCGTTCGAGAATCCCCGGATGTACTTTCCCTGTTTTTGCAGTGGCACGTGCCCGCTGAGCCACGCGCAGCATCTTCTTGTGCATGTGGTTTGATTCGGGGTACTTCGCCAGGAAGTTTCTCCAGTATCCCCCGCGTACAAACATCGCGTTGTCGTCGTATAGCTTTTCGTCCTTGAGTTGTTGTTCAAATCGTTCAAGTTGGAGGAATGGCGTCGGACTCAATGCCCATCTGAGCATCTCGGAATACGACGCTGTCGGCAGATAGATCTGTCCGAGTACCGGGAATTCGTCAACTACTGTCGAGAGGTGTGCCGTTGCAATTACAGATTTATGTTCTTCAATCATCCTGCAGAATTGTTCCAGCCAGCCATCTTCATAGACGTGCTTGAACGTCTTTGGCCACACACCGAATTTCTCCCCATCATCAGCGTTGATCACCACGCGGCGGCCATCCTCCGAAGCGACCTTCAACAAATAATGCAGCGTTTCCTCAAGAGGTCGAAATGGAACCGTGTAACGCAACGTCTTGTCGATGGGAAGCACACGGACCGTGGCACCTTGCTCCTCAGTGATGTAGTACCCGAGCAACTGGTCGTCGTTCACTCCTGCGTGTTTGAAATGCGTATCATCCACCATGACGAACTCGACGCCAGCCCGTGCCAGCGAACCCACAAGTGGTTGTTCCCACACACGCTCGGCCAGCCACATTCCGCGCGGCTCAAAGTCAAACGTCTTGTGAATAAAATCCGAGAGCTTCCTGATCTGGCCGACACGATCGGCCTCCGGAATGATGGCAAGGATGGCTTCATAGTACGCGCCTGTCAACAGCTCAAGCTGACCCCGCTTGACCATCTCCCGCATCTTCTCGATCAGTTCGGGATGATGTTTCACCAACCATTCAAGCAAGGGTCCGGTCCAGTGTTGCGTGATCTTGAGGGAAGGATGCCTGCCCATGACATCGAGAAATGGCTTATAGGAATATTGGTAGGCTTCTTCGAACACTTTGTCGAAGTTGCCAATGGGCTGGTGATTATGAACGGCAAATACCGTGGTAATTTTCTTCACGTGTTCATCTCATCGTCGGCAGACCATCTCACTTCTCCGGTCTCATTTGGGGAAAGAAGATAACGTCGCGAATGGAATCCTGTCCCGTCATCAGCATTGTCAACCGGTCGATCCCGACTCCGAGACCTGCCGTGGGAGGCATACCGTATTCCAATGCGCGCAGGAAGTCCTCATCGAGCGGCTGCACTTCTTCTTCGCCACGGGCTCGGGCGCGCATCTGTTCTTCGAATCGGGCCCGTTGGTCCAGCGGATCGTTCAATTCAGTAAAGGCATTGCACAACTCCTGCCCGTTACAAATCAACTCGAAGCGTTCCACAAGTCCCTGCTCCGAGCGATGACGTTTGGCCAGCGGCGACATTTCAATCGGATAGTCGGTGATAAATGTGGGTTGGATGAGTGTGTGTTCCACCTTCTCGCTGAATACTTCATCAATGATTGCGCCGATACCGGCTTTGGGATCAATGTCCACGTGCAAGGCTTTGGCTGTCTGTCGTAGCGTTGCCTCGTCCATTCCGCGAAGATCCTTGCCCGTCTGTTCCTTTATCGCATCGAACATCGAGATCCGCTTCCAGGGTGGGGCGAAGTTGATTTCGTTTCCACCCACCGTTGCGCGCGTCGAGCCGTTCACGGCAACCGCAACACTGCTGAATATTTCCTCCACCAATTCCATCATCCAATAATAATCCTTGAATGGGACGTACACTTCCAACATGGTGAACTCCGGATTGTGCGTCCGGTCCATTCCTTCGTTGCGGAAGTCTTTTGCAAACTCATAGACACCATCGAACCCACCGACAATAAGTCGCTTGAGGTACAACTCGTTGGCTATGCGCAGATAGAGATCAACATCCAGGGCGTTATGATGTGTCATGAATGGCCGGGCAAACGCACCGCCATACTGCGGCTGAAGGATCGGCGTTTCAACTTCAAGGAAACCCTTGTCGTCGAGGATTCTCCTGATCGTTGAAACAATCTTCGCACGCTTCACAAATGTCTCTTTCACTTGCGAGTTGACGACGAGATCAACGTAGCGCTGACGGTAGCGCAGTTCTTTATCGGAGAATGGATCGTGAACGATGGTATTCCCCTGCTCATCAACCGTTTCCTTTGCCACCGGGAGCGGACGAAGCGACTTTGCGAGCAATTCCACTTTGCGGGCATGAATGGAGACCTCTCCCATCTTCGTCCGGAAGACAAACCCTTCAATGCCGACAATATCGCCAATGTCCAGAAGCTTGAATGCATCATACGCCTCACCGAGATCATCCTTCTTCAGATAGGCCTGGATTTTTCCCTGAGAGTCCATGATGTGACAGAACGAAGCCTTCCCCATACGGCGGATGGACATGATGCGCCCGGCAACAGCAACATTCCGTTGAGGGGCATCATCCTTGAAAGATTCGATGATCTCTTTGGAGAACGCGTTCCGGTTAAAATGGTAGGGATAAGGGTTGACGCCGCGCTTGATCAGCTCGTCAAGTTCTTCACGACGCCGACGCATCAGGTCGTTCAAATCCTGTGTTTCTGGTTTGACTTCCAAGAAATTTCCTGAGAAAGATGAAAGAATGGCTCAAAATAGGGAGATTGACTATGACAAGCAAGAAATGCAGCTCGTGGAAAACTGGTGGGAGTAATGGAGTAGTCGCGTGTTAAAGTGGTGGATTCAGGATTGTGTCACCGCAAAAGCAAGAGTTTCTTCGTCTGTACAAACCGGCCTGCTGTGATACGATACAGGTACACGCCGCTCGCCAACCCCGCTGCAGAAAACTCAACCTCATGATTTCCCGCGACTTGATTCTCACTGACAATGTCCTTGACTTTCCGACCAAGCACATCGAACACTGTCAACGTAACATGACTTGATGTTGGCAGCTCGTAGGCAATCATGGTTGTCGGGTTAAACGGATTGGGATAATTCTGCATGAGAGTAAAGTCCGATGGCAGCACATCGCCTTGCGCGGGATCAATCGACGTTGTCCCTTCTCGCGAATATTTGTACACGCGTATGCCGACAGCATAACCCAGAGTGTCACTCAGAAAACGAAAGCGATTCACATTCCCACCAAATCCCGATAGCTGCCAAGTTTCGCCGCCGTCCGTTGTTTGGTATGTCGGATTATCCCATCCTCCAATCCAGCCTAGCGTTGGAGTTGCAAAACCAATCCCTTGTTCATCGGCAAATGAATCCAGAAACACTTTTTCCTGCCAGGTAACACCGGCATCCGTGGTCTTCAGGAAATAGACTGGACTGGACACAAAGTCTTCAATCGAAACATAGCCGACGTCTCTTGTGGGGAATGAAATCTTCCAGCACAACTCTCCGGGACGTGTTCCGTCGTAGCGTGTTGTCCACGTGATTCCACCATTGGTGGTGTGAAGAATCACCGGGAAACCGTCTCCAAACGATGTTCCATTTTTTGAGCCAACGACGAAACCGGAATCACGAGTTGTAAAATAGCAATCCACCAACCGGTCAGCCAATCCGGAGAGGTTCATACTTGTCCACGTTGCACCACGATCAGTGGATTTGATGACAATGGCTGGACCGTCGTATTCACCACTCGCATAGACCACAGAATCATCAACAACCCAGATGCCGCAGATACCATCCGGTCTCGGCTCAGGAATGTTGGAAACCAGTTCCCATGTCGTGCCGCTGTTGGTCGTGTGATACAGAGGATTTGTTCCGCTAAGAGTCCCTGCCCACCCCCGGAGCGAATCTGCGAATCCGACACTGCGCACATATTCCGGAACATCAATTTGTTGTTGCCATGTCGCACCACCATTGGTCGTGCGGTTAATCCGGCCTGCGCCATTTACCACCCAGCCCAGGTTGGGATTGACGAAGAAAAGATCATCATGACGACTTGAAGCAGTTGGCGAATTTGGCAGTGTTCGCCAGGCCAACTCGTTCTGACCGAACGCCGGATTCACGAGCATTACAATCAAGAATAACAGTTGAGACAGTTTTACAGTGAATTGATGTTTAGGGTTTTGGAATTTGTTTGTCATTTGATGCTTGGGATTTTTCATACAGCTTCTCTTCCCAGGCACCTGTTGTTCTTGTTATTGAATTTCTTGAACAGTGCGCAATACACTGCTTGTTCCCTTCTACAGGCCCCGCTCGCATCCGCTGGTGCAAACTCCGCATGCCGGCACGTATAGTCGCAGAAGAGCGGGAGATCGGATTGAGTTGTCGGCTTTGACAAATTATGAATGGCTTTCTTCTCCATGGCGATTTGGGCTTTGTTTGCCATTTGATTGTTTTGAGATTTCGTCTTTCACACTCTACATTCCAAATTCCACCATGGCGTGCGTGAGCAACTCAATATTCTTGATAAGCGTGCTGATGAGGAAATACTCGTTGGGCTGATGGCCGAGGTATTCTTCGTCAGGCAATGCCGGACCGAACACCACGGCGTTGGGAATGCGATGAGCATATGTGCCACCTCCGATAGATTGCGCCTTGCGGTTTTCTCCGGTTACCGAATTATAAATGCCGAGCAGGTTTTTTACGAGAGGATTTTCAGGATCGAAGTAATGTGCCTCACCAATGTACCGGGTATCTTTGAAGATAAAACCATGTTCGTTCCCGAAGCTTGTAAACCGTGTGTTCAACGCCGCTTCAACCTTCGCTCGTTCGATTCCCTTTGGAACCCGGAAATTAAACATGAACATCAGTGTCGTATCGCTCTGATGGAACATGTTGGCCGCAACCGTCACCTCCCCCATAAAATCATCTCTGTGCGCAATACCGAGGCTCTTGCCATCAAGCTCGAAGCCGATGTACTTTGATGCAAACTTCGCTATCAGCCCGTATTCATTGGGCAACACTTTGAGGTCACGATCCAGGAACACCAGCATATCCATCAATGCATTGTGTCCAATATCTGGCGTGCTTGAGTGTACCGATTTTCCCAGAGCCGTCAGGTACAACGTGTCACCAGCAAGGCCAGCTGTGATGCGGGCATTCTTCCGTCGCTTCTTGAATGCTTCAAACTTTTCTTCAATCATTTTCTTCGCATCGGAAGCGCTCATCCCTATCGGGACAAGTCTCGCAGTTGCCTTCTCCGGCACGATCGACGGCGAGAATCCGGCGTTGAGTGAAGTAACAAGGAGGCCGTTGTTATCCGCGGGCGGAGGAATATTTCTCGGAATGTGCAGCCAGATGCCGCACCAGCCCTTCTCGGCGCAAATCACCGGATAGTTGGAATCAACGACGATGGTTTGGTCGGGAGCTTTGTGCGTCTTAAGGTATGTGGCGACATCTTCGTTTGCAGATTCTTCGTCGGTGCCGACGAGCAGGATAATCTTTTTCTGCAGAGGAAGGCCGCTGTCGAGCAACGCCCGCATTCCGTACATGACTGCAACAATCGGCCCCTTGTCGTCCACAGAACCGCGACCCCAGATCTTTCCGTCGATGATGTCACCACTCCACGGATCGTGCGACCATTCTTCGGCCTGCACGGGCTGCACATCCGAATGCGACATAATGCCGAAAGTCCCGTTCGCATCACCGATCCAGATTTCCTGGACGTACCCGCCGACATCATTGAAATTGAGGCCGAGCTTCGTTGCAAGTCTGCGGAGGTATTCCTTTTGTTTGATGAATTCCGGGTTATCGCGGTTGGGAACACCAGTGGCAAAGGTTCTGAACTTGATCAACTGCGCTGTCTCACGAATGATATCATCCTTATAGAATTCCCGCGCAAATGTATGGGTCATCCACGCAAACTCAGTCTTTGGAAATCCCAGTGTGTATGGGTCAATCATGGCGTTCGTAATTCGGGCGGCGGTGGCTTTTTCGCCGGACTTCGCAAGCTCACCCGCCACGATGTCAATAAACCGGAGATAGACCGCCTTGCCGTCCGTTGCATTGGTGCGGGACTGGTTCATCAATTCAGCGCCGCGGGTTTTTAGCAAGGAGGCGAGCTTGTCGTTGGCCACGCTGGTCTGAGCAGCCAGCGCAAAGGCAATGAGGAAGACACAGACAATTTTGTTCATCGTTAGACTCTCGTCGGTGTTTATTTTGAATGAATGTTTGGTATCAGCTTCTACTTCGGCGTCCGGAGGCTCTGGTTGTTTCAGCGGGTATTACGTATCGCGATCAATCGATCTCGTCTTTTATGCCGGCAAGTTTCTTCAGGCTTCTCACCTCAGACTTTGACAAGCTCCGGACTTCTCCCCTTGCAAGTCCGTCTTTTGTAATGGGGCCGTAGGCGACGCGGTCGAGTTTTTTTATCTCATAACCGAACAGCTCAAACATCTTCCTCACCTGGCGGTTGCGGCCTTCGTGAATAATGATCCCAACCTCTTTCCCTCTCTTGCCCGGAATGACAAACACTTCGGCAGGAGCAGTCTTGCCATCGTCAAGTGCCACTCCCTTTGCAATCTTCTCAAGATGAACGGGTTTCACCTGAGTCTCGCTGGTAACGAGATACGACTTGGAGACTTCGAACTTCGGATGCATCAGCCGGTTGGCAAACTCACCGTCGCTGGTCAGGAGCAGCACACCCGTGGTATTGCGATCAAGACGCCCAATCGGATACACGCGCTGTTTCGTTTTCACGAGGCTCATCACTGTTGTCCGTCCGCGCTCATCGCTGAGTGTGGTGATGGTGTCTTTCGGCTTGTTCATCACGAGGTACAGGTTTTCATGTCGGATGACGGCTTGCTTTCCGTCCACTGAAACCCTGTCATGGGCAGGATCGATCTTGAATCCGAGATCGAGCATCACGGTGCCATTCACCCTGACTTTCCCTTCCGTGACAAGCTCGTCTGCTTTGCGGCGCGAGGCAAGTCCACACATACTGATGTAACGATTGATGCGCACCTTGCCGTCATTGTCGTCGGGAGCAGTTTTTTTTGTTGCGGGTGGTCTTTTCATCGGATTCCATCTCTAAATAAAAATCGGGGCTTGCACCCCGATATTGTGTCGTACAAGTATCCTGAACTACTCCGGGTCTTTGGCCAATTCATCAATATCCGGAGGGGTGCCGTCCTCCGCGCTCCGTAGTGTTCCGTCTTCACCAACGGTCAGAGTTCCATCTTCGGCTGTTGCGGTATTTTCCTGGTCTTCCTTTTCCTTGAGCATTTGTTTCTCGACTTCGAACTCGGCCTCGGCCATCAGTTCTTCAATCTCACGTGGCTTCGGAAGCTCGGAGAGATCATTGATGCCAAAATGCTTCAGGAAGTCCTGTGTGGTCCCATACAAAAGTGGGCGCCCCGGTGTTGCAGCACGTCCGACTATAGTGATGAGATTCCGTTCCAGGAGTGTACGCAGGACATAATCGGCATTCACGCCCCGTATTGCTTCGACTTCCGGCTTCGTCACCGGTTGCTTGTAGGCAATAACGGCAAGGCTTTCGAGTGCAGAGATGGAGAGTTTCCGCTTGGATTTTTCCTTGAGCATCTTTCCGAGCCAGGGAGCAAACTGTTGCTGCGTGGCAAACTGGTAGCCGCCGGCAACCTTCACAATGCGGAAGCCTCGACCGGTCTGCTGGTACTCGACATTCAATTCCTCAATGGCTTTCAGCATTGCATCTTCATTCAACCGGCGCGGTCGTTCCCCCTCGTCCAGTGTGTAGAATATTGCAAGAATCTCCTTTGCATTGAGAGGTTCATCGGTCGCAAAGATAAGAGCCTCAAGAATCTGCTTCACTGAGGGTAGAGCAAACGGAAGATGTTGTTGTTCAGTCATGCTGCCACCGTGGGTAGTGAGAACTCCGGTGTTGTTGACCGGATGGTGATATCGTCTTCTCCCACTGTTGGAGAAAGGGAGATGATCTTGTTCTTTGTCATTTCGAGCAACGCCATTACTGTAACGATGATACGGATTTTTTCCGTCATGTGAGAAACCAACCGAAGCAGCGTGGTTTCTTTATGTACGCGGAGATAATCGAGTGTGAAGCTCATCTGCTCGTCCACGGAGACATTCAGGAGTTGTACTTCGTGGATCACTTTCTTCGGCATCAAGTCCAGTGCCTTCTTGAAGGCGGAAATAAGGTTGAACAACGTTACGTCTTTGAGGATATCCTCCTCTTCCTCCACGGGTTGGAGTTTCGGGTCGGCATGGAAAAACTTGCGGAAATAAACCTTGCGCTGCTCGTCCTCCATTGAGGACATCCCGATGGATGCTTCCTTGAAGCGCTTGTATTCAATCAGGCGACGCACAAGCTCGGCTCGCGGATCCTCTTCTTCCTCGGAACCCTCGATTCGGGGTAACAGCATTTTGACCTTGATCTGCATGAGCGTTGCGGCCATAACGATAAAGTCACCGGCAACTTCAAGATCGAGTGTGGCCATCAGGTGAAGGTACTCGAGGAATTCCTTGGTGATTCTCGATATGGGAATGTCATAAATATCGAGCTCATCCCGCTTGATGAAGAAGAGTAGGAGGTCCATCGGGCCTTCAAATTCCGTCAGCTTGACACGATAATTTTGCATATCAGCCTACATTCATTGCGGTGCGAACTTCTGCCATCGTTGATTGAGCACGTGTACGCGCCCTGTGTTCACCGTCTGCCAGGATTGCCTTTACGTCGTCCATGTGCGATTCGTAGTGAACTCGCTTCTCACGAATTGGTGCAAGTGTTTCAGCTACGCGTTGAGCGACTCTCGCCTTGCAATCAACGCAACCGAGGGCACCGCTGCGGCAGTCTGTTTCGATTTGCGATTGTTCTGCGGTGTTAAATTTCTTGTGATAGGTGAAGATCAAACAGACTTCCGGTCGTCCCGGATCGTTCTTGCGTAACTTCTGCGGGTCAGTCACTGCGGTGCGTATTTTCTTCTTGATTTCATCGGGACTGTCGGAGAGGAGCACCGTATTGCCGGCGGACTTGCTCATCTTTTTATCAATGCCATCAAGTCCGGGAAGGCGGGCGAACTTCGTCAGCTTTGGCTCCGGTTCAGGAAAGACTTCGCCATATTGATTATTGAAACGGCGCGCAATCTCCCGCGAAATCTCGACGTGCGGAAGCTGGTCTTCCCCAACAGGAACAAGGTCGCCCTTGTACAACAAAATATCCGCCGATTGCAAAACAGGATAGCCGAGATGCCCGTAGCTCATGCTCTCAATGTGAAGATCACGAACTTGATCCTTGACCGCAGGGTTGCGTTCAAGTCGTGCAGTGGTAATGAGCATGGAGAAAATGAGATGAAGTTCCGTATGCTCTTTGATTTGCGATTGCCGGAAGACCGGACTTTTTTCCGGATCAATCCCGGCCGACAACCAATCGATCAACATATCAATGGAATTTTGATGGATGTGTGATGAATCCAAGTTGGTCGTCAGAGCGTGGTAGTCAGCGATCAAGTGATAATTGTTGAACTCGTGCTGCAACGCGACCCAGTTCTCCAGTGCACCCACGAGATGACCCAGGTGCAACTTGCCGGTGGGGCGCATCCCGCTGAGAATCGTTTTCTTCTGTGTCAAAAACCCTCGTCTTTTCTTACTTCTACAATGAGATGCCGGACCCACACGAAACACAGAACCCGTTCCACAATGGGGACGGGCTAGTGCTGGAACAGGTAGGGCTTCCACCTTTCATCAAGCGAACTCACAAAGTGCCTGATAAACGTGACATGGTTGGGTCGCATGGGTTTTTTATACATCGGCATGTGGGCTTCCTCCGGTGTGCTGTCCCCTTTCTTGTTGTTACATTTCACGCATGCACAAACGAGATTCTCCCACGTGTCCTCTCCCCCTCGCGAAATCGGCATAACATGATCAACCGTCAACCCGAGATCAGCACGTCCGCAGTACTGGCATCTGTGTCCATCGCGACGGAGAATGTTCTTTCGCGAGAGAATGATCTTCTTGTACGGAATCCGGACATAGACCGAAAGTCTCACGATACTCGGGAAGGGCATGGACATCGATACTGCACGAACATGCTTGCCGGCGTATGCCTCAATCAACTCGACCTTGCCAAGGTACAGAAGTACAATGGCTTTCTTGACGTTGATGACACTCATTGGTTCGTAGTTCTGATTTAAGATCAGAACCTTCGCATTTAAGCGGCCAAGTAAACTACTGGATTGAATCGATGAGCTGAAGTCGTTCCTCCCTCCCCTTACATGGGGAATGTTCTCTCTCTCTAACGCAAAACCCACGAAAAATATAGCATTCAATGCCTCAATAGTCAAGTGAGGAGCACGCAACAAGCCCTTACCATCCAACAAAAAGCCCCGGCGCGAGCCGGGGCTTGGACTTGGGATGAACATAACAACTCGTTCAGTCTTTGGGGATCTGCACGGCAACGTAGTTCGTGGTACCATTCTGGCGCTTGATTCGAAGAAGAATGGAATCCCCCTTCTTGCGATTGTCAAGGACACTCTTGAGATCACGCGGAGATTTTATTTCCTTGCGATCAGCTTCTACGATAATGTCACTTGTAACGAGACCGCGCTGTTGCGCCTCGCCATACGGTTTTACCTTTTCCACCAGAGCGCCCGTTTCAACTTCCGCCTGCTTCATCTCCTCCGATGTAAGAGGCCGCACTGTCATCCCGAGAGACTCGAGCTCGATTGTTGACGATAGTTTCTCCGCGCTTTCTTCCTCTTTGCTCTCCTTGTTTGAAGCAACAACCACTTTCTCGTCCTCACGAGGCTTCAATGTTACTTTCTTTTCTATCATCTTTCCGTCTCTGAAGACTTTCAGTGTCACTACATCGCCCGGATGCCGGGTGGCGATGTAGGATTGGAGTTCATTGGCTTCGTTTACTTCCCTCCCGTCAACGGAGAGAATCACGTCACGGTCCTTCAGTCCGGCCTGCTCGCCCGCTCCATCCTTTACCAGGCTTTGCACCAACACTCCGTGCGCTCTGTCCAAGCCAAGAGCATCTGCCATTGTTTGATCGACGGACTGAATCTGTACGCCGATATATCCGCGTCGGACTTTCCCCTCCTTGATCAGATCGGCAGCAACAACTTTGAGGAGATTCACCGGCACAGCGAATCCATATCCCTGATACCGTGCATTCGTTGTTGCGATGGCGGTGTTAATGCCGATGACCTCGCCCTGCATATTCACCAGCGCACCGCCGCTATTGCCCGGATTGATGGCAGCGTCGGTCTGAATGAAATTCTCGATGCCATAGGTATCGTTGATAATCCGAATGTTGCGACCGATGGCACTGATGATTCCCGCTGTCACGGTCGAGTTCAGTCCGAGCGGATTGCCAATGGCAAGCACCCATTCGCCAACCTGCACGTTATCCGAATTCCCGAGCGCGGCAACCGGCAGGTCCCTCTTGTCGATCTTGATCACTGCAAGGTCGGTCGTCGGATCGGCCCCGATTAACTTTGCTTTGTGGCGCGACTTATCCTGCAACACAACCTCAATACCATCAGGTGCTGCATCTTCTACCACATGATTGTTCGTCGCAATGTAGCCGTCGGGATTAATGATCACGCCGGAACCGGAACCCTGTGACGGCTCAGGTTCGGGCATATTCATATCCGGACCGAAGAAGTGGAAAAAGTCTCGCGGTGCACTCCGATCACGGCTTTTTGCAGATGTTGTGACCGTGATCGAAACCACAGCAGGCGTCGCTGCTTTGGCAACAGCAACGAATGAATTACCGGTTCCCTTCACATCGAATTGCACCGTTGTGACCGGTGTCGGACCGCCAAGCATCACATCACCGCGGCCTTCTGCAAGTCCGAGGGCAACGCCCCCGTCGATTGTCGACACCAACAGTACCCCGAAGACAATGCCGATCGAGATCAGAGCAAGAGCGGCGAGTACAGATTTTCTTGACATACTTTCCTCCAGTTGCTAATGTGATTCAAAAAAATCAGTTCTTACAGGACAGCGGAAAACACTGCTTCCGATTTCAAGTCCCGCAGTCCTTCAATATGATATTGCAAGAAGCGCCGCAAGATCAACCCAATCTCCTCGGCCACCTGCCGTGAGAAAACCATCCTGGTTGCTGCAACGGGTTCGTTCAAGTCTTGTAAACGCTGAAGAACCCGTAGCGCGACCAGACTGACTGTCCTCTCAATAATGGAATCCGGGATGCAGGCGAAGCAGACAACTCCACCCCGTTGTAACTGCAACCCCACACCGTTGGTTCCAGTTCCGGCTTCATCAAGCAGCTTGAGGCACTTTGCACATTGCTGGAAGTTCACGGCAAACCCCAGAACCTCAAGGAGCCGTGCTTCAAAGAAATATAACGCTGCTGGTGCTCCTTTTGTTGCACCGTCGATTGCAACAAGAGTCCGGGTGAGCAGAGTGAAGAGTGCGGGATTCTCATCCTCACCGTGAGTCACCGCATTCACCAACTCAATTGCAGACATGGCGGCTGCCATCCGGTGCATATCATCCGCAAGATGGCGGAGGGGTGTAATTGATGTGCATTGAGAAAGCAGATGAAGATCACGGTTTTCTTTCTTGTAGAGAATGGCCTGCACATGACTCATCGGCTGGAGAGAAGATCCGAACGTGTTCTTCTTATCTCTTGCACCCTTGGCGATGACCGAGATTTTTCCATAGCGACTCGTGTACAGAGTGGCAATCCTGCTCGTGTCACGATACTTCATGGTGCGCAGGACGACCGCCTCGGTTGTCACGATCATGGAGACACCGTGGCTGGTAACGTGCCGATGCTCAACCGGAGTATGGCCGTATCAAAAGGGGGATAAAGAATACCACGCTCCGTGATAATCGCTGTGATAAGCTCATTCGGCGTCACGTCGAACGCAGGAGCGAACACCCTCACACCCTCTGCCGCAATACGCGTCCCGGCAACATGCGTGACTTCCTCGTCTGAACGCTCTTCCACCGTGATGTACCTTCCGGTTGGCGTTCCTTCATCAATCGTTGACATGGGGGCGGCAACGTAAAATGGAACATTGTGGTGGCGTGCAAGCACCGCGAGCGCGTAGGTCCCGATCTTATTCGCAGTATCACCATTGGCAGCAATCCGGTCTGCTCCAACGATAACGGCATTGATCTCCCGCTCTTTCATCAACAATCCAGCAGTGCTGTCGGTAATCAGTATCGCATCAACACCCTGCTTCAGCAATTCCCATGCGGTGAGTCTCGCACCCTGGAACAACGGTCGGGTCTCATCCACGAATACCCTTGCCACCTTGCCCTGTCCTGCTGCTGTAGTGATAACACTTTGGGCAGTGCCAGAACCTGCCGTTGCTAGTTCTCCGGTATTGCAGTGTGTGAGAATGGTGGAGCCTCGCTGTATCAATGTTGCGCCAAGTTCGCCGATACGCTTGCACGCATCAATGTCTTCGCGCTGCATTGCAAGCGCTTCTTCCAGCAAGCGACGACGGATCGAATCGACTTCGGGAGGATCGGTATGTTCGAGAGCGCGACGCATTCTCCCGAGAGCAACAAAAAGGTTCACGGCAGTCGGGCGGGTGCGCGCGAGGAAATTCACCGCGTCGTAGAACGCATTGTTCAACTGATCGTTAGTCGTGATTGATGGATTGTTGGCAGCGAGACTAAGAGCAAAGCCGGCAGCAACTCCAATAGCAGGCGCGCCACGTATACTGAGTCTTCTGATCGCCTCGCCCACTTCCCGGTAGTCAGCGGTGCGTATATAGACTTCCTCGGCCGGAAGTCTGGTCTGATCGATGAATCGTACCTGCCCCTCTACCCACTCAACAGACGTCATTCATCATCTCAAATTTATTCTTCAAAACGGGAAAGCTCGCGGAACTCACGGAACCTGTCCTGAATCTTGAGATACGTCAGGTCGGCCAATCCCTCGACACTGAACTTCTCCACACAGAAAGACGCCAGCGTGCTGCCATAGATAACGGCGCGCTTCAGATTTTCCTCAGAGAGATCTCCGGATCGCTCAAGCCATCCGACGAATCCGCCTGCAAATGCATCGCCTGCTCCGGTCGGGTCGAAAATATTCTCCATGGGATACGCCGGTGCGGAGAACACCTTCTGATCTGTCAGCAACAGAGCACCGTGTTCCCCTTTTTTTATGATAACAACCTTGGGGCCCATTGCTCGAATAACTTTCCCGGCCTTCATCAGGTTCGGCTCTTGAGAAAGCAAACGGGCTTCCGAATCATTGACGATGAGAACGTCAATCCGTTTCAGCGTTTCCTTCAGTTCCTTGTTTTTTCCTTCGATCCAATAATTCATCGTGTCGCACACCACAAGCCATGGACTCTCGATCTGTTCAAGAACCTTTCGTTGCAATACCGGGTCGATGTTGCCGAGACATACGGCCTTGCTCTTTTTGTATTTTTCGGGAATTTTCGGATCGAACAGTTCGAACACATTCAAATCCGTTGCCAGTGTATCCCGTGTGTTCAAATCATAGTGATACTTCCCTGCCCAGTGAAAGGTCTTCCCCTCCTTGATCACTTCGAGTCCTTCAAGATCAATTCCCCGTTTGTCAAGGAAGTCGATTGCACTTGCCGGAAAATCACCTCCCACCACACCCACAAGTCTGATGGGTTTCGCAAAGTAGCTTGCGGCAGCAGAGATATATGTTGCCGAACCGCCAAGAGCGTTCTTCACCGATCCAAACGGCGTTTCAATATTATCCAATGCAAGGGATCCAACAACAAGAACGCTCAAGTGACACTCCGGAATTTGTTGAGAAATGATGCTGTGCGGAGAGAAAGTTAAACAAACGAGTGTAGATTAGCAAGGTGACAATTATGGATAACACGAGAGTACGTTGTATGGAAAAAGAAAAGCCTTACCCCCATCAAGGGATAAGGCTTTCGGGTCTTGAGACTTCAGACTACTTCATCAGAAGCATCTTCTTCAGACTGGTGAACGGTGCAGTTCCGTCACCCGGTCGTGCTTCAATGCGGTAGAGATAGACGCCGCTTGAAACGGGCGAACCGAATTGATTCTGTCCGTTCCATTCCATGGTGAACTCTCCGGCAGGACGCTCATCCTCGATCAGGGTCGCTACGTGTTGACCGAGGATATTGTACACCTTTAACGAGACGACCGACTTCGTTGGCAGTGCAAACCGGATCGTAGTTGACGGATTGAAAGGGTTCGGATGATTCTGTGCGAGAACGAACACTCTTGGCACGCGCACATCGTCATCGCCAACACCAACGGTGATGAAATCACTTAGGTAGCGCGGCTGGATTTGGTATCCATTGTTATACACGGTTGTGGCAGATGAAAACTGGGAGATGATTCCTGCAACGTCCACCGGATAGGCCGGCTCTGTTGATCCGGGAATCTCCGTATCGCTATCAAGACGCATGATGGTGGTATCGGTAACGACCGTCTGGAACATGACAATGTTCGCGCTTGTACCAGCTCCGGGCCAGGGTGGTGTTGCACTCCGCCGCTCAAGGCCAACCATGCGCACGAGACGCGACTCGTACGTTTCGGGATCAGCGTTGAACTGGGGAACAGTCACAGTGACCGGCGTGACCGGTCGTCCTGTAGCCACGATCTGGATATCCGTCGCTTGGGTATCAGGAACGACCTCAGTCAATCCGCGGAACTGGGCAACCTTGCCGGTAACGATAATCGAATCACCAAGACTCAGTGGCGGTATCAGAATACTGAATGCGAACAACTGTATGCCGCCGAATGCATCCTGGAAATGATATCCGATATTCGTGGTCTGGAAATTCGGACTATTAACCGTTCCGGTAACACGCACGTAGTAATCAGCGTCGATGATTTTACCCGTTATATCAACTCTCCTGGGACCCGCAAGCGACAGTGGACTGATACCCGCGTAGTAGCTGTTGGCGGCAATAGCTGATGTGATCGTACTGCTGGCACTTGAACTGGTTGCGCGAATCCGGTACTCAACACGGTTGCCGTTGGCGTTTGCACTTCCCGGAATCGCACCACGATAGGTGCCGTTCTGCGCCGTTCCGCTTGTCAGTGTCATGCCCACAGAGTCCGGCGTTCCGTTGACGTTGTAGATCAGTCTTGCGGAATTGATGCCTACATCATCCGTGATTGTACATGTCACACCAAGCGAATCACCTGCGTTCGGAACACGGGTCGTCCGCGCAACGCTGTTGATACTTGGCGGCGATGGAGGCGGACCAAAAGTAACATAGCTCGCCAAGCCGCTGACTGCCCGGAAACCGATAGAGTCACCAATCACACTCCCCACTCCAGTGGACTTGTTGATGGAGATGAGCACATTGATTCCGGTGCCGCCACCCTTCACTCCATACATGTTACCAGTCTGGTCAAACACGAGATCCGGCGTGGCGTTGCCAAATGTTCCCCCCAACCCGGTTGCACCAACCAGCGTCGCAACACCCGTTGAAATGTTTATGGTGAATATGGCATCGGGGACAACCGGTCCGAATCCACCGGTTGATCCATAGAGCACTGCGTTTGTCGGATCGAATGCAAGTCCTGTGAAGACGTCACCTGTATTACCAATCAGAGTCGTTGCAGCGGTCGAAGAATTTATCCTATAGAGATCAAAATTGACATCAATACCATACAGCGTGTCGCCCGGCCCGAAGGCAATTGCATCGAGGAAACCAAGTCCGGTGTTTCCCACGATAGTGGTTTCGGCAGTCACCGCATCAAGTATGAATAGTCTCCCTCCACCGTTTGCCTGAGAACCAAATAAAGATCCAAAAATCAATCCGTCAGATGGTCGGATCGCCAACCCAGGAATTCCGCCCAACGATGACGAGCCGAGGAGCGTTCCGGAACCCGATGTTGTGTTGATTGTCAGCAGACTGCCGGGCGTACCTCCACCTTGACCTGTGGATGCATAGATCAACCCTTGCGTGGCTGGCGTAGGAGGGCCTCCAGCTGAAGGAAGTATGACACTCCCCCATGTCGCGCCAACACGAATTCCATCAAGCACTCCGATTGAAGCGTTTGCTGCTGTCCCCTGCCGAACGGCAACTCCATACAACGTATCCAGATCTGTGGCAGCTCTATCGGCAATTGATTGAAGTACTGTTGGTATTGGTTCAGAAGCACCAATCGTGGGATTGATCCACATTGCCACAGTGTCATTCGTTGCGCCGGCAATGACCGTATACTTCACGACGAGTAAATGAGTTGTACCTTTTGCGTATACCGTATCCGAAAAATTGATATTGGCGATGGTGCTCGACTTCCCCACGCCGAAAGCGAGGTTGTCATTGTTTGATGATCTCTTGACAAACACTCGCGCGGTAAATGTGGTGGTACCCTTCAGAAGGTGAAAGAGATAGTCGCCCGTGAGACCGGCGCTGTCAATTCTCACCATCAAAGCGTAGTAGAGAGAACCGGATGCAACTCCATTAGGAAAACTTCCAAAGAGTTTATTGTTATCCTCTCCATTGGTAGTGAACCCAACAGCATTCCCGATTCCCGAGGATGGGTATCCGGTATAGCTCAAGCCTCCCGATGCAATTTGTGGTGGATTTGTTCCAGCACCACTGTGGGCTGACCAACCACCTTGACCGTTCAGGCTGGTCGCTCCGGGGTAATCAAAATCTTCAATCAGGACTTGTCCCAACACCGCTGTATTTACGAATACAATAAGCAGCGCAACCAGCAAAGTTGTAAGCACTCTCCGCATAAGTCCTCCTAAGGAATTGAATAGTGAAATGTACTGTTACCGATGAGGCAGGTGAAAAACAACGAGGCAAACCAATGAGGGTGGAATTCCGTTCCCCAGACGGTAATCATGCTATCAATGCAACAATACACCATTGATCTCAGGATGCAACAATAACAGTGGATGAGCTAAAGGCTCTCACAATATACACCGACAAAGCGGAAAGTCAAGTTGGAATTTCTGAAAGGAACGTATTCCCTGCTAAAGACCCCTTCTACACAGTTATCAACGTCAGCCCGGCAGCCTGTTCTCCCCCGACAATGTACTTATGAACTATATCAAGCCCGTTGCGTTGACCAGGCCAAACAAGTCGGCTTTGCGCGGCATCGTATGGCAGCCATTCGTACGACTGGTGTTCTTCGGAGAGTACCGGCTCGGCATCGGGGGAAACCTGTGCCGCAAAGAAGGGGCTTAAGTTCATGGCATCGTAGTGATGATCATAAAACAAGTTCACAAACGGGACGACCCAAAAGAGAGAGGGAATGAAATTTGTCTCTTCCTTCAGTTCACGGAGTGCCGCTTTGTAGGCTTCTTCACCGTCGTCAATCGAGCCACTTACTATTTGCCAGAGGTTGGGATAGATCTTCTCGTCGGAAGCACGTTTGAGCAACAGATACTCAGGCCGGTTCCCGACAAATCGGAACACGCACACTTCGATAATGCGACACGCAATGAGAGCCACAGTTACGGAGCCTTGGGTTGTGAAATGAACGGGCGTACTTCGTCCTGAGTCAGCAGGCGGACTTTCCCCCGCTCAAGAGAACCCAGCTTCACTGCACCAATACTCACCCGATGCAATGCCTTCACCGTGTAGCCCAGTTCCTCAAACATCTTCCGTACCTGACGGTTCTTGCCTTCATCAATTGTTACGTCACACATCAACGGGTCGGCACGATTCACGCGCACGGTCGCCGGACGAAGACGGAGCATATTCTCAATCGTCATTCCCTTCTCCATTGCCATGCGATCCTCCGCTTCAAGTGGAGTCCCGGTATTGACGCGGTATATTTTTGGGATGTGTGATTGAGGACTGGTGAGTTTCTCGCCGAACTGCGTGTCGTTGGTGAAGAGAAGAAGTCCTGTGGTTTCCAGGTCGAGACGACCGACGGGAATAAGAGATCGGAATTCCGGTGGCAGGAGATCATACACGGTCTTCCTTCCCTTCTCATCCGACCGCGTTGTCACATACCCTGCCGGCTTGTTCAAGGCGAGGTAAACGAACTGTTGCTTCTTGAGTACCTTCCCCTCAAGGGAGATGCGTTCCGTTTTCGGATCGACCCAATAATCCGGATTGCGGATGACAACGCCGTTCACCGCAACCTTTCCACTGACAACCAGCATACGGCCCTGCGCACGCGACGATGCACCGAACTTGGACAACGCACGGGCAAGAGTTACCCGCGGACTTTTCTTTTGTAATCGGGGATGTTTGTTAGAAAACATACTTCACCAGAATGATCCCTGCGACGAAGAACGCTCCCATCGCAATCGTGAATTTTACGAGATGGTTGTCGAGATACTCTTTCATTCTTTCCCTGAAGACAAACAGCAATGCACCAACGAGGAGGAAACGGAATGAACGGCCCACGAGGGACGCGAGTCCCAGCGTCATGAGATCAAGCGTTTGATTGAAGCCAGCCGCAACAGTGAAGAGCATGTACGGTATCGGGGTGAAACCGGCAACAAAGATCACGAGCCACGCATTCCCACGGTACTTATCAAGAACCAACTGGAACGAGTCAGTCAAGCCATAAAATGCAATGATCTGCGAGCCGGCGGTTTCAAAAAATGCGTAACCGATGTAGTATCCGAGTAACGAACCTGCGACCGAACCGATGGCGCAGATTGCCGCGAATTTAAATGACTGGCGCGGGTTGGCAACACACAATGCAATCAGCAACACATCAGGCGGGATGGGAAATAATGAAGCCTCGACGAATGCAACAAGGAAAAGCCAGAGCGAAGCATTGGGGCTTTGCGCAAATCCTTCAACCCATGTCTTCATCCGATGAAGGTACTCTGAAATCTTCCTCAGCATATTCTTCCGTATGTCACCCGAGACAAGAACCGCGCAACTGCCATCACGTAAACAACAGGTGCAGTCGCGAAAGAACCACACCACAAGCAACACTGACGTTCAACGATTCTGCCGCACCATATCTGCGGATCGAAAGACGCACATCGGCAAGTTCACGTACCTGGTCGGAAACACCCCATGCCTCATTCCCAAAAATAATCAACGACTTGTTCTCGAACTGCACATGGTCGAAGTGCGTCTCGGCCTGCAAATCGGTCACATACACCTTGTATCCCAACGCCTTGGCCTCGGATGTCATTCCAAGGAGGTCAACACCCGTTGCAATCGGGAGATGAAACACTCCACCCATTGTACTTCGAATCACTTTCGGATTGTATAACTCGACAGAGTTTCGCCCGACTAGAATTCCGCTTACGCCGAACCAATCGCATGTGCGTACGATCGTGCCGAGATTTCCCGGATCAGAGACGCCATCCAGGCCGACAAGGATCGACTGGGTGCCGTTCTTGTGCAGCATTGTCTCAGGAGAAAATTGTTTTTGTTTGAGGACCGCAAGCACACCTTGAAAGCTCACGGTCTCGGAAATCAATTCCATTTCGCGAGCCGTCGTTTCAAACAGTTGCGTCGTTTTGTCCTTCAGTCGGGACAGCAGGGCTTTGCCGCCGGGTTGTTCCATGATGTCCGGCGTGTAATACGCTTCAAGAACTTTGAAGTCTGAATCCACCGCCTCCTGTACTAACCGCACTCCTTCGGCAATGAACTTCTTTTGTTCATCACGATACTTCTTGTGTGTCAGTTCACGAAGCTCTTTGATTCTGCTTTTTACCAGTGGCATAATGTTGTCCGTATGTTCAGTCCGAATATACAAAATATTCCGTCTAATTCTCACACTGTCAAGGGCTACTCTTTGTGTTCACCCCACACACTTCTGAGGGCGTCGGAGATTTCACCGACAGAGGCGTACGATTCAACGCATGTCAGAATATGCGGCAGTGCGTTTTCCGTTCCCGCGGCTGCGGAACGAAGTCCCTCCAGAGCGGCACTCACTGCCGATGCCGACCTGTGATTACGCACGGAGCGGAGTCGATCGAGTTGCTTTTCCGCAACGGATTGATCAATGCGGAGAATGTCCGGGAGGTGCTCGCTTTCTGCAATGAACTCATTCACACCGACGATGATCTTTTCTTTTTTCTCGATAGCGAGTTGGTATTGATACGCGCTTTCAGCGATTTCATTCTGATAGAATTTTTGTTCGATGGCGTGCACCGCGCCACCCATGTCATCGATCTTTTTGATTAACTCTGAAGCACGGGTTTCAATTTCATCCGTCAGTGATTCGACGAAGAATGATCCACCAAGAGGATCGATGGTATCCGCTACGCCGGACTCGTGAGCGATTACCTGTTGCGTACGGAGTGCCAGCGTTGCCGAGGTTTCCGTGGGCAGCGCTAGGGCTTCATCCCGGCTGTTGGTGTGAAGCGATTGACAACCGCCAAGCACGGCAGCCAGAGCCTGCATGGAGACACGCACGACATTATTATCAATCTGTTGAGCGGTAAGGGTCGAACCGCCGGTCTGCGCATGGAAACGAAGCTTCATCGTCTCTTCATTCTTTGCCCCGAAGCGCTCCTTCATGATGCGAGCCCAGAGACGCCGGGCAGCGCGGAACTTCGCCACCTCCTCAAAGAAATTATTGTGTGCATTAAAGAAAAACGAAAGCTTCGCCCCGAATGAATCCACATCCAATCCGGCATTGATTGCTGCCTGCACATAGGCAATACCGTTCGCAAGCGTGAATCCCACCTCCTGCACGGCCGTTGCTCCGGCTTCCCGGATATGATAGCCGCTGATGGAAATGGTGTTCCAGTTCGGCACGTTGCTACTGCACCACCGGAACGTATCCGTCACGAGTCGCATCGAAGGCGCCGGCGGATAGATGTACGTACCGCGGGAAACATACTCTTTGAGAATGTCGTTCTGGATCGTGCCGGATATTTTCAGAAGAGAAGCGCCTTGCTTCTTCGCGAGCGCTACATACATGCACAGCAGAATCGCCGCCGTTGCATTGATCGTCATGGAGGTGGTGACTTTCTCTAACGGAATTTGATCGAACAAAATTTCCATGTCCGCCAACGTGTCGATGGCAACACCAACCTTCCCGACTTCCCCTTCGGCAAGCGGATGATCCGAATCGTAGCCCATCTGGGTAGGAAGATCGAAAGCGACGGAAAGTCCCGTTGTGCCTCGACTGAGCAGATACCGCGAGCGTTTATTCGATTCCTCGGCCGTGCCGAATCCCGCATACTGGCGCATCGTCCAGAATTTACCGCGGTACATGGTCGGATACACACCGCGCGTGAATGGAAAATCACCCGGGTAACTCAGTTCGGATTCATGATCCAACTCTCCCGGAGTATAGAGCCGTTCGATTTCAATTCCGGAGTCGGTGGAAAACGGCTGTTTCCTCTCGCCGAACCGGTCAAGCACCGGCTTGACCCGTGATCGTTCCCATTCCGACTTGCGCGTTGCAGAATTACTCATGCGTGCTGATTCCTTCAGTAAATGATTCGGGAAATGATAACCAACAGGCAACGGAGAAGCAAGTTGATGGTTTGATCACCGAATCTCTTATGCTTCAATCTATTTCCAATCAACCTGCCAGAGCTGGTGTCCGTCGGTTTCCAGAATTACCGCGCCGTCTTCATCAGTTCTGAGAATTTCTGTTCCACGAATCATGAGCCGTTCAATCACAACCGGCGACGGATGATTGAATTTGTTATTGCGGCCAACGGAGATCACCGCAATCTCGGGTTGAACATGATCCAACAATCCTTCTGTGCTGCTCGTGATGCTGCCGTGATGTCCTGTCTTAAGCAGGGTCGAGCGGAGAAAATCGCCATAGACCTTCACCATTTCTTCCTCTGCCTCCTCTTCCGCGTCACCCGTGAACAGGAACGACACATCGCCGTAACAGAGCCTCAACACAACTGAGGTGTTGTTCAGATTGGGATGATGGTCAATCGAATCCGCTGTGATGAATGTCGAGGTCGGATATAGCGCGTAGAGCCGAACGCCTTCGCTCTCATGCAATAGCGCACCGGACCTGGCACTATGATATGAACTCCCTTCGTTGTCCATTGCCTTAATGTAGTGTTGATAGAACGATGAGCTTTGCGGCTGACCGCTGTCGATCACTTTCGCCACATCCATGTGCTCGAATACCGCGCCGAATCCTCCGATATGATCGGCGTGAGCGTGAGACGCCACGAGAAGATCGACCGTGGAAATACCGAGCCGCTTCAAAAACGGCACCACGAGTCGTTCCCCTGCGTCATAGTTTGGAGTCCACGGACCGGCATCAATCAGCATATTTTTTCCATCCGGTAACTGGACCAGCACGGCGTCGCCCTGACCAACATCAATAACACTGACGCGCAGCATCTTATTGGTGGCGGAATGAAATCCGGTCGCCGGAAGAAAGACCACGAGATTCAGGGTAACGAGAAATGCCGGAAGAACAATTCTCACAACCCGTCGTGATGTGATGTTGAAGAGAAGGGCCAGTCCAAGATAGAACGGCACAGCATGGATCCATCGAAATTGAAACGTGTCCACGTACGCAATCGAGAGACCACCGGAAAATTCCGCCACTTTGATAGTGAGGAACAGCAAGAACGAGTTGAGCACCGCATACACCTCACCTGCCCAGGTGTTTATCAGTCCAACGCAAATGGAAATCAAGCCAAGCACAACGCTCGCTCCCACCGCCGGCACGACTGCGGCATTCGCTGCAATACCAATCACTGATACTTTGCCGAAGTAGATTGCCGTAAATGGCAACGTGCCAACCGACGCAACAAGAGAAAGCGCTGCCGCCTTCAGAAGCCAACGCCCGGCTCCAACCAGTATGTTCTTTCCCGGAATCCGGTTGATGAGCATGTTGCACGGCGGATACATGAGCATGATCGAGAGAACGGCGGCAAACGATAGTTGAAATCCAACATCGAACACCTGCCGGGAATCAAGAGCAAGGATGATGATGGCTGCGATACCCAGCCCATTGAGCGGCTGCGTTCTCTCCTGGAACAACTGCGACATGAGCAGCACGCCGGCCATGATTGTTGCCCGAACCACCGGAGGCTGACTCCCGGTCAAGAGCATGTAGAAAATCAGGCATAAGACTGTAAGGATAATTCTGGCGGCGCGACGGAATCGAAGCAGCTCAAGCAGAAAGAACACGAACGCCGCAACTACTGCGACGTTTGAACCTGACACGGCAAGGATATGAGCAGTGCCGGAGTTTGTAAACGCTTCGCGCACAGATTTATCGATACCGCTCTTCTCCCCGATCAAGATTCCTTTCAGTAGTTCCCTTTCCTCACCCTCTGTTGTTTCATCAATCCATCTCAAAATGTACCTGCGCGCCGGCATGACAATCTCACGCATGTACCAGGCTCCTCCTATCGTGTCAAATATCACCAGGTTTTCATTTCCTTTTGCGCGCATGAGAAAACTGATGCCGTTCGCTTCATAATATTTCCGTGCATCAAAATCACCGGGATTTCTCTGTCCCTGCGGACGCTCAAGCTTACCCTTCACTCCAATGGTCATCCCATACATGATTGGCGTGGTTAGCGAATCCTTGCGTGCCGGCACAAGGGTGACCACAACATTCGTGGTCAACAGGAGAAAACCTTCGGACGAGACAACCCGTTCGACCTTGAGGGTAAACCGCTGCCATCGATCAAACACTGTCGGGTCATTCACAACCACTCCACTCAGGACTACGGACTTATTCACCAGTGAATCGGGAAGCATCGGAGATCGCTGGGTATCAATGGAGTGCTTCGCAGCCCCGAGACCGAGTACTAAGAACAGGGTTGCAACCATGAGTGTTGCTGATCCGGTACCGCCCGATTTGAAAAAGCGCTGCACAGCAATCATGGCAAGCAGACAAACGACTATTGCCGCGACAATCAGAATGAATGGGAGATGGAAAAGCTCGTTGAACAGCACTCCTGCTACAAGAAGCAGGGCAAGTTTGAACGCAGGCTGATGTGCAAGCAACGCCATGTTCACACTCGAATGAGTGAAGCAGGATTTGAGGGAGGGAATAAACCTACGAGAGAAGATACACTCCCTGCGGAAGAAACGCAACGAGGAGTCGTTGATTTATTGCTATAGGACCTTTGACGTTATGAACTTCAGAAGGGCTGGTGTAACGCGGGTCAGGTCGGGGTTGCCGGCACCGGTAATTTCCAGGCCGACTTCCGCATGACGGTAGCCACAGAGAAGCAGCGGAACCGGGTTACGCGTGTGGCTCCTGGTGCCAAGGTCTTCCATATTCCCGTGATCGCTGGTGATCACGATGAGAGTTTCTTGCATGTCGATCTGTCGGACAAGTCCGGCAAGCAACCCATCGAACCGCTCAATCACGCGAACAGACTCCGCCATGTCCTGCGCGTGCCCGGCCTTATCCGTCTGCCAATACTCGAACAGGACGAAATCATTTTGCTCGGAGAGCAAGGCAAGTCTCTTCCCGGCCTCTGCGGCTGCGATTGGTTCGATATCCGGATAACCGAGGCGGGGCCAGCCGTGATTGGTAATGTCAGCGGAAATACCACGGCCTGCCCGGAGATCATCAACGTCGTTCAATTTCCTGTCACATGAAAGCCACGAAAGCGTCGTGACCGACATATGCGCCTTGCGCTTTTCCATGTAGTCAAAGTATCGCTGGGGAAAGGCATTGACGAAATACGGGCGTTTGTTGTCCTGCAGAAGTAGTTTAAAAATATTTTTCTCAGTCACAACTGGCCGCAGACTGGAATATGGATACGGACCGAAATGCTTGCCGATCATCTTTGAGGCGTTGATACCTGTGAACAACGCCGTTTGGCCTGTTCCACTTTGCGGGAACCCTTCGACGCCAAGAGTGGCATCGAGGGGAAGCAACGTTGCGTCCTGTGTCGATGAGGAAGTATGCAGCAGTGACGGGATTCTGCCACCGGAAAGTAACCGGAGCGTCGGCACATCCGCCACGAAGAACGGATTTGTTGCGGCGTTCTCCTCTCCCAATCCAACACCATCAAGAAACAGCATTACGACACGCACGGTCTCCCCTTCAGCTCAGGTCAGTCTTGCTTCTTCTTGATCGGCTCGATTTGCCGCGCAATATACCCGGCCCATTCTTTTTCAATGACGGAGAAATCTTTGCCGAAGTGTGCTTTGAAAATGTCTTCAAGCGAATGCACGCCATCAAACGCCTTATAGACTGCCAACGCCTTCTCTTCGCCATATTGCTCGCTGAAGAACTTCAACGTCTGGCCGAGAAGAAATAACACATCGCTGCGCTGTGGCGGTGTGGGATACTGCTGAAGGTCCTGGTCAAGATCGGAGAACGCGCTGATGCGCGTTTCAATGGGCGGCCTCAGGTCGGCCATCACTCCCGAATGATGCACAGCAAACGCTTCGCGCAACCACCGCGGCGAACCCTTGCCGGAAGTGGGTTCGAGGAACGCAAGCGCCAGCTCATACGAAAGACTCTTTTCAAAGATCCTCTTTTTCATAATCTCGACAACCGGCTGCACATGGATGATCTCGCGGTGCAGCAGTGCTCCCCGCCAGGGCTTTTGTTGAGCGGTTGCTTCAAGGTACTTGCCCGCGGACGCGTAGACTCGCACCTCAAGCGGTGGCTTGAGAAGAGAGAGTGCAAGCTTCTTCGTGAGGTAGGCGTGGTCGGCTTCAAGATACTCTGCAACTCTCTTCGCATCTTCTTCCGCAATTCCCTTCTGGTATTTTACTGCAAAATGGACTGACGGAATAGTGGAAAATCCCGGCTGAGCCATCACAAACGAAGCGAATGTGAACATGAGTACCATCGAGAGAGCAATCCGTGCAATACAGTTTTTCATGTGTTCTCCTTTATCGTGATTATTTACTTTCGATCAGAATCGTTACGGGACCGTCATTGACAAGGTGGACTTTCATCATCGCTCCGAAGACTCCGGTTGCGACACGCTGTTCGCCGAGAGCAGTGCGCATACGTGCAACAAAGTGTTCATATAACGGTTCAGCCTCCTCGGGCCGAGCTGCGGCTGTAAAACTCGGACGGTTTCCCCTTTGTGCGTCACCATAAAGAGTGAACTGGGAAACAATGAGTACACTCCCGCCGACATCACTCACATTCAAATTCATCTTTCGTTCAGCATCTTCAAAGATCCGCAACGCTGCACACTTGTCGGCGAGGAATTCCGCCCCCCGCGCTGTGTCATCCTGCCGGACGCCAAGCAGAATAACAAGTCCCACACCGATCTTCGAGTGAAGACTGCCATCAATGCTCACGCTTCCCTCGGTCACACGTTGCACAAGCGCCCTCATGCCTTCACCGCCTTGACTATGCGTGGAATACCTGCGTAATCAGGAAAGCACTCAACTTCCACAAGACCTGCATCGCCAAGCAACTGCATGGCATTCGCCGACTGGTTGTATGCAATTTCGATCAGCACTGCACCACCGGATTTTAGATTCAGACTTGCAAGTTGAGCGATACGCCTGATAAACTTGAATCCATCATCCTCATCCGTTGTGGCGATACGTGGCTCATGGTCGCGCACTTCGGGCTGAAGCCCTTGAAATTCCTGTAAGGAAATATATGGAGGATTGGAGATGATGAGATCGAATTCTCTGCCTGAAAGCATGTCCCCAAATATATCACCTTGGATCAGGGTCACAGCGTTCACTGCATGTCGCTTGATGTTCCGTGCCGCAACAGCAAGCGCTTCCGCGCTGACATCAACTGAGGTGATACGAGCCTTCGACGCGAACTTTGCTAGCGCAACGGGAATATTTCCAGAGCCCGTACCAATATCAAGAACCTCAACCTGATCGGATGTCACCCGATTGATATATTCAACCACGCGCTCGACGAGTAATTCCGTCTCAGGTCTTGGGATGAGTACATTCTTATCCACAAAGAGATCGAATCCCATAAACGACGTCTCGCCGATAATGTACTGCAACGGCTCGTGGGCAAGTCGGCGAAGGAACAGCGTCTTGAACGCGGCAAGCTCCTCGGGGTTCAGCGGGCGATCGAAGTTCGTGTACAGGTGAATGCGCTCGAGTTGCAAGACGTAGGCAAGGAGAAGTTCAACGTGGAGGCGGGATTCATCGAACCCCTTCTCTCTCATGTGGGCAGAAGCCCATTCGATGAGCGAGAGAACTGTCCACTGTTGGGGTGGCGTCGATGATCGTACTGTGGCACTCAGCATAGGCTGGGGACAAATATACGAGCGATGCAGGAATAAAACAACTCAGCCGACCCTGAAACTCTTCGGTTTGGCGGTCAACTGTGACGGTCGACCTACCACAGTGTTTGTAAACTCCGGCGTGGGACAACCTGTCTCCGCTTGTCCACAGCACCAGTCCGAGGAAATGGCGCACTACAGACTACGGCTACCTGAGCAGCAACAGCTTCCTTGTTTGGATGAAGTTATTTGTTGTAAGGCGATAGAAATACACTCCGCTTGTCAGGTTCCTCGCGTCAAGTTGCACCGAGTGTGTTCCCACCTTCATCTTTCCATCAACCAGTGTCATCACCTCTCGACCGAGCACGTCGTACACTCGTAGGGACGTATGGCCAAACGTCCCTACAGGTATTGAAAACCGTATTGTTGTTTTTGGATTGAATGGGTTGGGGTAATTCTGAAAGAGTTGAGACTCTGACGGGAGGCTGCCATCGTCATTTACACCAACAATAAGTGTACTGTCAAGCCTGTAAACATCTGTCCGCTTGACAACCTGTTGCCCCCCAAGATGCCTACTGACAAACAAATGTGCTTGTTGCTCACCGTTGACCTTCCATGTTACAGCACCATCAAGAGCGAAAGGTGGCTGGTAATAGAATACCTTATAGTCGTGTTCTCCGACAGATCGTATCACTATAACACCCCCTGCGCAAGAGAGAATGAGCTCTGGAATTCCATCACCATCTACGTCAGCTGCTTGGTACAAGTCAACAAAAAACATTCCTACAGGAAGGATGTTGAAGGCAAACATGGGTTGGAACACATTGTCCCCTGTTCGCTCGAATGCGTATGCCCGAAGGTGTACGTACCCATCCTGTTCAAGCTGAGTTCCACCGATGAAGAACTCCATTACCCCGTTATCATCAACATCACCCGAAGTAACGCGCCCAGCAACCGACAGGTTCATTGACCATGTTACATCGAAACTGTCTGCTATTGTGTGCTCTACCACGTACACATTTCCGGCAAAGTTGGATGTAACGAATTCAGATTTTCCATCACCATCAAAATCTCCCGTGGCAATGGCGCCGCTGCAATCTTGCGATTGACAATCGTGTGGGAGCTGTTTGCTCCATACTTCTTTTAAGTCGTTAACCCCCGGATCATATCTCATTATGAATGTTTTCTCCACGTTCGGTTGACCAATGCTATCCAGTCTGCTCCCTCGATATAGAAGCTCTTGGTTTCCGTCGTTGTTCATGTCTTTAATTTGATTTGGAATGCCGGTCGCACTCTGATACCATTGCCTGTGCCTGAACTTCGTTCTGGTTGGAAGGCTATCGGGTTGGACTTGCTCGAAAACAAATAGCGAATCACCAAAGCGCAAGGAGAGTTCAGTCAAACCATTACGATCAATATCGGCCTGCATGTCGACCAATCCGGTGTTCTCATCATACTGGTGTCGAACCACCTAAGAGTTGAGGTGTTCGTATTCATATGCTCTTGCAACGTAAGAAGTCTGAGTTTGGTATACACCGTACGCCTCGTGCCTTCCGTTACTGTCGACATCCCCAATCTGCAAGGGAAACCCCCACTCTCCTGAGATAGGAACACTATTCACATATACGAATCGCCAATTGTATAGATTGGTATCAATCGTTCGCAAGTCGACAGTCAGAGTAGGCAATCCAGTGTATGCCGGACTTCTCGGCCTGAGCATCTCCGTCGAGAATTGCCATTTCTGCCCTGACACCGGATCAGTCGCCTCAACAACGCCATCAAACAACTTTACTTGCAGTCCGCGGTCGGTGAGGGATTGAACCTCCCGTTGGAGGAGTTCACCAGAAATAGTTCGATCAGTTGGGGGATGGATCGTGGGGGCGCTCAGAAAGAGCACGGAAAGAATGGCAACGAGTATAGTGGTCAGGTTCTTCAATTTGGGAAACGATAGAACGATCTCGTGCAACATACGCCAGGAATATCGAAAGTTAAAATCAACGAATGGCAAAATCCGCGTTGATCGTCAGACCGGCGGGAGCGGAATCTTCTTCTCAAGGGTATCGAGTTTTTCTATTTCGATGAAAGCGTCATACGATCCTTTGAGGATGTACTTCTTGTACTGCCGTCGCGCAATGATGATCATGTAATACTGGCCCTTGTTCTGCTCACGAAACGCAGCGAGGAGCTTCGTCCCCCCCTTTTTGGGCACGCTCACCTGATACGGTTCGATGATGACGATCTTGCCGCTTTTCGTCCGGTCATGAAGAATAATATCCGGCACATAGATCGAGGCGGCCCCACGGGGGCCAAGACTTACCGTGAAGATCTCACCGGCGTGGCGATGCGCAATCCGGCGTTGCATCAGCCAATCGCACACCTTTGCTTCCATCGCGCTACGCACAACATGCTGGTGAATATTCTCGAAGCCGGGACGGTCATAAACAATGCGCACGTGGGACTCTGTGTTTTTATAGGAGATGCTCACTGTTGCTTTGCCTCCACCATTGCTGTGCGCGGATCCTTCACCCAGAAAATAAACAACGCAAGTCCAATCGCCGAGAAAATCGCACCAATCATAAACACGGTCTGGTAGCCAAACTGGTCGCTGATCCATCCGCCCAACAAGCCGCACAGGTAAATCGGGGCGAGGATGGTGTTCATCAGACCGACATAGGTGGAGCGCTGTTCCGGCGGACCATATTCGATGGACATGTTGTACCGTGCGAGTAACTCGGAGCCAAGGTGTGCTCCAAGAAACATGAAAACAATCACGAACGAACTGAGCGTCGGCGCAAGAAGCGCCCAGATGCTGGCAAGCAGCATACTGGTTGACGCAAGAATCACGGCAATTTTATTCCCAAACCTGTCAGCAACAAAGCCATTCACAAACGAGCTTACGACCTGTGTTGCAACAATGGTCAATGTAAATTCTCCCACAATACTCTCCGGCGCATGGAAGTGTTTCAGTGCATAAACGGTAAAGAAACCCGTGGGCATAGTGGCGAGAATGAGAACGGCGGAAGAGATGACAAAGGCACGGAATTCCTTGTTCATTCGAAGCACCTCACGCAACTGACGCACGTAACTTGCAAGCGACTTGCTCTCAACAACCGCGCTGGGTTCTGTTTCAATGAGTCGCTGCTGGAGAATCAGCGAGAGCATCTGTATCGAACCGGCACACAGGAAGGCGAACGCATAGCTGGTCGGAAACTCTGTCGCACCCAGAAGCCACGTCAGAACAATGCCGCACATGAATGCGCACGCAGCTCCAATGGAGTTGCGGATTCCGACAACTCTCCCACGCTTTCTAACGGGGGTCAGTTTGGCAAACAAATCGAACCACCACGGTGTGGTGATGCCCATGACAAGTTGCATCGCACCATACAGAAGAAACAACGCCCACAACGCGAGGCCCGGCGATGTTCCACCCACCAGCAATACACCGAACCCGATGAGAAGCGCAAACACCCGCTGCAGAAAACCGAAACGGACGGTCCATTGTTTTTTCCACGGACTTGCCTGGACGAACCGCGCCGAGAGGATTTGAGGAAGGAAGAGTCCGATCCAGGTGAGAACGCCAATTGCACCGACGGCAACATTGCTTCCGCCAAGTCGGCTCACCAGCGCCGGAAGAACCGTCTGAGATGAAATGAACGCAGACCCGGCAATGAACACCGCTCCCTCGGCGATATTCAATACGGCGTTCCGCTGTTCAGTTGATGCAGAAGAATCAATCCTGCCAGACATCACTGGATAGGTTTATCGGAAGAATAGACAACTTCGCCGGCGAGGATGGTCAAGACCACATTTGTCGTGAGAATCTTGGGAGGCTCGATTTTCATAATATCATCTGAAAGGACAACCAAGTCTGCATACTTTCCAGCCTCGATTGACCCCTTGACATTCTCTTCAAACGCCGCGTATGCTGACCAGATTGTGAAACTCTTGAGTGCCTCTTCCCTCGTCATACGCTCTTGCGGGTTCCATCCCTCTGCCGGCCATCCCGAATGATCTTGTCGGGTAATTGCAGCATAGAACCCCCATAACGGGTTGGGGTTCTCAAAGGGAAAATCCGACCCGGCGGGGATAATCGAGCCATGCTTCATCAATGATCTCCAGGCGTATGCTCCCTGAATTCTTTCGGCACCCAGACGGTCACCGGCCCAGTACATATCGGAGGTACAATGTGTCGGTTGCATAGCTGGGAGAACTCCAAGCTTGGCAAAGCGTGGGATGTCATCTTGAGCAATAACCTGGGCATGTTCTACTCGAAAGCGATGGTCTTGTTCTTTATTCTGTAAAGAGTTAAAGGCATGTTCATAAACATTCAGAACGATATGATTTGCACGATCGCCTATGGCATGAGTACACACTTGAAAACCCTTTTCCAATGCCTCACGCACCACCCGATCGACATTCTTCTCTGAAGTGAGCGTTAGTCCACGATTTGTCGGATCATCAGTGTACGGTTCAATAAGGGCCGCACCACGTGATCCCAGTGCTCCGTCAGCGTAGAGCTTGATTGCTCGTACGGTGAGTCGCCCGTTCCCAAACCCGATCTCAGGGCCGGACTTGAGGTAGTGAGACCATGTTTCTCCAATCCCATTGATTGCAACGTACGCGCGCAAGGGAAAATGCCCGGAATCAATCAATGATTTGCACAAAGAAATGCCATCCAAGTCCATGCCCATATCATGGATGCCGGTGAGTCCCAACTTCGAGCATTCATGAACAGCTTTTTCAATGGCTTCTTTGCGTTGCTCCTGAGTCAGGCTCGGTAATGCGCCCTTGAGGAGGTCAATGGCATTATCAACGAACACTCCCGTCGGATTGCCAGCCGCATCTCTGAGAAGTTTCCCACCATCCGGATCCTTTGTCTCCTTTGTAATTCCGACTATCTGCAGCACTTTGCTGTTCACCCACACAGCATGGCCATCCACACGTTCAAGATATACCGGAACATCTCCTGAAACATCATCAAGATCACGTGCCATGGGAAAATTTTTCGTTTCCCATTTATTTTGATCCCAACCTCGCCCTCGAACCCATTCACCCGGTTTTGATAACCTCACTCGCTCAGCAACCAGGCTCCGAATATCGGCAATTGAGGAAGTTCCCATAAGGTTGAGTGTCATCATAACCGTGCCAAGGTTCTCAAGATGACCGTGGCTGTCAATGAAGCCCGGATAGAGCGCCTTGCCCTTGAGATCAATGATGCTGGACGAGACAAAGGCCTGACTGATTTCTTCTGTGCTTCCAACTCCGATAATTCTGTCGCCTCGAATTGCCACGGCTTCGGCATTCGGTGCAGCGTCGTTTGCCGTATAGACCATGCCATTGATTAATAGCATCGTTGCGTCCTGAACCGGTGAATATGTGAACAGGAAATAGCATGTGGCAACAATGGCTACGACGGACAACCCCAGAAGCACTTTCTTCATTTGCAACCTTCTTGAACACTGTTGAACAACAATTGTGGATGAATATAGAAAATGGAGACCTCAGATGCTATACGACTCGTTGCATGTCTGAGATGATTTCTCTATGTTGACGAACATTTTGATAAGAAGGAATCCATCGTCCATGAACCACCGTTATCCAAAAGTCCCCGTCGAAGCCCTCGAACGTTTCGTGAAGATTGTCCGCAGATTGCGCAAAGAATGTCCATGGGACCGTGTACAGACCCATCAGTCCATCCGCCACAGCCTGATTGAAGAAGCATATGAGGTGGTTGAGACGTTGGATCAAAACAATATTGGTGAACTGAAGAATGAGCTGGGCGACCTGCTGCTGCACGTCGTCATGCACGCCACGATCGCAGAGCAGGCGAAAGAGTTCACCTTTGAAGACCTCATACAGTCCATCACGGACAAACTTGTGCGCAGACACCCGCACGTATTCGGCACACTCAACGTGCGTAATGCCGAGCAGGTGAAGCACAATTGGGAAAAACTGAAGATGAAGGAGGGCCGGACTTCCATACTCGACGGTGTTCCGCGGGGAATGCCATCACTCCAGCGGGCAACGCGCATGCAGGAACGCACGGGAAAAGTCGGTTTCGAGTGGGACAACATCGACGATGTATGGAAAAAAGTGATCGAGGAAGCGGATGAACTACGGGTGGCTGTCAAAAAGAAGCGAAAGAAGCAACAAGAAGAAGAGCTTGGCGATTATCTCTTTGCGCTGGTGAACTATGCCCGCTACCTGAATATTGATCCTGAGGCCGCACTGCGTGGCACTGTGAGAAAATTCGAATGGCGGTTTCGTTACATCGAGGACCAACTTCGCCTGCGCGGAAAGGATCCGCATAATTCCACGCTTAAGGAGATGGATGCACTCTGGAACAAAGCCAAAAAAATAAGAAAGCGATCCTCGCCTTAACTTCCGCCCACAGTGTTGCCGCTATGGTATTTGTCGTACGCGTCGATGATATCTTTCACAAGGCGGTGACGCACGACGTCGTTCTTATCGAAATACACAAAGGCAATTCCCTCCACACCCTTCAACACCTCCTGAATTTGCACAAGCCCCGATTGTGTCTTTGACGGGAGATCAATCTGTGTAACGTCGCCCGTGATGATGGCGCGTGAATTCGGTCCGAGACGGGTAAGGAACATTTTCATCTGCATCGCCGAGGCATTCTGTGCTTCATCAAGAATAACGAACGCATTATTTAACGTGCGGCCACGCATGTATGCCAGCGGCGCTATCTCGATTACCCGCTTCTCAATGTATGCCTTGAGCTTGTCCGCGGCGAGCATGTCATCAAGAGCATCATATAACGGACGAAGATACGGATCGATCTTCTCCTTCAGGTCGCCGGGAAGAAAGCCCAAACTCTCGCCGGCTTCCACAGCAGGACGAGTAAGAACAATTTTCGTGATCTCATGGTTCTTGAGACTCGCCACGGCCAGAGCCACCGCCATGTACGTCTTGCCTGTTCCGGCAGGACCAACGGCAAAGACAATATCATTCTTCTTCACCTGGCGAAGGTACTCCCGCTGTCCGGCCGTTTTCGCCCTGATGATCTGATTCTTGGTGAAAAGAAGAACATTGTCCAACTCATCGCCACTCAGCGATCTAGCGACGGAACTGGGAAGAGCCGGTTCTCCGTTGGATTTCACAAGGTCAACCACCGTATCCACATCATTGGTGGTGAGATTGCCGTTTTTGTTGAGGATAAAAATCAATTCCTTAAAGATCTTTTCGATCTGATCGACTTCGGGTAATTCCCCCCGAATAGTAATCATGTCGCCCCGCACCGTAATCGTGGAGTCAACCCGTCGTTCGACAAGTTGGAGGTTTGCATCGTTCAGACCAAGCAGACCGAAGGTATCAACACCCTCCATACGGATCTTTTTTTCTACCAAAGACTACTCTCCCTTATGATCAAGATGGGAATTCAAAAACAAAACAGAAAACCCCCTCTCCTGCAAAAGACAGGAAAGGGGGTTCAAGATTTCGATAGAACGATTCTGAAGAATGCTCTTCCACTCTTCCTGGAATCTCCTACTTCCCGCGGTAGTACGAATTTGCCGCAGATTTTTCTTCTGATGTCAAACCAGCCTTTGCCGGAATCTTCAACTTCTGTCCCGGATGAATCACATCGGGATCAGAAATCTGGCTTCTGTTCCCCTGCCAGATTTTCGGCCAGAGCCATGCATCGCCATACACGTCTTGCTTCTTGGCAATATTCCAGAGGCAATCACGATTCCTAGCCCATGTACCGACAGTATAAGTCTTGCCTGATCCGGTAATCGTATTCCGCAGACTCTTGATTTTGTCGTCAAGTGCCGTGAGGCGATCCCAGAATTCCGGAATCAGTGAGAGCTTGTTTGCCCAGAACACCTTCGACTTTGCTTCGAGATCATCAACTTCTCCGCTGCGGGAAAGTAACTCTGCATCGGAAAGTCTCAGAAGTTCATTGGCTTTGTTTTCCGCTGCTTCGATCTCAACGCGATATGCTGCTGCTTTCTCTCTGTCCGATCCAACGAGCGCATACAGCTCATCAAGACACTTGTTGAGATCTGCATCAAGCTTGGCGGATTGCGTTTGTCCCTCTGCAATATCCTTGTTCAATCCGGCGAGCTTCGCTGTCAGGTCATTCACTTGCGTGCGGTACCTGTTCATTTCCTGTTGCCATTGTTCCTTGGTCATCTCCTGGGCAACGGCAATACTGCCGACGAGCATGATCGCAAAAAACACGATGAGCGACTTATTCAGTTTCATTGTCAAACACTCCTGTTCTGGTTTCAAGATTTACTGGGCAAGGCGTTGCTTGACTACCTGCTGGTCGTCATTGCATTTCTTGATTTTGGCATTCTTGTCTGCAATCTCTTTATCAAGAGATGACTTTTGTTGTTCTTTCGCCGTGACTTCGCGCTGTAGAGATGCCGCTTGATCCTTCAGCTCATTCAACTGTCTGAGTTCTTCTTCGCTGGGGCTTGAAGAACATCCGACGAGAACCAAGGAGCTTGAAAGAAGGAGCATTCCGATGAAAGACATGGCCTTCTTGTTCATCCTGGTCATGATAACCCTCCTAAAGTTTGAATCGTGAAAAGTACAATAAAATCTTCGTATCAATCTATTCGTCACCTGTGAGTATACGAAAGTTGCCCTTCTTTGTCAATCTAAATCTTGAGTTTCAATAGCTTTACAGGAACGGGTTCAAGCGTGATGGTGGAGATATCAGGTGTCTTCCTACACTGATAGTATTACAGAATACCGCGTTCAGCCAGACTCGTGAACCCATCACCGGCAATGATAATATGGTCATGAAGCGGAATACCGACGATGGTGCCTGCCTCTTTGAGTTGACGGGTGATCTCAATATCCTCGCGACTTGGTTCACGGTTGCCGCTGGGATGGTTGTGGACGACAACGACTGAAGCCGCCCGGTGGTCAATGGCTGTCTTAAACACCTCCCGCGGATGAACAAGACTTGCGTTCAGTGTACCAGAGGTGAGTTCAATGGTCTGCTTCAAGCCGTTCATTGAATCAAGGAGTAACACGTAGAATGATTCGGTGGTTCGTTCGCGCAATTTTGGACCCATAAGTCGGGCGACATCCTCGGGCGCTCTTATGATCACCTTCTCCTCATCTTTCGTTCCTTCTACCCGCCGCCCGATTTCAAAGGCTGCAAGCAGTTCCACGGCCTTCGCCTTGCCAATCCCCTTCAACCTCATCAACTCATTCGGCGTTTTCATTGCCACCGACCTCAACGATCGTTCATCGGTGAGAACTTTTCTTGCAAGGTCGAGTGCAGTATGCTTTCCGAAACCTGTGCGAATAATGATCGCCAGAAGCTCTGCATCGCTCAACATAGAGGGGCCTTTGTTCAGCAACTTCTCGCGTGGTCGTTCGTCTTCAGGCCAATCTTTAATCCGTGTGTGATACGGTAGCGGCTCGTGAAGCACCTTTTCACTGTCGTGCGCGCTCATAGCTTCTACTCTCCAACAGGTTCATCGACGTTTACTTCACCCAACTTCTCCACCATGTCATTATCGTACTGAAGAATGTGCAGCCACGAGTTTACTCTCCGTGGTGTAAGCCCGATTTTCGCATGCAATCCGTTGTACTCCCGCGTTTGGTCAAGCGCGCTGCGCAACGCTTCACGTGTCGAGGCGCCCCTTCCAATCAACTCCAGTACCAAACGGATTGTATCGTAACCATACAATGCACTCTTGCTCGGACGTTTATTGAATTTCCCATAGTACCGTTCTGCAAAAAGATTGTACTCGGGACTTGAGGGGACAATATAGCTGTCTGATTCAAAGATCACGCCGCGGCAGTATCTCTTATTGGCATCAAGCTCTGCAATGTCATTCCACTCACCCGACCCCAGCATCTGGGTCTTGATATTAAAGTAGACAAGCTGGGATGATACAACCCCTATCTCGTCAGGCGAACCGATGGGGAAATATACCCCGTCAATTCCGGTGGCAGGATATTCGAGACTGTCGATCTTTGGTTCATTCATCAATACGTTGATTTGCATTGAGTCGATAAGGCGGCGGGCGGCGGGGCCGAGCAATCTCGTTGCAGGAATGAGACTTGAGAATTCGATAAGTGAATCGAGCGTTCGACGAGAAACGCCGAGTTGGATCAACTTCACAAGGTCGCCCTGGTGGAGTCTGCCTGCAAACGAGATCATCGGCTCCGTGGCCGAAAGCATTGCTGCTCGTCTGATATTGGAGAGTTGTTGTGAGAGATCTGACGCTCCGCGTTGGTACGATTCAACAGTGAGCACAGTGCCGCCGAGCCTGATGACCTCCGCACTGAACGCTTCCGCCATCGGTTTTCCATGCGCATCGGATGACGCAAGAACCGCAAACGTCCTGAACCCCCGTGTGGTCACTGCATACCGGGCCATTGCCCGTCCTCGATTTTCATAGTCCGGGTTTGCCTGAAAAATATAAGAACCGGAGACGGCAATGCCGTTCGAGTTTGCCGTTGGGGTGATGAGAGGAACCCCGCGCGCATTTGCGGGACCGATTGCGGCAAGCGTTGTTTGCGAGAAGACCGGACCGACAATGGCAATCACGTCCATATCCTCGGCAAGTTCCTGTGCATACCGGGATGCCAGCATAGGATCCCGCTCCGTGTCTCGCGTTTCCATGCTGACTCTGACACGCCGCGACGAGCCGGCCTGATATTCCTCCAGGGCAAGCAGCATTCCATTGTAGACATCATTTCCGATTTCACGTACGGCGGAAGGTTCGCTGCTTTTCATCAATGGCATCAGCGCCCCAATTTTCACGGCACTGCGCTGTGCAACACCGAATCTGATCCCCGCGAGTTTAGAGGAATACGGATGCCCACGATAGTGCGCGTCAAGCGAATCTGCGGCTATTCCTGCTGCTACGACATTGCCAGCCGAAAATTCCTTTTCAGCAATTTTCAGCCAGAAGTACCGCCTCTCTTGCGCTCTCGTTGTTCCGGCAAGGTGGCCGTGCAGATCAGCCGTTGAAAGATTGCGTTCGATGATCTGATCCATCAATCCGGAAATCGATTCGGTAAGACGCGAAGAATCACTTGTTTCTGCGTGCCGCCATGCGGAAAGTAATGACTGCATTGCATCATCATACCGGCGGATACGAACAAGCGTCACGGCAAGCATGTACTCGGCATCAGCCACATAGCTGCTCCAACCATATGAAGCGATGAACATCCTCAACCCACGTGACGCCTCGAGCGTCTCATCCAGTGCCAACAATGCTTTGGCCTTCATGATGTGTGCTGCAGTGGAACGCTGGTTGAGAGGGGCGAGTTTCGCCACCCGATCAAACGCCGTCACTGCCGCGAGGTGCTTCCCCTCACGAAACAATTCCAACCCCTCATTGAAAATGCGTTCCGCATCCTCCGAGTGTTGGAATCGCTCCTGCGCGAAAGATCCGCTCACAACGAAAGCGAGAATAGCCAGGATGATAAAGAGACGAGGACACTTCAGCATTGTTTTCTTTCGGGAACGGAATTGATCAAAGAGCTTTGAACATTTTTGATAGTGATTCTGCCACGCCTGGCGGCAAGTGGTTCGTGCTTAATAGTCACGCTTGATTGCCTTCAGCCCGATGATGGTGAAGGATGCAAACATCACCATCGAAAACACTCCAATCACCAAGACGGGGATGAAGATCCAGCTTGTCTGGGAAACCCCAAAGCGTATCAGTTTAGTAAAATACTCATTCAACGGAACGACAAGGACGGTGACGACCAACGTCAGGTAAACCATGCTTCCCAAGAAGGTGAGCGATGCACCCTGCGAAGAGGCAACCCGGATCGGATTTTTTTCTTTGAATACTGCAAAATATGTCCCCGCTCCCAAATTCATACTGATCAATCCCACCGTGACAAAGAATGTACAAATGGCAGCGAGTTGCACCAGGACCATGTTCCCCGAAAGCAATAAAATCGACGCCACGGAGAGCAGCTCCGCGACAATCAAGACGAACAGGAACGAACCAAGAAACTTATACCAGTAGAGTTTATGCAGCGACAGTGGCGAGGTGCGCACGGTCCAGAATGTATCCCCTTCAAGACTTGTCGTCGGGAAAACAAACCTGAGCGACACCGATGCGATCAGGAATCCGTTAAAGAGGAAGACGACGAGGAACGACACCGCCTGCATGAATGGCTGCGTCAGCTTCAGTTCCAGTGATGCAACGGAAACAAGAAAAATAAGCAGCAGCAACATCATCAGTCCGAGATGCAACCACTGGCTCGGCTCACGCAGGAACATCCAGAAGTCGCGCTTCAGCAACACCTCCAATTGCGGCGGGATGAACCAACGGGTTCCAAACTCCATTCCCTTCACCCGCAGTGAAGCCTTCGGTCCCTTCATCGCATCGGCATCGGAAGCAGCAAGCCACGTGGGGTAGTACACTCTCTTCGCCATAATACTTGCAAGCACGATCAAACCAAGCATCGTGAGGAACAGCAAAGTAAAATACGGAATAGCACGCGCAGCGTCTCCGTTGATGGACCAATACAGGAACTCCGTTATCCAATGATTGGGAAGATACTGTACAAACGGCGGATCGAGGTAGCCGAAGTATTCGTTCACATCGGGATAGTGGCGCATGACTTCCTGTACCAGCCCCACCGGGTTGACAATCCTGAAATACAGATAAATTGCCGTGACATATCCCGTGACCATAATGCCGATCAGCCACTTCGCCCCGATCTTCGTCGCAATCTTGATCAACGACATCAACACCATGACCGCAAGAATACCGGCGATCAACATGAACGGCATCATGATGAAAAACGCTGTGAAAAAATAAAAATACCACGGCATGCCGAACACCGATCCGTAGCCGAGCAACACCGATAACCCGACAAGTGAAAGCGTGCTTGAGCTATAGAAAAAATTGTCGATGAACTTGACGAGAAATACCTTGGCATGCGAGATGGGCATGGACATCAGAAAGTTCACCTCCTGCGACTTGTACAACGTCGAGTAGGAAACGATCATATTCCCCAGATTCACTGTAATAAAAAATACATAGAGGAGCATCGAGAGGAAACGATGGAACAGGAACTGGCCGATGTGTGCTTCGTACAGAAGATAGTTGGTGAAAAAACGGGTCAGGAAAAACACCCCGACCGCGAACCCGCCGAAGATACAGGCCGACGAGATGTTCTTCAGCATCGTCTGCCATTTCCATTCGAAGATGCCTTTGAGGAAGCTGGTGCTCTTGATGTTGAGCAACAGAAGGAGTTCGTGCATGGCGCGCTACTTCGTCAGTTCGAGGAACATCGATTCAAGCTGGCCGTTGAATGACCGCATCGTTTCAGACTGTTTCTCTTCATAAATAATCCGGCCATCCTTGATGATGGCAATATGATCACACAGTTCTTCGACGATCTCCAGGAGGTGGGTGGACATGAAAATGGTGAGACCTTCTTTCGTTTTCGCCTTCAGCGTGTCCTTCACAAGCCGTGCGCTGCGAGGGTCAAGTCCGACGATAGGTTCGTCGATGATCAACACTTTGGGGTCATGGAGGATCGCAGCCGAGAGCACGATACGTTGTCGCATCCCCTGTGAATATTCTTCAGCCCGTTTATCAATGAAGTGGCCGATCTCAAAGACATCAATCAATTCTGCAATGCGTTGCTTCACGACGTCCGCAGGCATATTGAAAAGTCCGCCAACAAAGTGCAGAAATTCCCGTCCGGTAAGGCGTTCATATAAATACGGCTGGTCGGGCACATAGCCGAAACTCCGTTTGGATTTCAGCGGTTGCGTCCGAATATTGAATCCGTTGATCAGACACGAACCGGAGGTCGGTTCGTACAATCCGGTCATCATTTTGATCGTTGTGGTCTTCCCCGCTCCATTCGGACCAAGGAAGCCAAAGAATTTCCCTGACTCGACAGTAAGATTGAGGTTGTCGACCGCTGAAAACGAACCGAATTTCTTGTTCAGATCCTTAAGTTCTATCATTTTTTGTTAGCGACCCCCGATGACTGGAAAAAAGTTCGGGTAAAGTAATGGAAAGAAACCGAAAGAATCAATTCGGGCATTTTATGAATGAGTGTGAACATATTCATCCAACTGCTGTAACTCTGCACGATAAATTCTCCGCATAACCTGAGGGATGAATAAATCTTTCCAGAAATCCGGCAACTCTGCCTTGCGACTCCCACTCTGTGGCAATGGTGACATTCGACTGATTCGGCGTCGGACCCGGATCGACGGTGAATGTTGTGACAAGTCCCGTGAGTGTATCTCGCTCGGCAAGTACTCGTCCTGGCTCCGGCTCAGTCACTTCCATCTCGTACATGCGTTCCTGGCCCATGAACCGTGTAGACACTTTGAAGCGTGTCCCCGCTCCATTACCGCCGTGAACGAGTTCCAGCTTCGAGAAGTATTTTGCGGGAAGAATCTGTGGATGAGCATGTTGATAATCGGCAAAGATTCCATACACGCGAAATGGCGAGGCATCAATGACGGATGAGGATAAAACACGCATGCGATTCATGCAAGCTCCTTGTGGCAGCATGAGAAAGGATGAAGCCTACCGGCTCTTGAAACCGAAAAGGGAATATTGAAATCGCTGCACATTTCCGGATGGGGTGCGGTGGTCTTCCTTGAAACTTTGAAGGAGAACAAAATCATCGCCAAACTCGGCCATCAAATTTTCCGATGAATAACG
The DNA here is from genome assembly GCA_046160825.1 of Bacteroidota bacterium. Lineage (GTDB taxonomy): Bacteria > Bacteroidota > Ignavibacteria > UBA10030 > UBA6906 > JBJXHC01. The sequence goes on along the minus strand of JBJXHC010000055.1, from coordinate 16,438 downwards.
ACAGACTTCAAGTCCGCTGCAACGTGTCGGGCCATTTTCTGCAAACGTCGCAATAACCACGTGACCATCGGAACGCAATGCATGTTTCACCTGCGCAATGTAACGACGACGTTCATCATTGGTCAGAAGAAAGTGAAACACCGCCCTGTCGTGCCATAGATTGAATGCGCCGGCTTGCAGCGTTGCATCAAGCACATCTCCCACAATCCATTCAATGTCTTTCGATCGCTCTCCCAGTCTCTTGCGTGACACTTCGAACGCTGCTGCCGAGACATCAAGCACGGTAATATTCTGATAACCTGCACCTGTGAGTTCATCCACCAGAAGCGATGCACCGCCGCCAACATCGATAATTGCCGACGAAACATCCGGCGCAATTTTCCGGATCATGTCCAATGAAAGACGTGTTTCGGGCTGGTACCAACTGACCTCTGTCGGCGACTTGGTACCGTAGATTGTTTCCCAATGAAGCTTGCGGTTTGTTGGCTCATTAGACATTTTTTCATCCATCACAAAAATCTGTGCATCACATACGCATCCACAAGGCCAAGGGTTTTGTGTCGGAACGCCTTTGGCAATGTACCCACGATGGAGAATCCGAGACTCTTCCACAGAGCTACTGCGCGCTCATTTCTGCTTACTACCATATTGAATTGCATCGCCGTAAACCCGGCGTTGCGTGCTTCGCTCATGGAATGCTCGCACATCGCACGACCAATTCCCTTTCCTTCAACACCCGATTTTACAATGTATCCGGCATTTGCAACGTGCGAGCCGAGGCCCGGCTGGTTGGCTTTGAGAATGTACGAACCGACAATCTGTCCGTCAAGAGACGCAACATACGTCGCGATCCCATCCGCCATCCAGAATGCACGTGCTTCTTCCTTCGTGGTTGCCGGATCGTTTACGAACGTTTCTCCCTTACGAACCACCTCATGGAAGATCTCCCAGATAGCGTCGAAGTCGACCTTTGTTGCTTTCCGGATTTCAAGCATGATTAAACCATCACTTAGACTTCTTGACTTGCCACGAGATTTATCTCGTGGATTTTCAAAAACCCGGAACACTCGTTGGCTTTAGCCGAACTATTGTGTTGGGTTAAAACCCCCTTGATGCGATTCGCTCCATGTCATTCCACGCCCTAAAGGACGTGGCAATTGGAGATCAGGGATACAGGCGGATCGCACGGAGCTGAGCGGCTACAAAACAATACTCTTTCTCATCGGCACAAATTCAATTGTCAAGGTGTCTGAAATAGGATACTTGACAGGCTCCCCGGCCTCAAAGCCTGAAGCAGCATAGAATTTCAATCCCGGCAACGTTGACATCAACTCCAGCGAACAGAACCCAAGCACTCGCGCTTCTGCTTCACACACATCAAGTATCAATCTTGCAATTCCCTTTCTTGCCCAATCGGGATGGACGAAGAACGCTCTGATTCGGGCGGCATCGACTGCGGGATTCAACTCGTCGGCATCACGCTCGTTATGCTTATCTCCGCCAAACAATGTTTTCCGTTTACTCCAACCACCACATCCGACGATGCGTCCATCAGATTCAGCAACAAAGTAAGTCCCATCGCTCACGAGTTGCGAGTCAAGTCCGAATGCACCACGCAACGCTCCTTCGACCTGTTCATGAGTGTATTCGTTCGTGCTTAGTCCCCGTGCCGAGAGTGCGATGAGCGCCTCGATGGCCTGAGAGTCCTCCGAACGAGCTTTGCGGAGAGTGTAGAGCATGTGATTCCGAGTTAATACACAACTTCCAAAGGCAGCTGGGCCTGACACAATGGACACTGTTCAGGCGTCCACAGCCCACTCGACATATGAGTAACGCTTTCAAGAGGAAGATTCTTATCCTGCGCTTTCATACGCCTGCTTAACCCAGGCAATCAATTCTTTATCAACTTCCTTTGCATCTGTAACTTTGACTTTGTACTGACACATTCCGCCGGGAGGATTTTCTATGAGACGGGCAGTCGTTTTCACTCCCTTCATATTCAGTCCCACCTCAACACGTGTGTTGGTGGCCGGACCAATCATCGCAAACTGTTTGCTTCGTCGCAAACTGACATATGCTTTCTTGGGTGCAATTTCAAACTCGCCGAATTTGTTGATCTCCTTCATCAGCGCATCATGGATTGGACGAAGCTCCGCTTTGGGACCACTATAGATTTCGTCGAGCACATCGTCGGTTGTGGCACCTGAAGCTTTTGCAGCACTTCCACCATCAGACTTGAGCACGACATGGACCAGTGTATTCGCATCACCATGTCCCATGCCGAGATCTTTCTTCAGCATGTCACGGATTTCGCCGTGCTTGGTGAGTCCGCTCTTCTTAATGATCGCTTCGAGTTCCTTCAACGTCTTTCCGGTTCTCGTTTGGATATTCTTGATCTGGGTTTCGAGGGCTTTGTTTATGTCGGGCATAGAGGTTCCTATTTGTTTAAGAACACAATGCGGGATTACTGATTAGCGATTATGGATTCTTGTGTGCCTGAACTACAAGAGTTCCGTGAATTGGTCGAGACTTAAGCCAACCTCGCGAATAATTGATCGCAGAGTCCCTCGAGCGACCTCTTTGTGGTTTGGAACTGTTACACGTCTATGGGGAGGATTCTTGTGCCGTAAAATGATATGGCTGCCGCGTTGGTGATCAAACATATAGCCGATTTCTGCCAACGCCTTAGCGACATCCTGTCCCGAGAGAACAGGAAGTCTGGTCATATCTCAACAACTTCTTCAGTGATGGGCGGGGGAATGGGTTCGTTATGCTTCTTCAGACTTTCGAGATAGGCCTGGATTGCTTCCTGGATATTCGTGAGTGCTTCTTCACGTGTTGCTCCTTGCGAAATGCACCCAGGAAGGCCGGGGGCTTCGGAGACGAATACTCCATCCTCATCTTGAACGATTGTCACACGGTATTTCATTCCTTGCCTCCACAATGTGTGATTGAAGATAGTCAACGGCCAAAAGAACCGCAATAGTCAACCAATGAACAACGAGCGCAAACAAGCGAATTTGAGATTGGGGATTTATATCCTGCAAACTTAACCTGTTTTACGGCCTCTCTTTTTCAATGAGGTTTTTGAACGAAGGATCTGTTTTTCCATCTCAAGCGTTGCGATCCGGTCATTAATGACACGGATGGCGTTGGTCGTGTCTTGCTTCGTCGTTTTTCCCTTCACCAATTCCTGTCGGGTCATATGATCAAGCAGCGTGAGGGCAACCATGCTCTCGGCAACCGGAACAACACGGGGACAAATGCACGGGTCGTGGCGACCTTCAACGGAGATCGTTGCACGCTTGCCTTCGGTGGTCACGGTCTCCTGTTTTTTTATGATGGAGGAAGGGGGCTTCACGGCAATCCGTACCACAATGTCTTCGCCGTTGGAAATTCCGCCGGCAATGCCGCCTGCGTTGTTGGTCCGTGTCCGCACACGCTTCGCTTTCTTGTCGAAATACATCGGGTCGTTGTTCTCGCTACCCTTCAATCGTGCTGCGGCGAAACCATTCCCCACCTCGAACCCCTTGATCGCACCAATGGACATGAGCGCCTTGGCAAGATCCGCTTCCAGTTTATCGAACACCGGCTCACCGAGCCCAACCGGTGGATGCTTTACCACCACTTCCACAATTCCACCGACGGAGTCTCCCTCTTTCTTCATACGTAACACCTTGCGCTCCATCTTCTTTGCAGCTTCGGGGTCGGGGCAGCGGAGTGGATTGCGTTCGATCTCAGAAATCTTGATGACCTTCGCCTTTATACCGGCAACTTCGCTTGTGTAGGCGTAGATGTGGATGCCGCGTTTTTCCAGCAAGAACTTTGCAAATGCGCCAGCGGCAACACGCGCAGCAGTCTCACGTCCGGATGATCTTCCCCCACCGCGATAATCGCTCACGCCGTACTTGGCAAGATACGTGAAGCCAGCGTGACCAGGACGGAACATGTCTTTTATTTTTTCATAGGCCTTCGGCTGTTGGTCTTTGTTCCAAATGACCATGCAGATGGGTGTGCCTGTAGTCTTCCCTTCAAACACACCACTCAGGATTTCCACCTGGTCGGCTTCCTTGCGCGCCGTGGTGACTTTGCTTTGTCCGGGTCTGCGACGGTCAAGTTCACGCTGGATATACGCTGTGTCGATCGACAAGCCGGGCTTCACGCCGTCCAGCACAACGCCGATGGCGCGACCGTGGCTTTCGCCGAACGTGGTGATGCGTAGATGGTAGCCGAATGTATTTCCAGCCATAAGCAGTCTTTTTAGTCGTTAGTCAATATGGTCACAATTACTTTGCGTTCCTTGGCGTCTTTGCGTGAAACCATCATAGTTTCTCGAATTCTCTCCAGAAGCCTGGAAATGATTTCTTCACACACTGTGGATTCTCGATCTTCACTCCCGGCACCCTGAGTCCGATTAACGCAAAGCTCATTGCGAGCCGGTGATCGTCGTACGTATCAAGTTGCGCTCCATGAAGTGGAGCAGGAGAGATCTCCAACCCGTCGTCATGAAGGGCAATCTGCGCACCAAGCTTTTTAAGCTCCGTCGCGAGTGCGGTAAGTCTGTCGGATTCTTTGTAGCGCAAATGTGCCACGTTGCGGATTCGCGTTGGCGTCTGCGCAAACAGCGCGGTTACTGCAAGTGTCGGCACAATATCAGGCATCGAGTTCATATCAATGTCAATTCCATTCAGCCGTCCTGTGGATTGAACCCCAACTCCGGATTCCGTTTCCGTCGCGGTACATCCCATTTTTTTCAGAACGTCTATGAATTGGACATCACCCTGAAGCGATTTCGTTTTCATGTTTGTAATGGTAACTGATCCCCCGACAATCGCAGCCGCAGCAAGGAAGTACGATGCACCTGATGCATCAGACTCGATTGCGAACTCCGTTGGTTTGTACCGTTGACCAGACTTCACTTCAAACATTTTCTCCGGAGAACAAACTACATCGACCCCAAATTTCTTCATTACATCAAGTGTAATGTCAACATACGAAACCGAACTGAGAACCCCCACGATGTCTATACGAACATCCTGTTGCGCGTACGATGCGGCGAGCAATAACGACGTCAGGAACTGCGAGCTTTTGTCCGCTTGTAATTTGACTGCGCCGCCGACAATTCCACCCCCGGAAACACGATAACGCGGACCACGTTCGTCAACTGTGGCCTCGACACCAAGTGTCCGCATCGCGTCAAGCAAATCGGCCAGCGGACGCTCTGCCATTCTCGCATCGGCTTCGAATGTGGTAGTCCCTTGTGCCAGTGCAGCAAGAGAAAGCATGAACCGAAGTGTTGTGCCGGCATTGCCAACCGGAATGGGAAACTTTGGCGCATGGAGTTTACCGCCTGTGCCATGGACAACCAGTGCATCATTCAGCAGACGTACGAGCACACCAAGCTGGTTGAGTCCGTTTGTCATCAGCCGCGTATCGTCGCTGTCAGAGGCATTGCGGATGACCGACTCACCCTGCGCCAGAGCAGCACAGATCAACGCCCGGTTGGTAATGCTCTTGGAGCCCGGAACATGCACCGTTGCATTGACCGAAGAGATGGGAACAATCTCCCTAATCATACGGCCATGAGAATGCGCTTCATGAATTTCTTGTCCGCCTTCTTGCCGGTGTACAGCACAGATTGCATTGCCGCCTGGTTCAGATACATTTCTGTGCCGGAGATAGTCTTCGCGCCAACACTCTTCGCGTCCTGCAACAGTTTCGTCAGAGGGGGATTGTAAACCGCGTCGAACACCACCTTACCCTTTAACAGCGCCTTGGGCAACGGTGATTCATTCACATCGGGCACCATACCTACTGAAGTAGCATTGGCAATGATATCGATTTCCGTTCTCTCAAGCTGTTTCAATGAAACGTATTCCAGGCCAAATTCCTTTGCAAGCACTTGCGCCTTCTTGTCCGTACGGTTGACAATCAGAACATGCGCGCCACGCTGCTTTGCTTCATAAGCGATCGCTCGGGCAGCACCGCCTGCACCAACGACAAGCACTCTCTTGCCTTTCACCGGTTGTACTGCTTCTATGGCATCAAGAGCGCCGGGAGCATCGGTGTTTGTTCCATACAACTTGTTCTTACGACGCACAACCGTGTTCACCGCACCGATTGTCTTCGCCACCGGATCAATCTCATCAAGATATTTCATAATATTTTGTTTATGGGGAATGGTAACACTGAATCCATCCAGCCTCGTTCCCACGCCATTCATGAACGCATCCAGATCCGCAACGGGAAATTTGCAGTACACCGCATCCATCTTTGCTTTTTGAAATAAAGGATTGTGAAGATGCGTCCCCTTGCTCTGCTTCAACGGATTACCAATCACACCAAAGACTCTCGTCTGCGGTTTCAGCGAATCAGCTCGATAGAGTTTCTTTAGTACGCTGCCGGAAATCTGACCGAGTGCTGCGATTGAACCCGTCTCCGCTGCAGCATACGTTGCCCATCCACCGAATTTCTTATACAACAATCGACTTGCCTCACCGGCTTCGCCCATTGCGATTGCGACCGCCTTCAGGCGTTGTTGCTTTGCCTTCTCAAGAAATTCAAACGCCAGGATATTCTCCCCGGCATCCTCAGCTTCATAGGCAAGCTTCACGACATCGGCACCAACGGACGTGAGAGCCTTGTACGCTTTGTCTATCGAAAACAGAGCTCCCTCGATAACATGAAGCGAGACGATGACGCGGGTTTCCTTCCTGCGTCGAACGAATTCCTGCACGACATCACCGGCGTTCAGTTCGATATCCACATATTCCACCCCGATAAGCGATGCTGCTTCGAGGATTTCAATCCGCTGGGCTTCCGAACCCTTGAAGCTCCCTCCCTCCCATTCCGGACGGCAGGTGGCGATACATGGCATTTTCGCGGATGAAAGAAGCGTGGAGATGTTCGGGTCGGCGATCATATCAAGCCGCAATTCTAACATGTCGGCATACCGTCGTGAGGCCTTCATCTGGCCAAGGGCATCATTCATCGTGGGGCCGATAATTGATACGATGATCATGCGCTACTGGCCCTTCCCCGCCTGCACCATATAGACGATGACCGTAACTGCCGTTGTCGCAAGCATGAGCGCGAGAGCAACACCGGAGAGAGCGATTGTCTGTTCCTTTGCAGAGACGACCACGCCCCAGAGTACGTAGCCGAAGATCATCACGACTTCCAATTTAATCCACCGGATCAATGTTCGGGCAAGCGTGTACTGGCGTTGCGCATTCTCCGCGGTGATTGGCCATGGATAACTATAGATATGAGGAAACCTGGCAAGCACTGTCAACCCGACGTACACGATGCACTCGACTCCAATCAACAAGAAGATCGAATACTTGCTCCCCCATCCATCCGGGGTCCCATCGAAACGGAAATGCATCGGTACCGTTTCAGGAAGGTCAGCCCAGATGGCGATGATATAGAGAAGAGGAGCGATCAGCACAAGAATGGAAATCACTTCCAGATTCTTCTCAATGATTGTGAGGGGGATTTCCAGAACAGGTCGTTGTCTGCGATCGTTCACTTTTTTCTGGCTCCAAGTATTTCCATAACCAGTGAGACAGGAACATCGGCTCCAACTACTGTGTGTCCGATACTCTTCATCAGGACGAACTTTGTTCCCTTTCCCTCACCCTTCTTGTCGAGCGCCATCGCGTCGAAGAATCTGTCCATGTCGTTCATGCGCGGCATTCTCACCGGAAGCCCCAGCTCTTGCAACAACGCAACCAGACGTACGAATTCTTTTTCAGGGAGAATCCCCATCCGTACGGCAATCTCGGATTCCACTGCGAGGCCAATTGCCACAGCATGTCCGTGTTTGATGCGGTAGTCTGTTGCAGTCTCCACAGCATGAGCGACGGTGTGCCCAAGGTTCAGCACCCTGCGTATACCGGTATCATATTCATCATGCTCGACAACAGATGCCTTCAGCCCTACTGCCTCCTCGATAAAGTCAGCAAGGATAAACGACTTGGATCGTGATATCAATGTTGCCTTCCGCTCGATGTCTGCGAAGAGCTTGTCGTCAAGCGCGGCAGCCACCTTTACGAGTTCCGCAAGTCCGTTCGAGAATTCCTCCGGTGGAAGTGTCTTCAACATCTCTGGGTCGATATACACCGCGGATGGTTGATGGAAAGCACCGATAAGGTTTTTGCCGAGCGCGTGGTCGACGCCTACTTTACCACCGACGCTGCTGTCAACCTGGGCGAGCAATGTCGTCGGAACCTGCACGTAGCGTACTCCACGCAAGACGGTCGCCGCAACAAATCCGGCAACATCCCCGACAACTCCGCCACCGAACGCGACGATGAGGGCATCACGACTAATGTTGTTTTCAAGAAGAGCCGTATGGAGTGAATGTACAACCGCCGCGGTTTTTGAGCGCTCACCTGCTCTGAACTCCAGAAGCGTCGTCTCTGCACCCATTCCTCCAAGGGTCTGCTGGAACTGCCTTGCATACAATGCACTCACGTTGTCGTCGCTTATGATAAAGAACCTGCGTGTCGCCCACGACTCGACAAGCAACTGGGGTATTTCTGCCAAGAGTCCCGGCTTGATAAGAATATCATATGACCGGTCCCTGGCATTCTTCAAACTTACTTGTATGCGTTGTGTCCGCACCATGCTCTCCTGATTATGAAAAAGCCCCCGCCAACCGGCGAAGGCACCACGATTTCGCTGTTACTCCTGAAGATACACCGATCTTTACGTGAATGATAATACGTGAACGAGTCCTGAAAATCAAGCCGCGTACCGTGGATGAGAAAGTTTGGGAACTGAACGTAACTTTTGTATCTTGAAATCCGTTAGAACGAAACAACATCGGCAACAAATCTTGCACTTGTCCATTCCTCTCATTCAGTCCAATCAATTATATCATTCTTCATTCAATGGAGAAAGAACAATGTCATTGATTCACCGACTCGGTGCTCTTTTCGTGCTTCTTCTTCTACCAACCGCCTTTATGTCGGCGCAACCTCTGGATATGGAGAAGTTCAAGGAGATCAAACCCCGCAGTATCGGTCCCGCCGGCATGAGCGGTCGCGTCACCGCGATCGACGTCGTTCTCCGAAACACCGACATCATCTACGTTGGCACGGCTTCGGGCGGACTCTGGAAGTCCACAAGCGGCGGCGTGGCATGGGAGCCGGTATTCGATACGATGGCTGTGGCATCAATCGGCGCAATCGCCATCGACCAGCGCAAACCGGATGTGGTGTGGGTGGGAACCGGCGAAGGGAACCCACGCAACAGTCAAACGAATGGCAACGGAGTATATAAATCCCTTGATGGCGGATGGTCGTGGGTACACCTCGGACTCGACAAGACTCGCAACATCCACCGTGTTATTATCAGTCCGGAGAACCCTGATGTCGTCTACGTCGCAGCACTCGGCGCGGCATGGGGCGAGCATCCCGAGCGAGGTGTATTCAAGACAACCGATGGTGGAATGACATGGCAGAAGATTCTGTACGTAGATGAAAAAACCGGAGCGGCTGATCTCGTGATGGATCCTTCCAACCCCAATAAACTCTTTGCCGCAATGTGGGAATATCGTCGCTGGCCCTGGTTCTTTAAGTCGGGTGGTGCAAGCTCAGGATTGCATGTCACCGTCGATGGTGGCAAAACATGGACGAAGCGTTCGAAAGACGACGGGCTTCCTGACGGAGAACTCGGCAGAATCGGTCTTGCTATTGCTCCAAGCGATCCTGCAGTCATTTATGCACTTATCGAATCAAAGAAGAATGCATTGTATCGGTCTGACGACGGTGGCGTCAAGTGGAAGATGGTTGCAGACAAGAACATCGGCGACCGGCCATTTTACTACGGCGAGATTCACGTCGATCCACAAAATGAAAATCGTGTCTACAACATTCACTCCGTCATCAGCATCAGTGAAGATGCGGGGAAGACATTCAGCACGCTCATGGCCTGGAGCCGGGTTCACCCGGATCATCATGCGTGGTGGATCAACCGGAATGATCCGAATCATTTGATTGATGGCAACGACGGCGGCCTGGCAATTTCCCATGATCGCGGGAAGACATGGAGATTCGTCGAGAACCTTCCGCTCGCACAATTCTATCATATCGAAGTCGATAGCGAAACGCCCTACAACGTCTACGGCGGTATGCAGGACAACGGTTCATGGCGCGGTCCGGCATACGTGTGGCGACACGGTGGTATTCGGAATACATACTGGGAGGAAGTTGCCTTTGGCGATGGATTTGATGTGATACCTGATCGAAGCAGCAGCCGCCACGGTTACGCGATGTCACAAGGAGGATTTCTTTACCGGTACGATCTTGTAACCGGCGAGACAAAGATCATCCGGCCTGCCAACCCGAAGGACATTTACCTCAGGTTCAATTGGAATGCCGGCATCGCGCATGATCCCTTCAGTCCGACCACCATTTACTATGGAAGTCAGTTTCTGCACAAGAGTACTGACCGTGGGAATACGTGGCAATCAATCTCCCCCGATCTGACAACCAATGATACCGCCAAACAAAAGCAGGGCGAAAGCGGCGGACTGACGTACGACGTTACCGCAGCCGAGAATCACACAACCATCATTGCAATAGCTCCAAGCACTGTGCAGCAAGGAGTGATTTGGGTGGGAACTGACGACGGCAATGTGCAAGTCACGAGAGACGGTGGAAAGAGTTGGAAGAACGTTATTGGCAATATGAAAGGCGTCCCAAAGGCGACGTGGGTACCACAAATTCGGGCATCAACGTATGATGCCGGCGAGGCATTCGTCGTATTCGACAATCACAGACAGAACGATTGGACTCCCTATGTGTATCGAACGAAGGACTACGGTGCCACATGGATCAGACTTGCGGACGAGAAAAAAGTGTGGGGATTCGCGCACTCAATCATACAGGACCCCATCGAACCGAAGCTGATGTTCCTTGGAACGGAGTTCGGACTGCATGTGAGCATAGATGCAGGTGAGAACTGGACCAAATGGAAGCACGGCTATCCAACGGTCTCCACTGTAGATCTCGCCATTCAACCAACTGAGCACGATCTGGTCATCGGGACATTCGGCCGCGCAGCATACGTGCTTGATGACATTCGGCCTTTGCGACAGATTGCAAAAGACGGGGTCAAGATACTCGGCGACACGTTGCGCATTTTCACACCCCCCGATGCCATACTCGCTGAATACAAGCAGGCCTCAGGAACCCGATTCGCGGCTGAAGCCGAATTTGCCGGAGAGAACCGTCCATACGGAGCTTTGCTCACGTACCTCTTCACCCCTGATACATCAACCGCAAAACCAAAGGATAAGGAAAGCGCCAAAACGGATAGCACGAAAAAGGATTCCTCGATTGCAAAATCAGATACGGTAAAGATCGAGATATTCAATGATCGAGGCGAACTCATTCGCACACTCAAGGAAGTTGCAAAACGGGGAATGAACCGGACTACGTGGGGACTCGAACGCAAAGGTGAAAGATTCCCGACAACCGAGAAACCTGCGGCAGACGCAGCAGAGCCGGGTGGCCCTGCAACACTTCCCGGAAAATACAAAATCCGCATCAGCAATGGGCGCCATATGGACTCCACATTTGTTCAGGTGAAGCTCGACCCGCGGCTCAATGCAAGCAACACCGAAGTGACAGCCCGCAACACATTCCGCGAGGCGTTTCTCACGCGCGTCAAAACAGCCACCGAAGCAGCAGACCGGTTGCGTGAAAGCAAGAAGACGATTGAGCAGATTTCTGCCGTCATCAAAGACCGCGAGGGGGATGATATTAAGAAAGTGAAGGATACCGGAAAGACAATGCAGGACTCGTTGAAGGTCTTGATGGAGATGATAGCTCCCAAGGAGGCACAGGGATACGTGGATGACACCGGCTTACTCTCTGAGCGGATCAACCTTGCGTGGTGGTATCTGAACTCATCATGGGAGGTGCCAAGCGAGAACGAGCAAATGGTCATAACCGAAGTAACTGATAAATTGAAAACAGTTGCGGGGAGAATCAACTCGTTCTTTGAAAAAGAGTGGACGAAATACCGTGAAGCCGTGGACGCGGCGAAGATCTCGTTCTTCACGCCGTTCACTCCCATTACTGTCGAGTAGCAAAGGGCCTCGCACGCAATGGAGAAGCAGTATGTTCGTTCGATGTTCGATTCCATTGCGTACCGCTATGATTTACTGAATCACCTGCTCAGCGGTGGCATTGATCTCTATTGGCGCAGACGGGCAATCGAGCACCTTGTTGAACTCCAGCCAAAGCGCATTCTCGACGTCGCAACCGGAACTGCCGACTTTGCCATTGCCGCGTTGCGATTGAAGCCCGAGAAAGTCATCGGGGTTGATATTGCGGAAGAGATGCTGCGTCGTGGCCGGGAGAAAGTGAGCAAGCGTGGCCTCTCCCCCATTATTACATTGCAGAGCGGAGAAGCGGAGAGTTTATCGTTCGAGACAGGTTCATTCGATGCTGCAATCGTTGCATTCGGTGCAAGAAACTTTGAGAACCTGGAAAAGGGCTTGAGCGAAATGCACCGTGTCCTGAGACCGGGAAGCAGGATTGTTGTACTGGAGTTCTCCCGTCCGGATCGGTTTCCATTCAAGCAGCTGTACTTCTTCTACTTCAAGCATATTCTGCCCCTGATTGGTAGAGTAATATCAGGAAGCAGTGAAGCATATACGTATTTGCCGGAGACCGTCATGAAGTTTCCTGAAGGCACGGCCTTTATGGCAAATCTACAGTCGGTCGGCTTCAGTGAAATAAGTCAGGAACGTCTGACGTTCGGCGTTGCATCAGTCTACACAGGAACGAAACAGTACTAATCTCCGCCATTGGCGGATGTGTCTTTGGCGCACAACCATCCACTTATCCAACCATCCACTAATCCACTCTACCATTGCTCCAAAACTCCATTACTCCCATAGGTGTTATGCCTGACAAAACCATTCGCGTTGGCCACAGTCCTGACCCTGACGATGCATTCATGTTCTACGGACTCGCCAGCGGCAAGGTGAAGTTGCCCGGAATTCACATCGAGCATCTGCTCGAAGACATCCAGTCGTTGAATGAGCGGGCGATAAAAGCCGAGCTTGAAGTGACGGCGATTTCCGCGCACGCATTTCCATACGTTGCGGATAAATACTGGATCATGAGAACCGGAGCAAGCATGGGTGAAGGGTACGGCCCGGTGATTATCTCACGGAAGTACAAATCGCTCGATGAGCTTCGCGGTAAAATTGTCGGAACGCCGGGTCCGTTGACCACGGCAACACTCCTCTTCAAAATATTCACGGACGGCATCAAGAATGTGGACATGCCATTTGATGCGATCATGCAGGCGGTGGATGATGGTGTTGTTGATGCAGGATTGTTGATTCACGAAGGACAAATCACATATCAATCACTCGGTTACAACAAGGTGTTGGACTTTGGTGAGTTCTGGGAGAAGGAAACCGGCGGTCTTCCCTTGCCTCTTGGGCTTGATGTCGTCCGTAAAGACCTTGGCGAGGAGATGGCGACAAAGCTTTCCAAAGGATTGAAGGAGAGCATCGCTTACGGCTACGAACACCAAGACGAATCCATCCCCTACGCAATGCAGTGGGGCCGTGGGATCGACTACAAGCTCGGCGAGAAGTTCGTGAAGATGTACGTCAGCGAATTGACGATTGATATGGGTGAGAATGGAAAGAAGGCGCTGGAGCTTCTCTTCAAGAAGGGACACGAAAAGGGATTGATACCCGTTGTCCCGAAAGTGGAATTGCTTTAGGAAAAATAACCGCCAAGACGCCGAGGCACAGAGTTGATTTGAAACTCTTTGATCACAATCTTTTTTCTCCGCGTCTTGGCGCCTCTGCGGTGAACAATCCTGTTCTCACGCCGCTACCATTTCGTTCAGTGCATACTCTCTCTTTATCTCATACAACGTCGTCCTCTGTGCCGCACTGAACCCCGCGCCGTGAATCAATTCAATACACTCTTCGACGTTTGTCTTGTTGACAAAGTTTGCGGCAGCGTGAACATTTTCTTCAAGCAACGTCCCGCCAAAGTCGTCCGCCCCGAAATGCAACGCAATTTGTCCCGCCTTCTTCCCTTCCGAAAACCATGACGCCTGGATATGCGGAAAGTTGTCGAGGTAGATGCGTGAGAAAGCGATGATCTTATAATACTGATTGGCCGTTGCGTAGTGAGGGATAATCTTTTCCAGAGGAGTGTTCCCCGGCTTGAAACTCCACGGTACAAATGCCGTGAAGCCCTGATACTCGTCCTGCAATTGGCGGATCACTTCCAGGTGTTCGACAATGTCTTCATCCTTCTCAAGATGACCGTACATCATCGTTGCGGTGGATTTGAATCCAATCTTGTGAGCATCACGCATCACGTTCAGCCAGTCGGCGCTCGTCCCCTTCTTGCTGCTGATCTTCTTCTTGACCCGATCTGAGAGAATCTCCGCTCCGCCACCAGGGATCGATCGCTGACCAGCGTCCCACAATTTTTGCAGAACCTGCGGTACAGTTTGTCCCGATATTTCCGCCATGCCGATGATCTCGGAAGTCGACCAGAAGTGCGGAGCAATCTCCGGGACTTCCTTCACTGTCCTCTCTACCATCTCAACATAGTACTCGAACGGAACGGCAGGATTCACGCCACCTTGCAACAATACCGTCGTTACACCTTTCGCCGCCGACTCCTTAAACTTCTGAATCATGTAGTCAACGGTGTACGTGTATTCTCCTTCTTCACCGGAGTGGCGATAGAACGCGCAGAAGATGCAATCGATGTTACAAATGTTGGTGTAGTTCGGGTTCGTATCCACAACGAACGTGACTCTCGATTCCGGATTTTTCTTGAACCGAATCTCATTGGCGAGAGTACCAAGTTCGAGAAGGTCACCCTTCTGAAGCAGGAACATCCCCTCTTCACGAGACAGTCGTTGTCCTGATTGGACCGAGTCATAAATATCTGAGAGCTGCATTCTTCTTATCTCTTCAACATTTTTAATGCGTGATGCTGCCATTCGTTTTGCAAGAACCCGGGAATGCACCAAAGGATACACAACGGCTCAATGGCACGGGCAGCCTGCGCCTTGCCGTAATCATCAACTTCCCAACCGAACTTCACGAGAATTGTGGAGACATCCTTCTTCGACTCTTCATCATTGCCGCAGATAAACATCGTCGGCTTTGTCCCGCCAAAGTCCGGATTCACCATCAGTGAATTTCCCACACAACTGAACGCCTTCACAAACCGTCCATCGGAAAACGTCACCTGCAATTGCTCCATGAGCGAGCTTTTGAAGTCGGTGTAGAAATGCAGCACACCATTCTCCGGCGGCGTGTTGGCAATAGGGTTTGTTGTGTCGATAATCGTCTTGCCGCTCAGATTGGCAACACCTGCGAGTTTCAGTACATCAACGGCAGCATGACCTTTCACTGCGAGGACAATGATCTCGCCAAACGCAGCGGCATCGGCAAAACTTCCGACCGTTGATTTGATTTCCGTCGAGAAGGCTTCAAGCTTGAGGCGATCCCGTGTTCCAAGCATCACTGAATAGCCATGCTTGATAAATCCTTTGGCGAGCGCCTTCGCAACATCACCCGATCCGAGTATTCCTACATTCATCGCTTATCTCCCGCACTTGTCATGTGAATAGACTCCACCATCTCTCTGAATGTGTGCATCGCCTCGCGTTCCCGTTCTCCCAACCGATAGTTGAAACCTTCGAGGTACTCCTGTGTTTCCACGTTCGTTAATCCCAGACGGTCACCATGCTGTCCGGCAATCATGGCAAAATCGCCTTCGGCTTTCTCCAACGAAACGGAGAGAATCTCTTTCAGTTCATCTTTTGTTGTCTGTGGCAATGACTTCTTCATCGCCCAGACGGCAAACACAAACGGAAGCTTCTGCCAATCGTACCATTCCCTGGCAAGATCGAAGACAAGCTCGAAACCGTCAAGGCCGGATTTGTTTCGTCGGAGCGCTTCATCGCCGATAAGAAGCACGGCGTCATAACCGGAATAGTCATTCACTCCCGAATGCAGTCGCTCGAATTCCGCCTTCACTCCATATTTCTTCTCCAGCAAAACTCTGAGCAGTTTCACCGATGTCGCTGTGTCGTCGGTGATGCCAATCTTCTTGTCATGCAATCCGGCCCAGCCCTCCTTTGAGAACAACATCACGCTCTTCACCTGGTCACGAGTGGCAATACACCAGTTCATCAACTCAAGCTTATCTTCCTGCTGGAAGTAGTCCATAAGCGAGAATGGTCCGGCATCGATCTGTCCCCGCTCACTCAGCATCCCCATGCGGCGGGGAGCAACAGGCAATATCCTGAACTGCCGCTTCTCAAAGTGTGCATAGAACGGAACAGAGTTCAGGTACGGAATCTTGCCAATGACGTTGTCGGTCTGGACATTCAACGGATTGTAATACACGTCCCGTTCAAC
>JBJXHC010000054.1:0-6354 GCA_046160825.1 Bacteroidota bacterium | reverse complement strand
TGGAGTTATTCTCTTTGCTGGTGTAATTGTCGGCATTGAAACTTCACCATACATGATGGAAAAGTACGGGACGATTCTTAAGGCTCTCGACAAAGTCGTCCTCTCCATATTTATTCTTGAGATCGTCATGAAGATGGGTGCGCTAGGAAATCGCCCGTGGCTCTATTTCCGCAACCCGTGGAATGTCTTTGACTTCGCAGTTGTTGCAATTTGCTTGCTGCCGCTCAATTCGCAGTTCGTCGCTGTGCTGCGCCTTGCACGTATTCTTCGTGTCCTCAGACTCGTGACGGTGTTGCCTCGCTTGCAGATTCTTGTAGGCGCATTACTGAAGAGTATTCCGTCGATGGGCTACGTCAGCATGCTCCTCTTCCTGCACTTCTATGTCTACGCCGTGATGGCAACATTCATCTTCGGAAGGAACGACCCGCTTCACTTCGGCTCGCTTGGCGCGTCGTTACTCACGCTCTTCCAGGTTGTAACGCTGGAAGGCTGGGTTGAAGTCATGCGCATACAGATGTTCGGCTCGGCGCAATTGGGCTACGAAGGGATGGAACATCTGATTGTGCATTCGCAAGCGTTTCCTGTCGGCGCGCCTCTGTTTTTCATCTCGTTCATCGTCATCGGTGGAATGATCATTCTCAATCTCTTCATCGGTGTAATCATGAATAGCATGCAAGAAAGCCAGGCAGAAGCCGACGCACTATTCAAGAAAAAAGAAGGCGCTGCATCCGTTACCGGTGAAGATATTGCAGCCGTTGAACACCAACTCGACGAACTGAAAAGACAGCTTGCAGTGTTGCGTCACAGGCTTGGAAAGAGCACATGAATTTGTCCTTGCTCTCCATTTGGTCCAGATAAAAGCACTTCGTAAAATGCAGTCACTTCAATAAAATCGGTTTGCTCATAATCTTAGGATATTTATGATTCTTGTTTGGACTGGTTTCTTGGCATTCATTTTTCTATTACTAGCCCTTGACCTCGGCGTCTTACACCGCAAAGCTCATGTCGTTGCGATGAAAGAGGCACTCCTGATGTCTGCCTTGTGGATCGCCCTGGGCTTGGCATTTTCTGTCTTCGTGTATTACGGCTACGAGAATCATTGGCTGGATCTCGGTGCTTCGATTGACGCCGTGGATGGCACAATCAACGATGGTCAATCCGCAACCATCAAATATCTCACGGGCTATATCGTCGAGAAGTCACTCAGCGTTGACAACATCTTCGTCATTGCAATGGTGTTTGGTTTCTTTGCAGTTCCAGCAATCTATCAACACAGGGTTTTGTTTTGGGGGATACTCGGAGCTTTAATTATGCGGGCTGTCATGATTGCCGTTGGAGCCGCTCTCATTGCTGAGTTCCACTGGCTTCTCTATGTGTTCGGAGGGTTTTTGATCGTCACTGCCCTCAAGATGTTCTTCATGAAAACACACAACACGGACCCGAATAAGAACATCGTTGTCAAAGTGACGCGGAGACTCTTCCCCGTCACGTCCCACTATCACGGCGAACATTTTCTTGTGCGGGCCGGTTCTCCGGCTTCTCAAGAGAGCGAAGTACCGGGTGCACTTGTAGAGCCCGACGAAGCTGTCTCTAGAATCAAACCGGGCACGTTGATGCTCACGCCTCTTGCATTGGCGCTCGTCATGGTTGAGACAACAGACCTCATCTTTGCAGTTGACTCGATTCCCGCGATCTTTGCAATAACCGCAGACCCGTTCCTCGTATTCACCAGCAATGTCTTTGCAATACTTGGCTTGAGGTCACTTTATTTTGCTCTTGCCGGCATGCTCACGAAGTTCAAATACCTTAAACCGGCACTTGCGATGATACTGCTTGTGGTGGGAGTCAAAATGCTGACGGCGAAATGGTTGAAGGAAGTGCTGGGCGAGTACTTCAATTTTTACCTTCTTGGTGCAGTACTAATGATACTTGCCGTCGGGATCGTTGCATCACTTCTGGTCCGTTCATCGGAAGAGAATGCCGCCAGACGTTAGCTGCCACTGCCCTTTAGGGTAGATTATTTTCCAATGAACAGACTATTCACGATAGCATCAACGGACGAAATCCATGTTTTGAACACACACACCAGACGCAGAGGGACCACGAGGGTTATGAGAAGAAGAGTCTGACTTCCACTTCTTTAAGATACAGAAGCGATCATAACAAAGGAAAAAGACATTGGCAGAGCTCTTAGTGAATGCCGCGACGAACCTGACTTCACCGATGATACTGTTTTTTGTCCTCGGCATCATCGGGGCGTTCGTGAAATCAAATCTCCTAATACCGGAATCCATAACGAAGGCGCTCTCGATTTACCTCATGATAGCGATCGGATTCAAAGGAGGAGCCGAACTTTCCGTCACGGGTATCACGGCAGCGACTGTATCGGCAGTTGGCGCAACACTCGCGCTCGGATTGGTCATACCGATTGTTGCGTTCGGATTGCTGCGCAAGCTGGGACGGCTCGACTCTGCAAACGCAGGGGCTATCGCTGCTCACTACGGCTCCTGCAGCGTGGTCACGTTCGTCACCGCAGCCACGTTTCTTGAACGGGCAAGTGTTCCCTTCGATGGATTCATGGTCGGATTGATGGCTCTGATGGAATCGCCCGGAATCTTCATGTCCCTTTTGCTGGTCCGATGGAGTTTACACAAAAAAAGTGGGGAAGGAAAACAGGTACTGAGTGAGATTGCGAAAGAAACGCTGGTGAACCCGAGCATCTTTCTGCTCTTCGGAAGTCTTCTGGTCGGCTACGCGACGGGCCACCGTGGCGCCGAACTGACTACGCCGTTTTTCGTGAGTCCATTTTATGGCGTTCTTTGTTTCTTTCTTCTGGAGATGGGAATCATGACCGGCAAACGTATCGGTGATTTCAAGAAAGTAGGATTTCGCCTTGCAACCTTTGCCGTTCTCATCCCGACGATGAGCGCGATTCTGAGCGCCTTCACCGGTGCGTTCATCGGGCTCAGCATCGGCAGCACGCTCTTGCTGGTGGTTCTGGCAGCGAGCGCTTCCTACATCGCTGCTCCCGCTGCCATTCGCATGGCGCTCCCGACGGCGAACCCCGCGTACTATATCACGATGTCGCTTGGAATCACTTTCCCGCTCAATATTCTTGTGGGAATTCCGTTGTATTATTCCCTTTCAGAATGGTGTGTAAACTTATTACGGTGAGACAATGCAAAAACTTGAAATCATTATTGAAGCGGTCGAGTTGAAACGTGTGCTGCGCATTCTTGACGGATGCAATGTCAGGGGTTACTCCATCCTGCCGAACATCATGGGTCGCGGCAGTAAAGGCGGCATACGCAGCGGCGGCGATCTCTCCGACATCCTCAACAACGTGTTAATCGTTACGGTCGATGAGCCAGATGTTATCCAACGTGTTATGGAGAGAATCCAACCTCTCCTTGCCAATTACTCCGGCGTCTTGATTGTTTCAAATGTGACACTTTATGAATGACGAGACGCTGAAGTGTGAAGCAATTATTGGAGGAGTTACTTATGAACAGATTGACCACCGTATCACAACCTGAAGATATTGTCCCAAGATACCGGAACGCGCCTGTCGGACTTCTCTTGGAATACCACAGCATATCGAAGTTCCTGCCGTGAAGAATAAAGAGCTGGCAAGCAAGGAGTCCTCTGCTTCAATACGGGCAGGGTAATCGGTGCGCGGGAGATTCAAGCAAAGCGATTTCACGGGCAGAAGGCGTTGTTCGCTAATGCGGACATGCAACCCAAGGAGATTCGGGAGTTTTGTGCCATCGACGCAACAGGAGAGGAGTTATTGAAGATGGCAATCACCAAGCTCGGACTTTCTGCGCGGGCATACGATCGCATTCTCAAAGTAAGCAGGACAATTGCCGATCTTGCGGGAACACCTGACGTTCGCCCTGAACATATCAGTGAGGCGATACAGTACCGGAGCCTTGATAGGTCTCTTCTCGCGTAAAGCCAACTCTTACAGTTTCGCTGCCCGTTTTTTCCCGCAGTTCCAAAAATTGCCAATTGCTCGTTGATGATTGCTAATTGAATTCAAGGAACGATTATCTGTTTCCCTGATTCTGCACTGTCATGCCAATGACCATGTTCCGGAGACCATACCTTGCCGGCAGGTGCTTCACCCGGTGGTTGTGGTGTTAAACCTGTTGTCTGGGTTTGAGCATTTGCGGCGTCAGGCGCGTCGTGCCAATGACCGTGTTCTGACGACCACACTTTACCGGGCGGAGCTGGGCCGGGTGGGAGAGACATTCCACCAGCTTGATTGGGAAGAGTGCGCTGTTGTGGTGCCGGGACCGGCTCTGCGGCCGGGTTGAAAACAGCAATTCCCGCCGCTACCACAATGGCGCCAAGGAGCAAGTACACCCATTGAATTGAATTCGAACCGCCTGCTCTTTTCCTTCCATGACAGTTCTTATGCTTTTTCCCACTACCACAATGGCAGAGGTCGTTTCGATCCTGTTTCATTTGGGTTCCTCAAATTAAGTCCCTGCAAGATATGGTTCTGGATGGGATGAGTCAATGTCCCAACTCACTGGACTGGGAGATTTTCTTTCCCACTGATATACACAAACAGGTGACGCCAGTATGTGACATGTTGAAAAATCCTACCAATTCCCCAGTTCTTATCTCTCCTAAGCAGACTCGGAGAGGAGCTGGTTCATTCTACTCACTTTTCATTCTCTGGTACCATGTGATGCACAAGACATGAATCGACATGGGTATGCTTGACAATGGCGTTGTCTTGTCGCATATTATATACAAGTTTTTCACCCTTCCTCCCCAAGTTTCATTCAATAATAAAAACACGCTAGAAGGACAACACCGTGGGACACCAGCAGATTTTGTTCCTGTTGCTCGGTATCTGTATCATCGGAGTGATCACTTCAGTTGGAGTAATTACTCTTCAGGATGAGCTTGCGCCGGATAACAGGGAAGTGCTCATGCATCAACTTCAGAGCGTTGCATTCGAGGCCCAGGCATATTACCGAAGACCATTCAATGCTGGAGGGGGAGAAGAAACGTTTCTCGGTCTCAGCGCGAACATTGAGGGCATTAAAAAACTCACGCTCTCACATTCAACGTCGTACGGAGACATTTTCATTCGCACGTCCGGCAACGTCAAGTCGGTTGAGCTGATGGCAATCGGTATAGAGCGTGGTCAGGACGAGCGCTATCCTGTGCGCGTGGTGATGACGGTGTGGCCGGAGAGCACTGCAGTGAAGATCCTGAACTAGTGATGCATTTGTGCAAAGTTGTGAATCCCCCTTTTCCTCTTGTTGAATCTCCATTCTGAATTCCATACCTTCATTCGCCTCGCGTAATAGTTTCTCACAGACGAACTCAGGAAGTACAATGCATAAAGTAACATTGATCCCGGGTGACGGGATCGGGCCGAGCATTGCTGAAGCCACGGTCCGGGTTATTGAAGCCACCGGAGTACAAGTGGAATGGCATGGTGTTGAAGCTGGCTTGGCTGCGATTGACAAATACAAAGACCCGTTACCCAAACATGTCATTGAATCAATTCAATCCACACGTGTAGCGCTCAAGGGTCCGCTGACAACGCCGGTAGGCTCCGGTTTTCGCAGCGTCAACGTTGCTCTCAGGAAGGAATTCGATCTTTACGTCAATCTCCGGCCCGCACGTTCGTTCGAAGGCGTGAACTCGCGCTACAAGGACATCGACCTGGTCATCGTCCGGGAGAACACCGAGGAATTCTACGCTGGCATCGAGCACTACATCGATCCCTCCCGTAGTGCAGCGGAGACCATTGGGATTGTTACCCGGTCGGGGTCGGAACGCATTGTTCGATACGCGTATGAATACGCAAGAAAGCATGGTCGCAAGAAGGTGACCACGGTTCACAAGGCGAACATTTTGAAATACACCGGCGGTTTGTTTCTTGAAGTCTCGCGTGAAGTGGGGGCGCAGTTTCCTGATATCAAAACCGATGATCGGATCGTTGATAACATGGCGATGCAAATGGTTGTCAATCCACATCAGTTTGACGTGATTGTCACGACAAATCTCTTTGGTGATATTCTTTCCGACCTTGCATCAGGTTTGGTCGGCGGATTGGGACTTGCACCGGGAGCAAACATCGGATACAACACGGCGATTTTCGAAGCGGTTCATGGGAGTGCGCCTGATATTGCCGGAAAGAACATCGCCAACCCAAGCGCGCTTATCCTCGCTGCCGCAATGATGCTCGACTACCTCAATGAAAAGGATGCTGCCCGACGTATCGAGTTGGCAGTCGCCGCGGTGGTAAAGGAGGGGAAGCATGTCACCCGCGATCTCAATCCCAACAGTACCACCGGAACGATCGAGATGGCTGATGCCATCATT
>JBJXHC010000053.1:0-14359 GCA_046160825.1 Bacteroidota bacterium | reverse complement strand
ATTGAAGAGTTTTGTCGCGACCAGGGTATTGAGGATGTTGGGTCAATGGTTGGCGCTCTTGACGCAAAGACCGATGTTTCTATTCTGCATAGCTGGTTGTAATTTCGTTCCCCTTGCCTTCCTATTCCAATACCCTTCGCTATCTGTACGGACTTCAACACAGGGGCATGAAGTTCGGACTGCGAAATACGCGCGCACTTCTTGCCTCGGTTGGTCATCCCGAACGGCGTTTTCCGTCCATCCACGTTGGCGGCACCAACGGTAAGGGATCGACCTCAGCGTTCCTTGCATCGATTCTGATGGAAGCCGGCCATACCACCGGTCTGTACACTTCTCCTCATCTTGTGCGTTTCACCGAACGAATCCGTGTTGATGGAACGGAGATCGATGAAGCGCAAATAGTGGAGTACACGAACCTACTGCGTCCATACATTGAGAAGGAGGGGGCGACATTTTTCGAAGCAACCACGTGTATGGCATTCATGTATTTTTCGGATATGAAAATTGATATTGCTGTAATCGAAGTTGGACTTGGTGGTAGATTGGATTCGACAAACGTATTGTATCCTCTTGTCAGTGTTATTACAAATGTGTCTCGTGAACATACCGAGATTCTTGGCAACACCCTGTCTTCCATCGCTCGTGAAAAGGGGGGAATTATCAAAAGGGGAGTGCCAAGCGTAACAGGTTCGACCGACTCTTCCGTCCTCCGTACGCTGCGTGTCATTGCCCGAAAGAAGGGAGTCCGATTGCACGAGTCCTCCAAGTGTGTGCAGATTGGCGTGAGGAGGATTGCGGGCACGAGTCTCGTGACAATGACAGGAAGAAACACGTCGGTCAGAGCTGCATCGCTGGGTTTATCGGGCGACTTTCAAACACAGAATGTGCAGACAGCAGTAGCAGCTCTTGATGTGTGCCTTGGCACCCGGCGTGGTAGGAAGACATTGGGGCTGATATCGCCTTCCGACATCAAGAAAGGGGTGATCAATGTTGTCACCAACACAGGTGTTCGTGGGCGTTTCGAAACATTTGATCGCGACCGGCGTTACATGCTGGACGTCGCACATAACCCACAAGCAGTCGAAACTTTGGTCGCTTCACTCAATGTAACTCAACAAAGCAACCTTGTTGTTGTATTTGGTGTTATGGCAGACAAAGAGTACGATGTGATGATAAGAATCTTGGCCCCGTTGGCGGCAATTATTGTTCCTGTGCGTCCTCGAATCGCCCGCGCTTTGCCAATACGTGAGTTAATCCGATCAGCAGAGGCCGCAGGTATTCGGGTCAATCCGGGAGGGAGTGTAGCGAAAGGGATTCAAAAAGCCTCAAGGCTTGCCAAGAAGGGACAGAAAATCCTGATTACGGGATCTCACTACGTTGTTGCTGAAGCGCTTGAACATTTAAGATAAATTCCGCCGACCTTGACAAATTGAGCCAATTGAAGTATATTTCCAACGGTCATAACAGACCACTTAAAGAGGAAAGACAAAGACATATCCTAGCAACACCACTCATCAGAATTTCCAGGTTCTCGTCCAACCATAATTCCTCAAATTGCCGATCCCGCTTTCTTTCGTATTAATCCGAAGTGTTGAGGCTGTGAGGACTCACAAAATGTTTTCAGGTCGAAAGGTTTACCATCCATGACAATGGATATCACAGAGCTCAAGTCGAAGAAAATCGTAGAGCTCAACAATATCGCCAAGGAATTGAATATCTCCGGGTACAGCGACCTGCGCAAGCAGGAACTGATATTCAAGATCCTTGAAGCACAGACCGAGCAGGGAGGACTTACCTTCAGCAAGGGTGTGTTGGAAGTTCTTCCCGACGGCTACGGTTTCCTCCGTTCCGTTGACTACAACTACCTTCCATCTCCGGATGATATTTACGTTTCTCCCTCTCAAATCAAGAAATTCAATCTCAGAACAGGCGATACCGTTAGCGGACAGGTTCGTCCACCGAAAGAAGGAGAACGATTTTTCGCCCTGCTTCGCGTTGAGGCGGTGAATGATGAGAATCCGGAGACAATTCGTGAACGGGTGCTGTTTGATAACCTCACCCCGCTGTATCCCAATTCCCAGTTAAGACTTGAGACGGCGCCCGGCGAATATGCCATGCGCATCATGGATCTATTGACACCGATTGGCAAGGGTCAACGTGGCATGATCGTTTCTCCACCAAAAGCCGGCAAGACGATCCTGCTTCAAAAAATAGCAAATAGCATTTCCCGGAACCATCCGGAAGTCAAGCTGATCGTTCTCTTGATCGATGAACGTCCCGAGGAAGTGACGGATATGGAGCGGTCGGTGAATGCCGAGGTGGTCAGTTCGACGTTCGATGAACCACCGGAACGCCACGTGCAGGTTTCCGACATGGTGCTCGAGAAAGCAAAACGTTTGGTCGAGGCAAAGCGCGATGTTGTCATTCTTCTGGATAGCATCACCCGTCTGGCGAGAGCACACAACACCGTGGTTCCACACTCGGGCAAAATTCTCTCCGGCGGTGTTGATGCCAATGCGTTGCACAAGCCCAAGCGGTTCTTCGGTGCCGCCCGTAATATTGAAGAAGGTGGAAGTCTCACCATCATTGCCAGCGCCTTGGTGGAAACTGGAAGTCGTATGGACGAGGTGATCTTTGAGGAGTTCAAGGGTACGGGCAATATGGAAATCGTACTTGATCGCAAACTCAGTGACAAACGTATCTTTCCTGCAATGGATGTCAACCGGTCTGGTACCCGCAAGGAGGAACTCCTTATGGATTCCGACGACCTTAACCGCGTATGGGTGTTGCGCAAGTTGCTGACAGAGTTCAATACTGTTGATGCCATGGAATTCCTGATGGAGAAGATGCGCGGAACCAAGTCCAACAAGGAATTTCTGAAGTCGATGAACAGCTAAGAGAAGAGGAATGAGAGAAGTAGTTATAGCAAGCGCTTGTAGAACACCGATCGGAGCTTTTCGCGGATCGCTCAGTTCATTATCGGCGGCAAAACTCGGGGCAATAACCGTTGGCGAGGCAATCAAGCGTGCAGGGATTGCGAACGAAGATGTTAACGAAGTGATCATGGGAAACGTGATCGCCGCAGGCGTGGGGCAAGCACCAGCGCGACAGGCGGCACTCTTTGCCGGACTTCCTACCTCAGTCGAGTGCCTGACGGTCAATAAAGTATGCGGTTCAGGGATGAAAGCCGTTATGCTTGGAGCACAGGCAATCATGCTGGAGGATGCCAACGTGGTTATCGCGGGCGGCATGGAAAGCATGTCCAATGCTCCGTATCTGCTTGAGAAAGCCCGTGGCGGCTACAAGATGGGTAATGCTGAACTCGTCGATTCGATGCTCAAGGATGGTCTGCTGGACGTGTACAACAACTACTTGATGGGAAATGCTGCCGAGGTGTGTGCGCGTGAATGCCAGGTACCCCGCGATGCTCAGGATGAGTTTGCCATCCTGAGTTATAAGCGCGCGCAGGAGTCACAAGCGGCTGGACGTTTTACAAAGGAAATCGTGAGTGTGCAAATTGCGAAAGCGAAGGGTGCCACGGCACTTGTCGAGGAAGATGAAGACCCCAAGCTGACCGACTTTGCAAAGATCCCCAAATTGAAACCGGCGTTCAATCCTGAAGGAACGATCACTGCTGCGAACGCATCAAAGATCAGCGATGGCGCCGCGGCTCTGGCGGTTATGTCAGCGGATGAAGCACGGAAGAAAGGCATAAAACCACTTGCACGGATCGTTGCATTTGCGTCGCATGCAAAAGATCCCCTCTGGTTCACAACCGCTCCGGCTGATGTCATTCCAAAAGTCCTGAAGAAAGCCGGCATGACAGCAAAGGACATCGATCTTTTTGAAATCAATGAAGCCTTTGCCGTTGTTGCCCTTGCGGTTGGAAAAATTCTCAATCTGGATATGGACCGGGTAAATGTGAACGGCGGAGCAATAGCGCTTGGTCATCCGCTTGGCGCAAGTGGTGCGAGGATTCTCGTCACACTGCTTCATGCACTGGAACAGCGCAACCTGAAGCGTGGTCTTGCGGCCATTTGTATCGGCGGCGGCGAAGCAAGTGCAATCATTGTCGAACGGCTGTGATTATCTCCGAAAGGATAGCGTTTGAGTGTTAAGTTGGTGACTGTTATCGGTGCTGGAACGATGGGCAATGGCATTGCTCATGTCTTTGCACAGTATGGATTTGATGTAACACTCAATGATATTAAACAAGAGTTCCTCGACAAGGGACTCTCCACCATCTCGGCAAATCTCGACCGGCAGGTAAAGAAAGGGATCATCGCTGAAGATATTCGTTCGGCAACCCTTTCACGGATTTCACTCACCACCAATCTTGAAGAAGCAGCCCGCCAGGCAGACATTGTTATCGAAGCCGCAACGGAAAACCAGCAGATCAAGAACGAACTCTTTCGCACGCTCGACCGCGTCTGCAAACCGGGCACCATCCTTGCTTCAAACACATCTTCCATATCCATCACGGAAATAGCCGGCGTCACGAACCGTCCTGACAGAGTTATTGGAATGCATTTCATGAACCCGGTTCCGTTGATGAAGCTTGTAGAAGTGATTCGCGGTCTGGCGACATCAAATGAAACCTTCGAAACCGTGAAAGCGATGTCGGAAAAACTTGAAAAGGTGCCGGTGGAAGTCAATGACTATCCCGGTTTCATTTCCAACCGTATCCTCCTTCCAATGATTAACGAAGCGATATATTGTGTGATGGAAGGCGTTGCAACTCCGGTTGCAATTGACACAGTGATGAAGCTTGGCATGAATCATCCAATGGGTCCGTTGACGCTTGCAGACTTTATCGGGTTGGATGTTTGTCTGTCGATAATGAACGTTTTGCATGACGGCTTGGGCGATTCAAAATACCGCCCGTGTCCATTGCTGAAGAAGATGGTTGCTGCCGGCCATCTTGGACGCAAATCCGGCCGCGGTTTTTATGACTATTCAAAAACATAAACCAAGAGTTGCATGAACTTTGAATACACTGAAACGCAAAGACTGATACGCGAGACTGCACGGAAGTTTGCAGAAGAACGCCTCGCACCCGATTCCATTGAGCGCGACGAGAAGGAAGAATTCCCGACCGCGAGAGTCAAGGAGCTTGGTGAACTTGGCTTTATGGGTATCATGGTGCCGGAGAAGTGGGGAGGAAGCGGACTTGACGTTACGAGCTATGCCATTGCCGTCGAAGAGATCTCACGTGTGGATGCGTCGTGCGGTGTTATCATGTCGGTCAACAACTCGCTCGTCTGCTATGGCATTGATTCCTTCTGCACGGACGACCAGAAGGAGCGCTATCTGCGCGATCTCGCCAGCGGAAAGAAACTTGGTGCTTTCGCACTCTCTGAACCCGAGGCCGGCAGTGATGCTTCCAATCAACGCACAGTTGCGGTTCGGGATGGGGATTCCTATATTCTCAACGGTACAAAAAATTGGATCACGAATGGCTCGACGGCCGACGTCGTTCTGGTCATGGCGGCGACGGATAAGAGCAAGGGAGCAAAAGGGATCAGCACGTTTATTGTTGAGAAGGGAATACCGGGATTTAATGTCGCAAAGAAAGAGCGGAAGCTTGGGATCCGAAGCTCTGATACAGTGTCTCTGGCATTCCAGGATTGTCGTGTACCGGCGGTGAACCGGATTGGTGAAGAAGGCGACGGATTCAAGTTTGCGATGAAAACGTTGGAGGGGGGGCGCATCGGGATTGCGTCGCAGGCTTTAGGCATTGCTCAGGCCTGTCTTGATGCGTCTATTGCGTACTCCAAACAACGAAAGGCTTTTGATCGTCCGATATCCGAATTGCAGGCAATACAATTCAAGCTTGCTGATATGTCAACAAATGTCGAAGCAGCCCGCATGCTCATCTTGCGCGCATGCCAGTTGAAGCAGGCGCGTCAGCCCTATGGACAAATAGCAGCAATGGCCAAACTCTTCTCCTCAAAAGTTGCTGTCCAGGCCGCGCTCGAAGCGATTCAAATTCATGGTGGCTACGGGTATGTACGGGAGTATCTTGTCGAACGCTATCTCAGAGATGCAAAGATCACGGAGATTTATGAGGGGACATCTGAAATCCAGCGTCTCGTCATTGCACGCTCACTCTTGAAGTAAACTTTGCCACGGCAGTTTTTATCCATAATCCAGAAGGGTGCATTATGAAACAAGCCTTAGCGCTTCTTGTTGTCACGGGTTTCCTGATATTGAATTCACCAGATGCGTCGTCACAAGTACGTTGGAATGTCGGCGGCAACACGGGACTTGTGATCGTAACCAGTCCTTCAAGTGCCGATTTTACTTTTGGACCAAGCGCAGAAGTGTTGTTTGGCAAGGGGTTGGCAGTTGGTACGGAGTTCAACATCTTCACCGGAGCAGGTACTCCGATTGAATGGGCGAATTATTTCAAATACTACTTCACAGTTCCTGGCTCAAAGATCAAACCCTATGCAAATGCAGGATTCGGGCTGTTGTTTGTCACAGGTGGTCCGTACTTTGACATTCGCTTTGGCGGCGGCGCCGGTTTCCCCGTGGCCCGGAACTTATACATCGGCCCCGACCTTCAGTTGGGACCTGTTTTCGCGACTGGCAACACGCGGTTTGTCATCTTGATTCGCGGCGGACTGCGTTATGAAATTTAAAAATACTTGACACGATTCGGTTTGAATAATAAACTATTTCTTTTCACAATATAAACATAGGAGAAGGCAATGAAAACCCTTGTAGTATCTCTGTTCGTTTGCGCGTTGATGATTGGCTTATCAAGCCAAGGTGACGCACAGGTTCACTTCGCCTTGGGTCCAAAGGTAGGTATAAACTTTGCTTCGGCTTCGACGGAACCGTCTTCTCCAAATATTAGTGGTAGGACGACGATTCTCTTTGGTTCAGCCTTTGAACTCATGTTCGGGAAAATGTTCGGTGTTCAACTTGAGCCGGGATATGCTATGAAGGGATTCTCCGTTGACAACATCACGGTCCAATCCAATGCTGGGCCGGTAGCGGCAAACGCCGTAGTAAAATATAATGAGATCCAGGTTCCCATCTTGTTCAAGGCGAAGTTCCTTGACGGACCTGTGAAGCCCTATGTCCTGGCGGGACCAAATCTTGGCATTGTTGCATCAGCAAAAGCGACTGTAAGTCCTGCTCAGGGGGCTCAATTTGAGGAGCAGGATATCGATATTAAGGAATCAACATCGGGAATGGACTTCGGTCTCGATTTTGGAGGCGGGGCTGAATTCAGACTTGCACAGGGAGTCTCCTTGACTGGAGATGTTCGTTATTCATTGGGTCTGAGCAACCTTGACGATTCAACCCCTCAACAAGGGCAACCTCAAGGAAGTACAAAAACCCGCGGCTTTCAGATTCAGTTTGGTGCACTATTTAGTTTGTAAGTGCCGTGTCACCTCAATCCTCACATTAGGCCTGAGTGCAGAAATTTGCGCACAGGCCTTCCTTTTTATGTTGAGTACCTCGTGATAACCTATGACTCTACATTGACTTGACAAAGCCGTTTCTTTTGACTATACTTTGTCGCCCAAAAATAAGGGAGAAATACCTTTACAAACACAATTTGGAGTCATAATATGAAAAGCCTTTTGGTAACACTTGTCGTGCTGGTGATGGTGTTAGGTGTGAGTTCGGCAGATGCACAAAGCAAGATGTCCCTGAGTGTCGGCGCAGATGTGTTGTTGCCGATGGGGACATTTGGCGATGCAGTATCCACGGGCTTTGGCGGCAGTGTTCGTGGCCAGTACGATCTTAGTCCAATGGCGGCAGTAGGGTTGACAGTCGGTTACTATACTTGGAGTGGTAAGGATGTCAATGGCTTTACGATGCCAAATTTCAAGGGCATACCCATTCGCGTTTTTGGCAAGTACTACTTCATGCCGGCAGGAGCTACGCGAGTCTATGGTATTGCTGAACTCGGTCTCTTCTTCTCGTCTGTCGATGTGCCATCACAGACTATTAATGGTGTGACGTTTGGCGGCGGCTCGGCTTCATCCTCAGATTTCAATTATGCACCCGGTATCGGCGTCGAAATACCGATCGGCAGTGGTAACACAATGTTTGATGGCTCAGTTCGTTACGATGGCGTCGCAACCAGTGGCAGCAGTTCTGGAAGTCTTGGCGTCCGTGTTGGTGTAAACTTTGGCCTCGGCAACTAAGTAGTCCGAGACATGTTGTGAAAGGGAAGCCTTCGGGCTTCCTTTTTTTTTAGGATGACTTGAATATGCGCTGGGCTTTTCTTGCTGCAATCACTCTTTTTCCGACTCGCCCTGTTTTGAGCATTGTTGCAACCTCGTTGCCGGATACTCTTGGAGGATCGGGAGTACCGGAAGTGGTGGTGATGAGGTTTGGCGGTGACTGTCTGCTTGCTGAACACTACGAGCGAGCGGCAATGGAGAACCCCGGCCTTGCGTTTGACGGGTTTGAGCTATTGTCGACTGCCGATATTGGAATGGTGAACTTGGAGTGTCCTGTAACGACTCGCGGAATCGCGGTGGAGAAGCCGTTTACGTTCAGAATGCAACCAGCATTCCTTCCTGCTCTAAAGCAAGCAGGAATCGATATCGTCAATATTGCCAACAACCACATCTATGATTATGGTGCAATCGGGCTCTTCGATACCATCGAGCATTTGGATTCAGCCGGCATTGCCCATGTTGGAGCGGGTCGGACGCACGATGAAGCCCATCAGCCAATCGTAATTGAGCGGGCTGCGTACCGGATAGGTTTTCTTGGGTACTATGGTGGCGGCGAGGCCCCAGCCGCAACTGCTGATTCTCCAGGCGTCGCACGAAGAGATGTCGAACTCATCCAACGTGACATCCGCGCACTCAAGGAGCATGATTCAGCCAACTTCATCGTTGTCAATCTGCACTGGGGGACGGAGAAGGCAGACACGCCGGATACGTGGCAAACAAAGGTGGGTCGTGCAATAATTGATGCGGGCGCAGACGCTGTCATTGGTCACCATCCCCACGTATTGCAGGGAATTGAACGCTACAAGCATGGCGTCATTGCTTACTCTCTCGGTAACTTCATATTTGGGGGCAACAGCCGCCATACCTACAATACAGGGATCTTTGAAATCAAACTTGGTGCTGAGCCGACATACACATTTATCCCGGTGCGGGTGGAGAATTGGAGAGCCACAGTTCCGGCAGACAGTGTTGCAGCGGGCATTCGTATGCATGTCGCCGCACTTTCTCGTATATTTAGACAGAGTATTTTCACAACACAGGAGAATGAATGAATAAGGGACTTCTTATCGGCCTTGGCCTTCTTGGCGGGATCGTAGTGCTTGCACTCATCTTGTTTCTTTGGGGCACGGGCGTGTACAACAGTCTCGTCGGTATGGATGAGCAGGTACAGTCGGCCTGGAGTCAGGTGGAGAACCAGTACCAGCGACGAATGGATTTGATTCCCAACCTCGTCAACACAGTCAAAGGCTTTGCGGCCCAGGAGCAGGAAGTATTAATCGGTGTTACGGAAGCTCGCGCAAAGGTGAGTCAAATAACGGTAACGAAAGAAGTGTTGGAAGATCCGGAGGCGTTCTCGAAATTTCAGGCGGCACAGGACCAGCTCTCGTCGGCAATCAGCCGGCTGCTTGTCGTCTCGGAGAATTATCCGATTCTGAAATCGAACGAAAACTTCCTCGCTCTTCAGACCCAGCTTGAAGGAACCGAGAACAGAATCGCCGTCGAGCGACGCCGTTACAACGAGGTTGTTCAGGACTACAACATTGCAATCCGCAGATTCCCGGCATCGTTCGTGGCCGGCTTCACAGGATTCAAAGAGAAGCAATACTTCAAAGCAAAGGAAGGTGCTGCTAATGCACCTGAAGTGAAATTCTAATGCGCGTCCAGCGTGCCTCCATAAGTTTCATTGTCACATGTCTTTTCCTCTGGGCTGCCGTGGCACAAGAGCAGCCCGTCGCCAAGGTGAGTCGGTGGGTGACCGACGCTACAGGTACCCTGACGGCAGGCGAGATTCGTACGTTGGAGGAAAAGCTTTCTGCGTTCGACCGTTCCACGTCAACACAGATTGTGGTCGTCATCGTCGGAACAACCGGCGATGACGTTATTGAAGATGCAGCAATGAAAATCGCCGAGCAGAATGGTGTTGGTACGAAGGGGAAAGACAACGGCGTGGTATTGCTTGTGGCGAAAGACGACCGGCAGATGCGAATTGAAGTGGGTTACGGGTTGGAGGGCGTGTTGCCGGATGCGCTCGCAGGCACGATCATTCGGAACGAAATTACCCCGTACTTCAGAACAGGCAACTACTATGGTGGAATAAGCGCGGGGGTGGAGGCCATCATCAAGGCCACTCGCAATGAATACACTGCTGATGCGCGAAAGAAGAAGGACGGAGGCGGGGGCTTTCCTTTGCTTCTGGTATTTGTAATTCTTTTCTTTGTGCTCAACGGACTTCGCCGCAAACGCGGAGTCTTGGGTGGAATGGCCGGGGCGATACTCTTCTCGGGATTAGGCGGTTCTCGCAGAGGTGGGGGTTTCGGCGGCGGTGGTTTCAGCGGGGGGGGTGGGTCGTTTGGTGGTGGTGGCGCCAGTGGCCGCTGGTGATTCCAGAAGTATTTTTGATGGAAGGAAATGACTCAGGCAGGTTCATCGTTTCAATTTAACACGTTTCAGGATCTTCTGTCACTGCTCAGGCCGGGCAGTAGACTGATTGTTTGTCTCCCATCGCTTGTTGACTCCCTTTCGCTTCATCACCCTATTCTCCGTTCCTTCAAGAACCCGAAGCGTGTCATCGCTCTCTCACCGGATAATTCTCGTCCGCCCCTTCCTCATTCTCTTGTTCTCCCTTCAACGAAAAACCCATCTGACGCCGTTGCCTCAGTTCGCAAAGCCATCGCTAAACATGGAAGTCTGAACGGGGTACTTGTCGAGTGTTCCCACGGCCTTGGGAAATGGTACATCCACGGAAAACAGAGGCAATCGTACATTGAGGCCATTCTCGATCTGATGACCAAGAAACACATTGCCGGTGTTCTTCAGATTGTTGAAACCGATTTCACGCCGATGGAACTTGCAAGGCTCAAGGATACTGTTGAGTGCTTTCTGCACATCCGCAGAGACGAAGCCCAATATGTCGGCCAACTACTTGAAGCAAAGTCGATCTATTCTCCCAATGTACTTCGACCGTTTGTCATCTCTCCCAATCATACATCCGAACCGGCCCTGGCATTTACTCCAATAGAACTGCACGTATCGCAGTCACGGACGAGCGCGACGCCAACGTATCAACAGGTGTTTGATGCTGCTCCGGAACCAATGCTGAGAATTCACCAGACATCGGGGAGAGTGGAGGCAAATGCGCGGGCACTGAGTCTTCTTGGTCGAACTGCGGAAGAAGTAGGAACAGTATCACTTGCGGAGTGTGTTGCTCCCGGCAGAGTATTCGGTGTACTGAAAATGCTTCTTGCCCTCAGACGGAAGAGCCGTGTTTCAGGCGAGACAGCCATCCGGAGAAAGGATGGTCGCATTCTCACGGTAGCACTCAGTGCCAGCCGTATCTCGGACGGAGAACTGGTTGTTGCGATGAACGATATTAGTGAGACGAGAAAGCAACAACACCTGCTTCTCGAGAGCGTCGATCAATATAAAGTCATTGTCGAGCGATCACCTTTTCCCGTTGCTGTGTTTGTGAAACGCAAAAATGTGCTTGTCAACGAAGCATTTGGGAAGACATTCCCAGGATTGAAGGCGGAAGGTTTTTCCATCACCGATGTATTTGGCAAATCAAACTCAGCGATGGTGAAGGAAATCGCATCGTTGTCTGAAGACGATCAGAAGTCCCAACACACTCAACGACATGACTCCATAATCATTGAACGAGAAGGCAGTAGCAAAACCTTCGATGTTTTAGCTCTCGTTATTCCCTACAAGTCTGGTCCCGCGGTACTGTGTACGTTGATTGACGTAACCGAGGCCCGTGCCGTTGTGGACAAGTTCTCTGCCGGTCAGGAATATTACAGGCGACTGCTCGAAGAGGCAGGAGAAGCGGTGTCGCTTGCTCAAGAAGGAAAGCTCACGCATGTCAACAGAAGATTTGTTGAGATATTCGGATATGACAATGCTGCAGACCTGATAGGACAATCAACGGACTTCCTAAGAGTCGGTCGTTCTCATGAGCCTGAGTATAAGAAGCCAACATCCGGCAAGAAACCTGAAGTATACTCGTTTGAGTATGAAGGAAAAAAGAAAGATGGCACCCGGCTTTTTATCGAAGCCCAAAGTATCGGCCTGAATTTCAATGGCTCTCCGACAATTGTTACTTATCATCGCGATGTTACGGAAAGGAAAGCAGAAGAGGAACAGTTCCGCGTTTCAACCCAGGCGGTTGCTCTCACGCAACGTATCATTGCCGCAAGCGGATCTTCGCTCGAACTTTCGGAGGTACTGGATAAATCAATCAGCGTGTTGATGAAAACCCTTGGGATGGATTTCGGCGGCGCATATGTTGTGCATTCACTCAATGAGCCGCTTGCACTTGGTCATCCTCAATCTTTTCCCGAAGGTCTCCTGGGCCATCTGGGGAGCCAGAATACCGGAGAAGGGATCACCGGCTTCGTCATCAAGACGCAGGAACCACTTGTGCTTTCGATGGCGAGTTATCCTCCATTCCTGCCATACAAATCCCTTTTTGAAACGCAACAGATTCAAACCATTGTCTATCTTCCGCTGATACACAATACGCATGTCATCGCAATTCTCTTTTTGGGTTCAGGGAAAGCGAAAAACATCACTGGGGCACAAACAAGTGCATTGGAGATGTTGAAGGACCAGATCGGGACGGTTATGGGCAATGCCCGCAACTTTACCACGCTGAAGCAAGCGGAAGAACTCTACCGATCATCGGTGGAGAACATTTCCGATGTGATCTATCAAGTGTCAGCGCAGGGGATGCTTTCATTTATCAGTCCGAACGTGGAACGGCTTCTCGGATACAAGCCTTTGGAATTCCATCGAGCGGCGGATTTGTGGCGTACCATTATTCATCCGGATGACAGGGCGAACTATTCGCAACGGATATCGGGACAATCCGATGGAGATGATGATTTCCATCTCGACTATCGAATGTTGCCAAAGGGGAAGGCGACGTATCGATGGATCAGGGATTCCATCCGGTACAAGCGGGGAGAAAAGGGACAACTGCTTTCGATCAATGGCATCCTGAGTGACATCACCGAC
Organism: Bacteroidota bacterium; assembly: GCA_046160825.1. Taxonomy (GTDB): domain Bacteria; phylum Bacteroidota; class Ignavibacteria; order UBA10030; family UBA6906; genus JBJXHC01. Next base: position 1,139 of record JBJXHC010000053.1, on the reverse strand, counting down.
AGGATCGACCTTGAGGATGCCTTGATCAAATCGGAGGAATTGAAGACCAATGTTCTGGAGAGCGTCCAGGAGGGTGTAATGGTGATGGATTCGACATTCACCTACATCGACTGGAACAACGCGATGGAGAGCATCACCGGCATTGCCCGCGATCAGGTGATTGGTGAAGAAGCTTTCCAACGAACTCCGCAACTTGTCAATGAGCGAGTACGACCATTTCTCTCGCGTGCCCTTTCGGGTGAAGCCGTCAGTTCCGAGGATATGACAATCACCGCGCCGGGGCGAGAAGACAGTCGCTCAATTTGGATTCGCTATTCGCCGTTGCGGAACAGCAGTGGAGCAATCCGCGGTATCGTCGGAATCGTGACTGACATTTCAAACCGCAAGCGATTGGAACTGGAGATTCGTGAATCGGAAGAAACCCTTCGGAATGTTATTGATGCCATGGGCGATGCACTGATGATTTCAGACCTCCAGGGTCGTGTTTGGGAAATCAACCGCGAGTTTTCGCGTGTGACCGGGTATCCGCGGAATGAGGTCCTGGGTGTGGATTTCCCGTACCCGTGGGTACTCGACGAAGAGATGGCAATGTTTGTGAAGTGGATCGCAGCTCTGCGGGAGAAAAATTACTTGCGCGACTTTGACATGACCTGGCGCCGTAAGGATGGACACATGGTTGCGATCTCGTTGAACACCACGATGCTCCGTAATGCCTTCGGTGAACCGGTGGCGATGCTGAACATCGGGAGGGATATCACTGATCGCCGCAAGCTCTCACTTGAACTCGAACGCAAGAACAAGCAGATCGAGTTGTTGAACAGGATTATCAGCAAGGCCAACACCACGATGGATTTCGGGGAGATATTCGAAACCATTGCGAAGGAAGTCTTCACCTTGGTGCCGTTTGATCAAATCAACGTGGGCTTGATTTCCGATGCAGGCGCATCGATGACCGTGTACGCGTGTATGAGTCCGACAGGGATTACCATTCCGGTGGGCAGCGTCGTCAAGGTTGAGGAGACGGTGTCCCGACTTGCTATTATTCAAGAGAAGCCGGTTGTCATAAACGATCTCACGGTTGAACCGGGGATCAGTGCTGAGACACCCTCAATTGTTGAAGGTTTGCTTTCACAGATCGC
>JBJXHC010000052.1:0-12634 GCA_046160825.1 Bacteroidota bacterium | reverse complement strand
CCTCCTATGATATGAGAATTCGTTCTTTGATCTCTGTCGTGACCTTTGCCAGAAACTGGTCAATACCTATTGCACCGAGATCGCCTTTTTTGTGCTGACGAACTGCCACCGTCCCAGCTGTTCGTTCCTTCTCCCCAACGACGAGCATGTATGGGACCTTCTTGGTTTCCCACTCACGAATCTTGTAGCCTACCTTTTCGTTCCGGTCGTCAAGCTCCACTCGCACCCCTGCGGCAGCCATATCGTCGCGAACTTTGGTTGCATAATCAAGCTGTTGGTCAGTAATTGGAAGAATCACGCATTGAACAGGTGCAAGCCACAGTGGGAAATCTCCCGCAAAGTGCTCAATCAGAACGCCAATGAAACGTTCTAATGAGCCAAAAGGTGCACGGTGGATAATCACGGGACGGTGCTTTTGACCGTCACTGCCGACGTATTCCAAATCAAACCGCTCCGGCATCACGTAGTCCACCTGTACAGTTCCCAGCTGCCATGTGCGTCCGATGGCATCCCTGACCATGAAGTCGATCTTTGGACCATAGAATGCCGCTTCACCAATGCCGACATAGTAGTCCAGCTTCATGGTGTCTGCAGCATCCTTGATGTCCTTCTCCGCCTGAATCCAGAGTTCATCCGCACCGCCGTACTTTTCCTTGTTCTTCGGATCCCGAAACGACAGCCGTGTCTTAAAGTCTTTGAAACCCAAGGTACTGAAAACCAGTTGAATCAAATCAATCACAGCACAAAGCTCGTCCTTCAATTGGTCCTGACGCACGTACATGTGCGAGTCATCGACGGTAAAAGAACGCACGCGTGTCAGGCCATTCAATTCGCCGGATTGTTCGTAGCGATAGACTGTACCGAACTCCGCCAGTCGTAGCGGAAGATCCCTGTAGCTGCGCGGCTTGCAGGCATAAATCTGATGGTGATGAGGACAGTTCATCGGCTTCAGAAGATACTCCTCATCCTCCACCTTCATCGGAGCAAACTGACTGTCCTTATAGTATGGATAGTGTCCGCTGGTCTTATATAAATTAAGATTGCCGATATGTGGTGTTACCACCGGTTGATAGCCGCGTTTCTTTTGCTCTGCCCTGAGGAAGTTCTCCAGTGTTTCGCGAAGAATTGTTCCTTTGGGTAACCATATCGGAAGCCCTCCACCCACTTTGGGTGTAAGCAGAAAAAGTTCAAGCTCCGCTCCAAGTTTACGGTGATCCCGCTTCTTGGCCTCTTCCAGCCTGAAGAGATGTTCATCCAGTTCTTTTTGTGTGGGGAATGTAATTCCGTAGATGCGCTGGAGCATCTTGTTCTTTTCGCTCCCCCGCCAGTACGCGCCTGCCACACTCAACAATTTGATTGCCTTGATACGTCCTGTCGAAGGGATATGCGGACCAAAGCAGAGGTCGGTGAAATTTCCCTGATGATAAAAAGTGATCTGCTCGCCTTTCAATCCTTCAAGCAACTCGAGCTTATACGGATCGTTCTTTTTCTTGAAGTAGGCAACGGCATCGTCCCAGTTTTTCACTTCACGCCGATACGGAACATCCCGTTTGGAAAATTCAGACATCCTGGATTCGATCTTTACAAGATTTTCCGCAGTGAGCGAATGATCACCCATATCAATGTCGTAGTAGAAGCCATTCTCAATGGGCGGCCCGATACCGAATTTCGTTCCCGGGTACAGTGCTTCAATAGCCTCAGCCATCAAGTGCGCAGAACTGTGCCAGTATGTTTTCTTGCCTTCGTCATCTGCCCATTTGAAAATCCTGACGCTTGCGTCTGATCCAATTGGACGCGAGAGATCCCATGTGGCACCATCGACCGAAAGCGCAAGAGCTTGACGCGCCAATCCCGGGCTGATGCTCTCGGCAATTTGCAGACCGGTGATCCCTGCGTCGTAGGAACGGACAGTTCCGTCTGGGAGAGTTATGTGGACAGTACTCATTCGTTGTGTGATGACAAAAAAACGTCCCACTGGTCAGCGGGACGAGTCTCATTGTGTGTGGGCGATACAGGAGTCGAACCTGTGACCTCTACCATGTCAAGGTAGCGCTCTAACCAACTGAGCTAACCGCCCGTAATGTACCGAGGGCCGGATTTGAACCGGCACGGACCTTGCGATCCTCAGGATTTTAAGTCCTGTGCGTCTACCAGTTCCGCCACCCCGGCGGTTATTGCATTGCCAAAACTGACTTCATTGGAGGCGCCGCGCGGATTCGAACCGCGGCATAAAGGTTTTGCAGACCTCTCCCTTACCACTTGGGTACGGCGCCGTTTACGTACAAGAGCAATCAACATACGTTGGAACTCAGGGGCTACATATCCCATGTGTACACAACGCTCCCTAAAATAAAACCCCGCCACCTGGTGGGATTTGGGGCGGCGGGGCCACTTTAAAGAGGAAGTGTATTTTACAAGAACCTTCGGTGCGATTACCGAAAGCCCCCTTGTCCCGACGAATCGGGACAGAGCGGGAAACGGGACTCGAACCCGCGACTTCAACCTTGGCAAGGTTGCGCTCTACCAACTGAGCTATTCCCGCATTGGTACGGCAAATATAAGAAACACTGCCTATTCTTGCAAGTCCTTTATCTCTTGCTTGCACCAATGCGTCGGCTGAAAATATACGGCGAGCGCATCTCAAAGTCAAGGCGTGAAAAACGCAGTTGTACTGGCTGCTAACGCGTAATATCTATGATATTGTACTTCAACATTCCGGCCGGTACCGTGATATCGACGTTCTCGCCCTTGACTTTCCCAAGCAGAGCCTTCCCGATTGGCGAGGTAACAGAAATCTTGTTTTTCTCAAAGTTTGCTTCCTCGGGTGCAACGAGAAGGTACTCAACAACTTCCTTGGTCTTCAAGTCTTTAATCTTCACCAGGCTCAGGATATAGACCTTGTCGTTAGGGAGGTCTTTGGCTTCAATAATCTTCGCACGGGAAAGTGTTTGTTCCAACCGTACGATCCTCATTTCAAGATGCTGTTGTTCCTCTTTAGCGGCGTCATATTCGGCATTTTCGGAGAGATCTCCATGGCCACGGGCATCCGATATTTTTTGAGCCATCAGTTTGCGACCATTGGTCTTGAGATCATGCAATTCCTGCTCGATTTCGATGAGGCGCTCTCGAGTCAGATACGTAGTTTCCGTTTTTCCATTCACCGACATGACTTCTCCAGGGTATGGGAAGAGACAAAAATAATAGCCATCATCCGCCGAAGCGAACGGTGGCTAGAGCAGTATCAACATCAATTGATGTAAACTAACTGGGACTAATGTACGTAAACAGGAACAAGAAATGCAAGCTGAAAATCTATTCGGCCTTCTTCCTTGGCTCTACCAGGATTAGATGACCGAGTTTATCACGTTTGGTTTCCAGATAGCGTGTGTTGACCTCATTGGGGTCCATTTCCAATGGAACCCTCTCCACGATCTCCAATCCATACCCGCTCAGGCCTATAACTTTCTTTGGATTGTTGGTCAGCAAGGCCAGTTTCACAACGCCAAGGTCTCGTAGAATCTGAGCTCCAATACCGTAGTCACGCAGGTCGGGCCTGAAACCCAACTTTTCGTTTGCCTCGACAGTATCCAACCCCTCGTCTTGCAGTTTGTACGCTTTGAGTTTGTTCACTAGCCCGATTCCTCTTCCCTCCTGTCGCATATACAAGACAACTCCCGAACCTGCACGTTCCACCATTCTCAGCGCGGCAAATAGTTGCTCATTGCAATCACAACGCAGTGACCCAAACAGATCACCCGTGAGACATTCGGAGTGTACACGAACAAGTACCGGCTTGTCCGGATCAATTACTCCCTTCACGAGTGCAATGTGTTCCTTATTATCAGTTTCACTTCGATAGAGGGAGATACGGAAGTCCCCATACTTTGTCGGGAGTCGCGTGTCAACAATCTGCCGGATGAGTTTCTCCCTCGTCATCCGATACTCGATGAGATCACGGACGGTAATGATCTTCATTTTGAACTGGTCCGCGATCTTCCGGAGTTCCGGGACCCGTGCCATCGTTCCATCCTCATTCAAGATCTCGCAGATGACGCCAGCCGGATAGACTCCGGCAAATTTGCAAAGATCAATTACCGCTTCGGTATGACCGGCGCGGCGCAACACACCACCATCGAGTGCACGTAATGGAAAAATGTGTCCGGGGCGTGCGAGGTCGCTTGGTTTTGTTTCGGACTTCACGAGCGCACGAATCGTAGCTGCACGGTCGGGAGCGGAAACGCCCGTTGTGGTCCCGTGGAGGTAATCAATTGAAACAGTAAACGGCGTTTCATGGAGTGACGTATTACTGTCCACCATAAGTTCAAGACCCAATTCCCTTGCGCGAGATGCTTCGAGAGGCGCACAGATAATTCCCCGCCCTTCCTTTGCAAAGAAATTTATCACTTCAGGCGTAACGAACTCCGCGGCACACACGAAGTCCCCTTCGTTTTCACGGTCGTCATCATCCACAACGATTACGATCCTTCCGTGCTTGATTTCCTGAATCGCTTCATCTATGGTGTTGAAGTTTTTCTCGTCTTTTTTTGCCGTCATATTCGTTTCTCCCTCTTGTAGCAACGAATGCTACTTCGTCTCAGGTTCCCCTTCTTTCACGACCGAGGCCACGGCAGACCGCTCGAATTTCATCTTCACATTTTCCGCCACTTGAATGAGCACGGTTTTTTCATCCAATCCGGCAACTGTCCCGTGGAGTCCGCCCGCAGTAATTATCTTATCGCCCTTCTTGACAGAATCCAGCAACTTCTGCCGTTCCTTCTGCCGCTTCTGTTGCGGACGCAAGATCATGAAATAAAAGATACCGATAATCAGCGCAAACATGATCACTGTGCTCATGATCCCGCCGTCTCCGCCACCACCCTGCGGCGGTGCCATACCAAGTACGAACTTCAACATCTAAGAATCCTCCTTCGATTATCACTCAATTGTTGTTATTGTGTCGACTCAACCACATCGTGATGGAGTCGGGCTATTTGTTCTTCTTTCCATGCCGCAAAATTGTTCGCGAGAATCTGCTCCCGCGCACTCTTCACCAACCAAAGATAGTACGAGAGGTTGTGGATCGATGCCAACTGCAGGGCCAGGATCTCCTGAGCCTTGAATAAATGCCTGATGTATGCACGGGTGAAGTTCTTGCAAGTATAACAAACACATTCCAAATCCACAGGATCAAAATCACTTGTGTGGCGGGCGTTTCGCATATTCAACCTGCCATTCCTTGTGAACAAAACACCGTTCCGTCCATTCCTCGTAGGCATAACACAGTCGAACATGTCAACACCACGTTCGATTGACTCCAGGATATTCTCCGGTGTCCCTACCCCCATCAGATAGCGGGGCTTTTCCGCGGGAAGAATATCTGTGCAAATGTTCGTCATCTCATACATCTGATCAGCGGGCTCACCGACAGAAAGACCGCCGATCGCATACCCTTCGAAGTCAAGCGAGACAAGAGCTTCTGCGGAACGCTCCCGTATGTGACGATATGTGCTCCCTTGTACGATCGCAAAGAGAGACTGGGAGACTTCATATCTCGGTGAAGTGGAAGCCATCTTCGCCTGACACCGCTCGGCCCAACGCAACGTGAGATCGTTTGATCGTTGCGCATACTCTTCGTCGCAAGGATATGGTGTACACTCATCCAAGACCATCATAATATCGGAACCGAACGATCTCTGTGTATCAATCACCGATTCAGGAGTAAATCGGTGGAGCGAACCATCAATGTGGGACTTGAAGTTCACTCCTTCATCATCAATCCCACGCAAGTCGGAAAGGCTGAAGACTTGATATCCTCCGCTGTCGGTGAGGAGTGGTTTATCCCAACCAATAAACCTGTGAAGGCCACCCGCCTTCTCAATAAGATCGACGCCCGGTCGCAGAAACAGATGATACGTATTTCCGAGGATGATCTTTGCACCAATCTCCTCAAGTTCCCTCTGGGCTACTGCCTTTACACTACCCTGTGTCCCAACAGGCATGAAGATTGGCGTCGGTATTTCCCCGCGGTCGGTGAAAACAGTACCAGCGCGCGCTTTGCCTGATGTATGTAAGAGTTTGAAATTCAACGGACTAAGGTACCCAAATTAACCAGGAAAATCAACGAGACTGGACGACCGATCTGGATCTGCGATACCGCAAAAGCATAAATATACCGAGGTAGAGGAATGCCCCGACTGCATCTGCAACCAAATCAAATATACTGGGATTTCTTCCGGGCACGAAGTATTGGTGGAATTCATCTGCGAAACCATATATGACAACAAACAGAACAGTAGAAAGAACGTGGTGCGATGAGAATAATGGAATCTTGTTTTGAAACCTGATAGCCCGGTGAGTAAAAGCGGCGAGCATAAAAAAAATGAAGAAGTGAACTGCCTTGTCGAAAGAAGGAACATCAACGGTGGGAAGGTCTATAGTGGGAATAGACGAGCTGATGTATATCGCCAAAGCCCAAAGAATTGCTGGTAACTGGTAACGTATAAAAGCATATGGTCCAAGGGAATATGTCATGCGCTTTGAATAGTACTTATGGCTGTTGGTAATTCATGGAGAATATCCATCGCCATCAGCCCTCTTTGACCAAGCCTCTGGGCAGCCAAATCGCCAGCCAAACCGTGAATGAATACGCCGGCTACTGCACCCAACCCGGCATCCATGCCTTGGGCAATAAGTGAGGCAATTGTACCGGTCAGTACATCACCAGAACCGATCGTTGCCATTCCCGGGTTTCCGGTAGAATTCAGGTAGACTGAACCATCAGAGAATCCAACAGTGGTGGGAGCACCCTTCAGTACTACAACATTTTTCATCTTCCGTGCTGCCTTTCGTGCATGTTCAACCCTCAGCAACTCAATCTTGTTCGATTCCTCCCCAACTAATTTGGCCAACTCTCCAACATGCGGGGTCAGTACTGTTGGAAAGAGTCTTTTCGAACTCAGCAAACGGTGACCTTCAAGCGCCGAGAGACCGTCGGCATCCAAGACAACGGGCTTTGCAATCCCTGCAAGAACATCTCGGACGAGAGAACGGGTTTCCGAGTTCTTGGTGAGTCCGGGTCCGATGGCAACCGAATCGGCCCAGAGAGAGCGCTCCAGAATCTCGTCGATTGCGCCAGGTGCAATGGTCCCTTCATCGGTTTCCGGCAGAGGAACAACGATTACTTCGGTCAGTTTTCGGCTGACAATGGAATGGATTGATTTCGGTATGGCTAGGACAACGGCTCCAGCTCCGGTTCGCATTGCTGCTTGCGCAGCGAGAACCGCAGCACCGACGAAATTCCTCGATCCCGCTATCACAAGCACTTTTCCAACATTATATTTATGCGCCCGTAGTGCCCGTTTTGGTAAGAGCGATGCAATGTCACGAGCTTCCACCCTTGCCACGCTACCGGGATGGATTGCGTACAGGTGTCGTGGGATTCCAATATCCGCTATTTCAACAACGCCTGAATGCTCTCTACCATCGCCAACATAATGACCTATCTTCCCTAAACCCATTGCTACAGAGAGACGGGCTTTCACGGCGATACGAGCAACTTCGCCGGTCGTTGCATCAACTCCGGATGAAATATCAACAGCGGCAACAAATGCATCTTGCTTGTTGATCCATGTAATAACTTTTCGTTGAATATCAGGAACCGGTCCAAAGAACCCGGTTCCAAAGATCGCATCGACAATCACATCATACTTGGCGGACGATGTCAAGTCGCGCGGGGTTGTGCTTTCGTGGAAGGTAATATGGGATTGTTTTGATGAAACAATCTTGAGAAGTGCATCCAGGTTTGTTCGCGCATCGCCTCGTATGACACGACGTGATCCCAGTAATGCCACATAAACTGTTGCACCGCGATTGGCCAGATGCCGCGCAATGACGAAGCCGTCGCCCCCGTTGTTTCCCTTGCCGCAGACGATAAGCACGTGCTTACCATGAATCAGTCCGACATGACGTTCAAGGGAATCAACAAAAGCACGACCAGCGTTCTCCATCAACACAACCCCCGGCAGCCGAAACGTTGTGATTGCGGCCCGGTCCAATCGCCGCATCTGTTCCGCTGTCGTTAGAAGTTGCATGGCAACATTCAGTGGAAGTGAGCCATCAGGTCGAGAATCATCGACGGGAAGAGTCCGAACAGAAGAAGTGCGAGCGCGGAAATGAATAGTGCCGACATCCCGAGTCCGGTCGGCGTTCCATCCATCACGGAATTTTGTTCCTTGAAGTACATGAGCACAACAAGTCGCAGATAATAGTAGGCGGAGACAACAGACATGAGGACACCGAGAATGGCAAGCCACGTATAACCTGCCTCAATGGCACCTACGAATACGTAGTACTTGCCGAAGAACCCGGCAAATGGCGGGATTCCCGTTAATGAGAACATGAACATCGCCATCAAGCCAGCGAGGAGCGGTTTGCGCGAAGAAAGTCCGGCATAGTCATCGAACGTGAGGTTCCGACCATCTGCTTCAAGGATTGAGAGAATGCCAAAGGCGCCAAGATTCATCACGGCATATGCAACGAGATAGAACAAGATGCCACTGCTTCCAGCATGATTTGCGGCTACCACACCGACAAGAATATAACCCGCATGAGCAATACTGGAGTATGCCAACATGCGTTTGATGCTTGACTGGGAAATGGCGATGACATTTCCGACGACCATGGAAAGCCCTGCCACCACAGCGAGTATCTCACGCAACGGAGTAACAGAACTCACCAGTGCCGGGGAGAAAATCACCAACATGGATGCAAACGCCGCCGCCTTGCCGCCGGTGGACATAAATCCGGTAACAGTTGTCGGCGCACCTTCATACACATCCGGCACCCACATGTGGAACGGAACAGCCGCCACTTTGAAAATAAGTCCAACGAGCATGAGGCCCAGCCCAATAAGCATTGTGGTACTCTGACCGAGCAAGCCGATACGTTCGACAATCGAAGCAATGTTTGTCGTACCGGACGATCCGTAGACTAAAGCAATTCCATACAGAAGAAAGCCGGTTGCAAACGCCCCCAGAAGAAAATACTTCAGCGCCGCTTCGTTACTTGCCAGCCTTTTCCGGGTAAAGCCTGCAAGAACGTAGAAAGCAACAGACATCAACTCAAGGCCGAGGAAAAAAATAATCAGATCCGCAGCCGCGGCCATCAACATCATTCCCACGATGGCAAAGAGGAGCAGCGAGTAATATTCACCGTGTTCTATTCCCTCCCTGGCGATGTACGACTTCGACAGCATCACGGTCAGAATGCCACAGAGACAGAAGAGCGCTGCAAAGAAATTCGCATAAGCACCCGTCGTTACCATCCCGGCAAATGCCGTACCCGGCGTTCCCAACGACGTTAGAGCAACGAACATCGCAACTGCCAGGCCCAAAATCGAAAGCCAACAGTTCAACGCCTCCGTCTTGTCCTTCAGCGCCTCGACGGTGAGCACGAGAAGAGCGGCTGCACTGACGATGGCTATAGGGCCAATCTGGAATAGGTCTGTAAAAGAGATCATTGATTTGAGTTGGTTAATGACCGTAAAAAAACAAGAACCACACTATGAAGAAAACCGGTAATAGCACCGGCACGGAATACTTAAACACATATCCGAAGAAACTCGGGCATGCGATGCCGCTTTGTTCTGCTATGGACTTGACCATGAAGTTTGGCCCATTCCCAATGTACGTGCATGCACCGAAGAACACGGCGGCTATCGAAATCGCCTGGATGTAAATGTTGTGGTTGCCGATAAGGTACGAGACGTTAATGTCATCCAACGGCACATTTCCGCTCGCAACGAGATCGAAATGATACCGTTGCAACGTCATGAATGTCGCTTTGATCTCGGCAGCATGCGGTCCCGTAACCTGCGCAATATCCGATCCCTGGGTCTGGATCAGGTGTTGTACTTGCGCAACGATGTCGGAATTCACGAACAGGCCGATGGCGGCGCTGAGAAAATTCAGATATGTCGGCGCATTGTCAAGGAAAGCAGAGAGAGTACCAGTCGCCCAGTAAAATTGCCCAGCGGTTTGGATGCCAATTGTTGTCGCGTTCGCCTCAAGCCAATCAAGCGCCGGGATCATCGTCGCAAAAATTCCGATGAACAGTATTGCCACTTCCTTGATGGGAAGGAAATTGAAATCATTCTTTCTATGGATATCCTTCTTCGTTGTGAAGTATGATCCAAACGCGGCACTTATCATAATCAGCTCGCGAAGGAAAGGCGGGTTCGTAATAAACACCGACACCAGTATTGCAAGAAGGAAGAAGATATTCTGTGCTCCACTCAACTCTCCCTCCTCTTCTGCACCTTCAGCGCCATGCCGTACGGAGGCGGGCAATTTGTTAAAGTTCCTCAGATCAATCACATAAAAAATCAACAGCACCGCAACCATGCCAAGCGCCCATTTGTACCAGAGGTTCTCGGCTACCCAGAAGAAGGGAATACCTTTGAGATAACCCAGGAACAACGGCGGATCGCCGATAGGCGTCAGTGCGCCTCCCATGTTGCTGACGATGAAGATAAAGAACACAATATGGTAGGGCTTGATCCGGTATTTGTTAACACGAATGAACGGACGAATGAGGATCATTGATGCACCGGTCGTACCGACAATGTTGGAGACCACACCGCCGATTGCGAGCAGGAACACGTTCGCCAGGGGCTTTGACTTTCCCTTGATCCGAATGTGAATACCACCGGCCACAATGAACAGCGAACCGATCAGTGCAATAAAACTGATGTACTCAACCGCCGTGTGTACAAGTCTCGTTGTGTTCTCCAGCCAGAAGACGTAATACGCTACGGTGATCGCACCGAGAGCAATGGATACGTAGGGGTAATTGTGTTCCCACCAATGCTTGTTGATGAACGGCGCAACGGCAATCGCCAGCAGCATCACAACGAACGGAAGGATCATCCAGGGATTCACGGCAATCGGATGACCGCCTTCACCGGCGAGTGCCGGGAATGAAAAAAATACCAGCGCTAAGAAACTCAGCAGAGAGATTCGGGCGCTGAAGATCATTTCACTGCCTCGTGCGGTACGATCGGGGCCAACTGCACAGACGCAGTACGTACACCGGCCCGTGCGTTTTGTATTTGATGAACGACGCGCTTGCTTGCAGCCGCAGAGATATCGAGAAACGTCTTCGGATAGAATCCAATCCATACAATGAACACGACAACCGGCACAAGAACGGCCCATTCTCGTGGCGTCAGGTCTTTCAGGTTCTTGTTCTCTTCCTTGTCCAACTTGCCGAAGAATACTCGCTGATAGCTCCACAGAAGGTACACTGCGGCAAAGATGACTCCGGTTGCGGCAAAGACTGCGTACCATGGTGAGTCCAGCAACTGGGAATTGAATGCACCGAGCAGGATCAGAAACTCACCCACAAAGCCGTTTAATCCGGGGAGGCCGACGGAGGAGAGCATGACGATCATAAAGAATGTCGCGTATACAGGCATGGACTTCGCCAGGCCGCCGAAGTCTTTTATCTGGCGTGTATGCCGTCGATCATAAATCATCCCGACAAGAAGAAAGAGACCTCCTGTAGAGAGTCCGTGATTGATCATTTGAATAACACTTCCCTGCATTCCTTCTTCATTCAACGCAAATATTCCGAGGACAACGAACCCCAAGTGACTCACAGAAGAATACGCCACGAGCTTCTTGATGTCGCCCTGTACCATGGATACCAACGCCCCGTAGATGATGCCGATAACGGCAAGTGCCGCGATGTATGGCATAAACTCGAAGGTTGCATAAGGAAACAACGGCAGGCAGAATCGCACAAGTCCGTACGTTCCCATCTTCAATAACACGCCTGCAAGGATGACACTACCGGCGGTTGGTGCCTGAACGTGAGCATCCGGCAACCATGTATGCAACGGGAAGAGCGGCACCTTGATGCAGAAACTCAATGTAAACGCGAGGAACATCCACGATTGTACATCCCTGTTGATGTCAGGCGCAATCTTGTACAATTCAAGCAGGTTTGTCGTGAAATGTCCACCGGGAAGCGTCGAAGCATGGTACCCGAGCCAGATAATCGCGACAAGCATTAACAAGCTGCCAACCATCGTGTAGAGAAAGAATTTTACTGCAGCATAGACTCTTTCCTGCCCGCCCCAAATGCCGATGATAAAATACATCGGGATGAGCATGAACTCCCAGAAGACATAAAACAAGAACAGGTCAAGCGTCATGAACACACCAAGGGTTCCCACTTCCAGGAGCAACATCATTACCACGAAGCCCTTGAGCTTCTTGTCAATGGACTCCCATGATGCGAGCAATGCAATCGGCGTGAGAAATGTTGTGAGAACCACAAGGAGAACCGAGATCCCATCCACTCCGAGAAAGTAGGAGATATCAAGAGCCGGAATCCACGTGTGTTTCTCAACGAACTGGATATCGGCTGAACTGGAATCAAACTGCAGAAACAGCACAACCGAAACGGCGAACGCCACCAGCGAGGATCCAATGCCGACGAGTTTGATGAGTTGCTTTGATTCCGCGTTGAGCAAGGTGATAAGCAGAGCGCCAGCCAGTGGCAGAAAGAGAATAAGACTCAAAAGGTAGGTTTCGTTCATGATTATTTCGTGATCAGCCAGGCAAGGATTGCC
>JBJXHC010000051.1:0-70275 GCA_046160825.1 Bacteroidota bacterium | reverse complement strand
ACATTCAACGTCTTTTTCTATCATGAACACATTGCACAAATCTCTCTTAACAACGATATTCTTGAAACCTAAACGTGTAAACCATGTCCCCGAACACCCGTTAACTATCTCTCCGGTCTATACACCTAAGAGGGGTCGGGCCTGCACGCCGGAGGGCGTTTGCCTACTCCGCCGAAGTAGCCCTGGCTACGTAGGCTGGACGGCCCGCAGGCGTGGGTGAGTTCATAAATTCACGTGGTCAACTCATCCTCCGCGTTGTCCACCACGTCGCATTGCGCCTGCGCCGCGCGTGGGAATATTTCCCGAGATTGGTTTCCCGGAAACTCTTCCGCCTGAACGGGCTCCGCCCTGAAGATTCGATGCGTGTTGATGAAACTCGTCGCCGGGTTTCAGAGCGCGGACAAGCAATAGCTTGCCTTTCATGTCCTTGCCGCGCAGCGCCTCGATGGCATCACGTGCCTCGGACTTCACGGACATTTCCACAAAGCCGTAGCCCTGCGAGTCACCGGTCTTCTTGTCACGACTCACCGCCGCACTGATCACTTTGCCGTGAGGCTCGAAGAGCGTACGAAGCTGCTCATCTGTATAACTTGTTGGCAGGTTGCCTATGTAGATTTGCATAACGGTTCCTCAGTATGAATGTGGATGTATTGGCTGAGCGTAGTGTTCTATTGGTAAATCTAACGGGCTGACGGTCAATGTCAAGAGGAGAAGCTGCTCACTTGAAGAACGGTTGGCTGAATGTTAAGGTTCCTGCACATGCCTTATTAAAACAGCCAGCGATACGCCCGCGAGTATCATCACGGTGGAAATGACGAGCCGCTGCGTGATCGTCTCATCAAGGAAGACAACCCCGCCCAATGCTGCTATTACCGGGACAAGCAACTGTGCAATACCTGCACGGGTTGCGCTAAGCCCGCGCAGAACTGCGTACCACACGGCGTATCCGACACCGGAAGCGAGCATACCGGAGGCAGTGGCGTATGCGATGCCTGTGGGCAAAGCTTCCCGGACTCCTCCAATCGCTGCAAGAGGAACGCACATGAGCGTTGCCAGCAGGAAATTCCCCGCGGTCGATCCGAGTGGATCCACGGCGCTACGACCGAGCAAGGAATAGATACCCCACGCTATTCCGGCTGCTGACATAAGAAGTGCGCCGATCAGGTCAGGGGCCGTGGCCCCCGGCAAGGTCAACACCAGCAGGCCTCCGGTGGCAAGAACGAGTCCCAGAACTTCATTTGTATGAAGATGTTTTCCGCTGAGAAGGTGACCGGTGATCATTGTTGTCTGCACGGCGCCGAAGAGAATCAGTGCACCGGTCCCTGCCTGAATACGAAGGTATGCAAACGAGAACGGAGCCGCGTACGCTGCGAGAGCGATTGCCATGCTCCACCGGAAATGCAGCCCCGGCCTTCCACGATCACGCAGCGCGACAAGAATCGCAAGAATAACCGCACCACTCAACAGGCGAACGAGCGTGAATGACCCGGCATCAATCAACCGGGCACCGAGAGCAAGACGACAGAGAATTGAGTTGGCGGCGAACGCAATCAGTGCAAGGGTGGCAAGAAGAGCCGCGCGGGCATTCATGGCTTCGATCCGGCCACCGCCGCCGGTTGCGCCACGCGCAAAAGCATGAATGTGGAAACACAACCAACAAGAAACATCACCGACCAGAGAATGGAACCGCCGTACTGATCCAACAACATCGGCCCCACCCACGCACTGAGCGCGAACGCGAGACTGAATGTCATCTGAAACAATCCCATGTACTCCCCTCTCCGTTCGGGTGGCGCGATCTCGGACATATACGTGGCTGCGCTGGGCAACAGAATCATCTCGCCGAATGTCCAGACAACTACTGTCGCTGCAATGCCAATCGGGTCACTCACGAACATCATTGCGCCGAAGCCGGCACCCGTAAGGAAGGCGCCGAGAGCGAGGTTCGTCCGATGGGATACGTTCGTCATTGCAAGATTCAACGGAACTTCAAGGAGAATAATGATGACGGTGTTCACCGAGAACATCATCCCCAACACGGATGTGGAAAGACCGAGATCTCTGACCATGTAAATCGGCATGGCGGCTTCGTGCTGGAAAAAGATAATCATCGCAGGAAGCATTGCGGCGAGAAAATAAAGCAGCGTTGTGTCGCGTAGTGCTATGCCCGATTGTGTCTTCTGGTGCTCTTCGTGAGTTGAGTGGCGCACGGTCAAGGGCACGAATACGAGCACAAGTCCGGAAAGAATCGTAGTGCTGCCGTTCACCCAAAAGAGTAATTCATACGAATACAGAAACAGGAATCCTCCAAGCGCCGGACCGATACTCATGCCGAGATTGATGGCGAGCCGGTTGAGTGCGAACGCTGCCTTGCGCTGATCAACGGTCACGCTATCGGTAATGATCGCAAGCGCCGCGGGACGAAACGCCTCGCTGATTGCAGCCCAGAGAACCGTGATGATGACGAGAACAGCGCGGCTCTGCGCCAGCGGGTAAAGGAAAAGCACCAGTCCGGTAATCAGAAGCGAGAGCTTCATCACCAGGAGCGGACCGATCTTGTCGCTCAGCTTGCCGGAGAACGGCGCCGTGACAAACGCTGCAAGGCCGTAGCACATGAGAATGGTTCCGGCCTCTTCAGCCGTGTATCCAAGCACCGTGGTGAGGTACACAACAAGGAAAGGCAGCACCATCACGCCCATGCGATTGATGAGTGTTGCGCTGCACAAAATCCAGATGTCGCGTGGCAGGACGCCGAGACCGCGCCAGGGGTTCATGGGAGATCAAACAAATGATTGATGATGCACACCGAATTAGGTGATGAATTTAGAACATACTACGGCAAAGTCAACCACATAAAAAAGAAGCCCCACTGTGTCGGCAGGGCTTCTCGTGCGGTTATATCAACATCATTTACTTTTTCTTCTTGGGCTTTTGTTTCGGCTTGGCTTTCTTCTCCACCGACTTCGGCTTCTCCTTCGATTCAATCACGGGCTTGGATTTTTCCTCTTTGGGAGAATCGAAGAGCGTTGCTTCGATGGGTTTCGCAACAACGGCGGGCACCGCAGCGCTAAGGACGGCTACATCATCCTCTCCAACCACCACTGCCACATCCGAGATGGTGTCTTTGTCGTCCAGGCGGATCAATCGGACGCCCTGTGTGTTCCGTCCGGCGATCCGGATATTCGATGCGTGCTGGCGGATCATGATGCCACCCGTCGTTACGATGACGACATCGTCTGTATCCAAAACCTCTTTGATCGTGACCATCTTGCCCGTCTTGTCAGTCGTCTTGACGGTGATGATTCCCTTTCCGGAGCGGTGGCTGACACGGTATTCCTCGGTTTCGCTGCGCTTGCCATAGCCAAGCTCGGTGGCAACGAGAATCGAGGTACCGCTCCGTCGCAATGCAACCATCCCGACAACCATGTCCTTCTTCTCCAACTTGATGGCACGGACACCACCGGCTGCACGGCCCATGGCACGTACCTCCTGCTCGTGGAATCTGATGGCTACCCCTTCGTGTGTACCGAGAACGATGTCTTGTTTGCCGTCTGTTAGACGAACATCGATCACCCGGTCTCCCTTGTCCAGACCTATCGCCATGATGCCGCTCTTGCGCGGGTTGCTGAATTCCTCAAGCGACGTTTTCTTGATGATGCCTTGCTCCGTCACCATCACCACAAACAGTGGTTCTTCAAAACTCTTCACGGAAACGTATGCCGCAATCGTCTCGTCTGCATCTTTCGCGATCAAGTTCGCGATGGACTTTCCGCGCGCCGTACGGCTTCCCTCGGGAATCTCAAACACCTTCAACCAATAACACTTTCCCCTGTCGGTGAACAGCATCAAATAATTATGGGTGGAGGCAACGAACATGTGCTCAATAAAATCGTCTTCCTTCGTCGTGGCGCCCATGCTGCCGCGCCCGCCGCGCGATTGCCTTCGGTAGCCGCTCACTGGGAAGCGTTTGATGGACCCCGTGTGGCTGATGGTGATGACGACTTCCTCTTCAGCAATCATATCTTCGATGCTGAATTCCTCCGCCTTCATAACGATTTCCGTGCGGCGTTCATCGCCGTACTTCTTCTTGATCTCGAGAAGCTCTCCTTTGATGATCTCCATCTGAAGCTGTTTGCTTTTCAGGATCGCCTTGAGCTTCTCGATGATTTCGATAACTTCACGGTATTCATCTTCGATCTTCTTGCGCTCGAGGCCCGTGAGTCTCTGCAGGCGCATATCGAGAATTGCCTTGGACTGGATCTCGGAGAGCTTGAATTTCTTCATGAGCCCCGCCTGGGCGGTCGGTGTATCCGGCGAAGCCTTGATCAGTTTGATAATCGCGTCGATGTTGTCCAGCGCGATGATATAGCCTTCGAGGATATGCGCACGTTTCTCGGCTTCCTCCAACTCGAACTTCGAGCGACGGACAATGACTTCGTTCCGGTGCGCGATGAATTTCTCGATCATATCCTTCAGCGTGAGGACCATGGGTCGGCCCTCAACCAACGACAGCATAATCACGCCGAAGGTGGTTTCCATCTGCGTGTGCTTGTAGAGATTGTTGAGGATGACCTGGGCGTTGGCGTCGCGCTTCAATTCAATTACGATGCGGAGACCGTCGCGATCCGATTCATCCCGAATGTCGGAGATGTCTTCGAGCTTTTTGTCGTTCACCATCTCAGCGATGCGCTCGATCATTCCGGCTTTGTTGACCTGGTAGGGAATCTCGGAGACGATAATACTCTGGCGATCTCCCTTGCCGGTTTCAATATTGGCCTTTGCGCGGACGGTAATTCTCCCACGCCCGGTGGTATAGGCGTCTTTCACGCCTTCGTAGCCGTAGATAATTCCACCGGTCGGAAAGTCCGGTGCCTTCACATACTTCATCAACTTGTCGTTCGTTAGCGTCTCGTCCTTGATAAGCGCGATGCAACCATCGATCACCTCGGTGAGGTTATGCGGTGGGATGTTTGTCGCCATACCCACAGCGATTCCCGACGCACCGTTGATGAGGAGGTTCGGCACCATGGCCGGAAGTACCGATGGCTCTTTGAGCGTGTCGTCGAAGTTTGGGGTAAACAGGACGGTGTTCTTCTCAAGATCCTTGAGCATCTCCTCTGCAAGACGCGAGAGCCGTGCTTCCGTGTAACGCATGGCCGCCGGTGAGTCACCATCAATCGAGCCGAAGTTTCCCTGTCCGTCCACAAGCGGATACCGCATGGAGAAGTCCTGCGCCATGCGGACGAGTGTGTCATACACGGAGCTGTCACCGTGCGGGTGATACTTGCCGAGTACCTCACCGACGATACGTGCGGATTTCTTATACGGACGGTTGGCGGCGAGGCCAAGATCCTGCATGCCGTACAACACCCGACGGTGGACGGGCTTCAGTCCATCACGCACATCGGGCAATGCACGCGCAACAATAACCGACATCGAGTAATCGATGTACGATCCGCGCATCTCGTCTTCGATATCAACCGGGAGAATTTTTTCGTTCAGTGTTGCCATTACTTTCCTTTTCTTCTATCTGGTATTTCTCGGCCATCTCTTCTATCTCTGTGGTTCAGATTCTTCGCTTCGCTCAGAATCATACGTCCAGATTTCTCACATACTTTGCATTTTTTTCGATGAACTGGCGTCGGGGCTCAACTTCGTCCCCCATCAAAATCGAGAATGTCCGGTCGGCATCGGCCGCGTTTTCAATGCCCACCTGCAGCAGCGTGCGTGTATCAGGATTCATTGTCGTTCCCCAAAGCTGATCGGGGTTCATTTCGCCGAGGCCCTTGAATCTGCTGATGACGATGTTGCCGAGCACCTGAGCACCTTCCTCCGGCGCTTCAACTCCGTCTTCCTCTTTCTCTTCTACTACCTTCTCGCCCTTCTTCTTTTCCGATTGAAACCGCTTCACCACTTCGGTTCGTTCTTCTTCGTCATACGCATACACTTCCTGCTTCCCCTTCTTCACCTTGTAGAGCGGCGGTTGAGCAATGTAGATATGCCCGAGTTCGATCAGCGGCTTCATGTAACGGAAAAACAGCGTCAGCAACAGCGTGCGAATGTGGGAGCCATCAACGTCCGCGTCGCACATCAGGATGATTTTGCCATAACGGACTTTGCCCGGATCGAATTCTTCCCCAACGCCGGCACCAATGGCCGTGAAGATATTCCGGATCTCTTCGTTCTCAAGTATCTTGTGGAGTCGAGCCTTCTCCACATTTAATATTTTTCCCTTCAAAGGAAGAATGGCCTGGAAGCGACGGTCTCTTCCCTGCTTTGCGCTTCCTCCGGCGGAATCACCTTCAACAAGATACAGTTCGCAATGCTCGGGATCGTTAATGGAGCAGTCGGCCAGCTTACCGGGCAGGCCGCCGGTACTCAACGCATTCTTGCGACGTGTGAGATCGCGTGCTTTGCGGGCAGCTTCACGAGCTTCTGCTGCGCGCAATGACTTTTCGAGAAGACGCTTCGCGTCGCCCGGATTCTCGTCCATCCATGCAGCAAGGGCCGGTCCAACAACACCTTCTACGATGCTCTTGACTTCGCTATTGCCAAGCTTTGTTTTTGTCTGACCCTCGAACTGCGGTTCCGGCACCTTTACGCTGATCACTCCGGTGAATCCTTCCTTGAAGTCATCTCCGGTGAGGGAGATCTTTCCTTCCTTCAGGATGCCGTTTTTGTACGCGTAGCTGTTGAGCGTGCGGGTAAGCGCAGTACGGAACCCGACGAGATGGCTTCCGCCTTCGTGCGTGTTGATGTTGTTGACGTACGTGAAGATGTTCTCGCTGTACTGGTCGTTGTATTGGAACGACGCCTCCACTTCAACCATTCGTCCGTTCTCATCCTTGTCAGACCCCTGCGCATAAAACACTTTGCGCATGATGGACGGGCGTGTGGCGTCGATGTACTTGACGAACTCTACGAGTCCGCCTTTGAAGTGGAATGTCTCCTCCTGCTCGCTCTTGTCGCGTACGTCGACAATGCGGAGTTTCACCTGCGAGTTCAGGAACGCCAGTTCCCGCAGCCGTTCAGCGAGGGTTTCAAATTTAAATACCCGGTTCTTGAATATCTGTCCGTCGGGCATGAACGTCACCTTCGTGCCGGTCTTCCCCTTCTCCGTTTTGCCTGTGACCTTTGCCGGTGCAACGGGGTCGCCGCGCGTGAACTTCTGGAACCAGACTTTTGCGTCGCGATAGACCTCCACTTCAAGCCACTCGCTCAACGCATTCACGACGGAGACACCAACCCCGTGCAATCCGCCCGACACCTTGTAGGTGTTCTTGTCGAACTTCCCGCCAGCGTGAAGAACGGTCATAACCACTTCGAGGGCCGAACGGTTTTCCTCCTTGTGTATGTCGGTGGGAATACCACGGCCATCGTCCGTTACAGTGACCGATCCGTCATTGTTGATGATGACCTCGATATTCTTTGCATAGCCGGCCAGAGCTTCATCAATCGAGTTGTCAACAACTTCATACACAAGGTGGTGAAGCCCGCGTGCGCTGATATCGCCGATGTACATCGCGGGGCGGCGGCGTACTGCCTCAAGACCTTTGAGGACGGTAATGTCCTCGGCTGTATAGGCGTTGCCGTTAGCGTTGCTCTTCTTTACTTTTTCCCCTGCTGTCTCTTCGATTACTTTTGCCATTCCATCCTTCGGTTCAATACGTAATTATCGAAATCGGATATCGTGTACCACCTTTTTGCCGAGGGTGGTGTTGATCTTGTCGATGATTTCCCTGCGTCGCATTGTAAGCTCTGCGCGCCACGGTGCCGTGTTCACGCCGACGTATAACACTCCATTTTCCATGCGCTGCGCTGTAGTCACGCGCGCAATCTGTTCTCCCACAAGAGTTTGCCAACCGGTTACCACGCTGTATCGATCCAGCGTCCTGTCGATACCGAAGTCATTGGTGAGTTCCGAGATGACCGACGCCACGGTTTTGGGTACGCTATGCCGCTTTAACTGTCCCCTTTTCAACGCGGAATCTCCTGTTGGTATCTCCCCACGCCACGGCTTTCCGGAACACCGATTCGTCCGTACTCGTGATGATTGTTTGTCCGATGTGTTGTATAACTTCCAGGATGTTGCGCGTCCGCTGTTCGTCCAGCTCACTAAACACATCATCAAGCAGGAAGATTGGTGTCTCTGCCGTCCTCTCCTTCAAATAAAAAAACTCCGCCATCTTCAACGCAACCAGGAATGTTTTATGTTGCCCCTGCGACGCATATTCCTGAACATTCATGCCGTTCAACGAAAAACGCAGGTCGTCGCGGTGCGGTCCTACGAGCGTGGTGCCTCTCCTGAACTCCTCTGCCTTCCTGCGGGCGAGCGCTTCTGACATTCGCTGTTCGACGGAACTTATTGGGTCTGCCTCGACGGAACTCATATACATCAGCGCCGGCTCTTCATCCCGTGCCGCTATTTGCCGGTAAGCAGAAGTAACATACTCCCCAAACTCTTGCACAAACTGAAATCGCCTGACAATAACTTTGCTTCCATGTTCCGCTAATGCTGTATTCCACGACGCGAGCACCTCGGCGTTCAACGCCCCACGATTGCGCTGCTCGGTAAGGATCTTGTTGCGCTGCCTCAGTACCCGTCGATACTCCAACAAATCAGTGAGGTAAGATCTGCTGAGTTGTGAGAGAATTATATCAATGAACTTCCTTCTGTCTGCCGGTCCTCCAAACGTGACCCGTCCGTGTTCCGGCGAGAGCACGACCACCGGGAACCTGCCGATAACGGATGCCAGACTTTCGGGCTTAATCCCGTTAATCAAAAAATCCTTTTCTCCCGGCTCCGCGCAAAAAGAAACCGACACGTGATTCACATTTCCGCCGTCGGTTTCTATCTCTTCCTCCACCGCAAACGATTCTCTTCCTATCTGCAGCACGGTGCCATCGCTTGCACCGTAAAAACTCTTCGTGAGGCTGATGTATGAAATAGCCTCGATAATATTGGTCTTGCCTTGACCGTTCTCTCCCAGAAGCACATTGATCGCCGGGGAAAATCTCAGGTCGCTGTCGCTATGGTTGCGAAAATTCCGGAGGTGTATATGCGTAACCTTCATGCGCTGTACCGCCGAAGGCGCTTTGGTCGGCCTCCTTCTGGCTGACGTTCCCCCTTAGACGTTGAGCCGCACCGGCATAACTAACATCATGACGTCTTCCCCTGCTGTACTTGCACTCGCTGGCGAAACTATACCTGCGCGTGTCGGTGTACTAAATTTCAGCACCACCTTCTCTTCTTCCATGTGCGTGAGAATATCCAGCATATATATCGAGTTGAATCCGATTTCCAGCGTCTCTGAGTCATACACACATTCAACTGTTTCCTTGGCCTCTCCGCCAAAATCTATATCCTGGGCGCTCACCTTCATTTGGTTCTTGGAAAGTTCGAACCGTACCTGGTGTGTTGTTGCGCTTGCATACAGTGCAACCCGCCGGAGCGACGCTATGATGTTATCCCGTACTACAGTCAACATTTTGGTGTTATCCTGCGGAATAACGCTCTCATAGTTGGGATATGTTTCGTCGATGAGGCGTGATATAAGAACGGTTCTGTCAAATGCTATTTTGATATGTGTGTCACTAACACTAACGGAATTGTCCCCTGTTTCCAGAAGTCTTGAAACGAGACTGAGCGATTTTGCCGGAACAATAATATCTCTCTTGAGGGATGAGGCTTTGGAAAGTTTTTGAACAACCTTAACGAGTCTATGACCATCTGTTGCAACCGTTCGGAGTTCATTTCCTTTTGATTGAAATAATACTCCCATCATCGCCGGGCGAAGTTCGTCTGTGCTTACCGCAAATGCAGTTCGGTGTATAAGTTTCTTCAGCGTTGATGTGTCAAGAACGAGTTCATCAATACCCTTGAACTGCGGCAAGATAGGATAATCCTTTGCTGATTCGCCCGTAAGGGAATACTCGCCGTTCTTCGTTGTTATTTTTATTTTATTTGTTGTCGTGTCGATGATAAATATTATTTCTGTATCGGGGAGAGATCTGATCGTGTCCAGAAGGCGCTTTGCAGGGATGGCTATTTTTCCATCCTCGCCGGCTTTCACTTGCATTGCAACGGAAAGGGATATGTCCATGTCAGTTGCGGTAATATTCAGTGTCTCATTCAGAAGGTCAAAGAGTACATTTTCGAGGATCGGTGATGGAGATTTGGAGGGAACAACAGCGTTGACTTTTGCCAGCGCGCGCGAAAGATCAGAACTGTTTGCGCTAAATTTCATTCGATACACTCCTCGGGTGGGTGGTTTGGGGAATAAAACTCTTTCAAAACCCTTGAAAATTAACCATTTTTACACTCAACTTCAACTAAACGAAATCATTATTTGTTAGAATAATTTGGAGATTCAAACGTCACATTATATTATAAGTAGTAAAAGAATTTTCAAGATTGAATATATATAAGATTAGTAATAAGGGTGTGCATAAGTTGATATGTTGATATTGGAAAATTTTTGAGAGAAAACCGGACACACTATGTGTCATTCACTTCAAGAATGATTTGAATACACCAGATGTGGAAAATCTATTTATTGTTAACATCAACCACGTATATACTCACTCACGCATGGAACCTTGAAGGTAATACACATGCATATCACATCTATTCACAAGTAACACACCAGCCAATACACGCGTTGTTCACAAAAAGAAGCCGGAAAATTAACGACCTATAACACATGGTGTTATAGAGAGCACTTCATCACGCACGTCCGAGGTGTTCAAGGCGCCGCCGAACTTGTTGCACATTCGTATTATATTTTTGGTCGAGTCTCATCTGATCTTCCACTGACTGATACGCATGAATGACAGTGCTGTGGTCGCGTCCGCCAAAGTGCAAACCGATTGTTTTCAGTGAAGAGTTGGTAAGTTCCTTGGCGAGAAACATGGCAATCTGTCGGGCGTTGACAATTTCCTGTTTGCGCGTTTTCGCGCGGATAAGATCCTGGGGAATCCCAAAATAGTCGCACACGACACGCTGGATCTCCTCAATCGTGATCGGGGATTTGATATCACCAACAACAACGCGTAACACCTCGCGAGTAAGGTCCACGGTTATCTCCCGCTCTTCCAGAGAAGCCTTTGCAAGCAAGCTGATAAGGCACCCTTCAAGCTCCCGAATGTTTGTTGTTACGTTGGCAGCAATACATTCGACAACATCCTGTGACAACTCTATGCCATCATCCTCACTCTTCTTCCGGAGGATGGCAATACGGGTCTCAAGGTCGGGCGGTTGTATGTCAGCAGTAAGTCCCCACTGGAACCTGGAAAGCAACCGGTCGTCCAAGCCCTTCAGCTCCTTGGGCGGGCGATCCGATGTGAGAACAATCTGCTTGCCCAGTTGGTGTAATTCGTTGAACGTGTGGAAGAAATTATCCTGAGTCTTTTCCTTTCCGGAAAAGAACTGGATGTCATCGACGATAAGAATATCCATGCTTCGGTAGAAGCTGGAAAAATCACTAATCCGATCACTCTGAATGGCATCGACGAATTCCACGGTGAATTTTTCGCTGGAAACATAAATCACCCTGCGTGCCTTGCCGTTGGTCAGGGCATAGTTCCCAATGGATTGCATGAGATGGGTTTTGCCCAAGCCGGTGCCACCATAGATCACCAACGGGTTGAATGATGTTCCCCCAGGATTATTCGCCACGGCAGACGCGGCTGCCCTTGCCAACTGGTTGCTATCACCCTTGATAAAGTTTTCAAATGTATAACGGGGGTTCAGGAAACTTTGGTATGGAGCGAGTTGCTGTTCTTCACCGCTGTGAGATGTTCTACTACCGGTAGAGAGAATAAAGGATTCCGGTTGTTGAGGGAACCCCTTTTTCATGTTGGGAACAACGCGTACATCCTCTCCGACGGTTGGGTCCTCGGTGCGGATGACGTACTCGAGTTTCGCCCCTTTGCCTAGTACACGCGCAGCGGTCGAATTAATAAGTCCGTAATAATGCTCTTCCAGCCAGTCGCAAAAGAATTGGCTGGGGACTTGAACCGTGAGTTTTCCACCAGCCAGAGAAATTGACTCTATAGGCTCGAACCAGGTTTTGAAACTCTGCGTGTTTACGCTCTCTCGAATGACACCGAGACAGGCCAGCCATGCTACGCGGCCCTGTTCAACCTCGGAGGTGACGCTGGAGATCTGTTGAATAGTTTCCATCTATAAGAACCTCTCTGCCTTGACGTTACAATGATATCCACACAAAGACCGTTGTTTATCCACACCATTACCCACAAATAGATTGAACAGAGACAAGAAGTAAGCCGACAAGTTTCTTATCAACACACGAAAGCCGATAAGTTAGAAACCGAGAAACGCACTTAAAATCAAGGCAAGAACATAACATAAGACGAGAAGGAAGCACGAGAGACGGTGTGTTTTATTCACAGGCCAGAACTAATCCGGTTACCCCTGTTGCGATGTGAACAAGTTGTCAACACGGAACGGCAGCAATCTTTACACAAAAGATGATAACACAAGTAAACTCACGACGCAAGGGCGCACACAAGAAAATTTGTTGTGTCTCTAGTGATATTTCCGTACCTTAACTCCCCTATCAATACCCTTCTTGGTGTGTCATCCAAACGTAGGAGCAATAGAAAATGAAGCGTACGTTTCAGCCGCACAATAGAAAACGAAGAAACACGCATGGGTTTCGAGCCCGCATGGCAACAAAAAACGGCCGGAATGTTCTTGCACGGAGACGCGCAAAGGGCCGAAAGAAACTGACCGTAAGCGACGAGCGATAGCAACGGCGTGAATGCCGGGTTGCAATGTGAAGAATATTCGAGCCTTGCGTGGATCAAAAGCCTTTCGAACAGTTTTTCTTTCGGGCAAACGTACCGATGGTCAATTAGTCAGGTGTTATTGTCTGTGGCAGGCTGGCATCGCAGCAGGGGTTTCAACCGGCGTAGCAATTGTTGATCGCAGCCTGAATGCAGTGCAGCGAAACCATGTGAAGCGACGGATGCGCGAAGCCCTGCGCACAGTATCGAGGCGTCTCGTACAATTGTCCACCGCAAGGAATACAAATCTTCACTTCGTGGTTGCCTACCGAGGAAATCGGCTACAGGAAGCAAGAAGAGTGACATATCTGATGATCCACGATGATTTAGCGGCGGTGTGTAGCAAGATCGAGAAGCGTTAACTAATGACTTCGCTTGCAATCTGGCTTGTTAGGCTATATCAGATCGTCATCTCTCCTCTCCTCCCCCAAAACACATGTCGATTTTATCCAACGTGTTCACATTATGCAATTGATGCAATGCGAAAACATGGCGCGCTTTCCGGTCTTCTTCGCGCAATTCGTCGCATCATGAAATGCCACCCACTCCATCCGGGAGGATATGATCCGGCCTGAAAGAGTTTCTGTGCAGGCTGGTTAACAATGGTTGTTCTGGAGATTGTTCTACATGGATAAGCAGACGGTATTCGGTTTCATTCTTATAGGTATTGTTCTCATGGTGTGGATGTGGGTTCAGGCCCCCCCTGAACCGTCACGGAGTATCCCTCGACAAGCGGATAGCCTGGGAACGCCACACTCTGCATTGAAGGACCGCGTGGAGTCGGAACCAGTGAAGAGCCCTACGATCGGGAGTGTAGAAAAGGACACAAGCGGCAAATATTTTTCCCATCTCGTAGGCGGGCCCGAACGGAGACTCATAATCAAAACCGATCTCTACACGGCCGAGGTTTCCACACACGGCGGTCTGATTCGAAAGTGGGAACTGACGAAGTATTTCACCTGGGATAAGTATCCGGTCAACATTGTTGATTATGAACAGGGCGGAGACTTCAGCCTGCTGTTTACCTCCTCTGATGGAAAACTCATCAACACGCGACACCTCACATTCTTGGCCGACTTCCCAACCTGGAAGACGGTTGAATTGCGTAACGATGAATCGTACACCGTGGAGCTTCGTCTGGAGATAGCTCCCGGCAAATCCATTGTGAAGCAAATGACATTTACAAACGGGAAATATTCTTTCGATGCGGCATTCAAGTTCCAGAATGTCGGCGATGTCATTGCCAACTACGAGTATCAAGTATTATGGGAAACTGGCCTGCGCTACGCCGAGCACAATAGTGTTGATGAATCCAACTCAACAAAGGCCTTTGCCTACTCCGGCGGCGAACTTGCCGAGATAGATGCAGCAGATGTGGCACAGACCCCGGATGTCGATATTGAAGGGTCTACAAGCTGGGTGGCGGCGCGTAACAAATATTTCGCCGTTGTTATGATCCCCGATGAAAGCAAGAGCCGCGGGGCACTCCTGCAGGGTCATCGGGTCAATCAGCCCGACAAAGGAGTACGGGAATCGTACGCCCTTGCAGTGAAGATGCCATTGCTTAATTCAGCTTCAGAGTCTGCAACATTCACAGTATTTCTGGGTCCGCTCGACATTGATGTTATCCAGTCGTACGGCAAAAACATTGATGAAATCATCAGCCTTGGCCCGGCGTGGATCATTCGCCCAATCTCGAAGTATGTCCTCTTGCCGTTGTTGGGATTTCTCCGGATGTTCATCCCGAACTTTGGTTTTGTCATCATCGTCTTTTCCATCATTATCAAGATTGTGTTGCACCCGCTGACAAAGACCAGCATGAAATCCATGAAGCAGATGCAGGCCCTTCAGCCACTGATGACCGAGATCCGCGAAAAGCACAAAGACGATCCCCAGAAGATGAACCAACAGATCATGAATCTGTACAAGGAGTATGGCGTCAACCCGGCATCGGGGTGTCTCCCTCTCCTTCTCCAGATGCCCATCCTCTTTGCGTTGTACTCTGTGTTCAGTTCATCCATAGAATTGCGCCAGGCGAGCTTCATGTTTTGGATCACCGATCTCTCTGTCCCGGATGAAATTGTAAAGCTCCCTTTTACGATTCCCCTCTTTCAAATCGTCAGTCTCTCGGGGCTCGCTCTCGCCATGGGTGTAACCATGTTCATACAGCAAAAAATGACAGTGACCGACCCGCGTCAGAAAGCAATGGTGTGGATGATGCCGGTTATGATGACGTTGTTATTCAACAGTTTTCCCTCCGGACTGAACCTCTACTACTTTGTCTTCAACCTTCTTTCCATTATTCAGCAATCGTGGGTCAACAAGAAGCATGGCGACGAGCCATTGCGCAAAGTTGATCCGAAGAAACATTCGGGAGGAATAATGGGAAGACTCTCCAAAGACCTTCCGAAGTTCGGCAAGAGATAAGCGCAAGGTTCATTGAGGTAGCCGTGAAGCCCGTCGATTGTTGACGGGCTTTTTCATTTTTTTGATTCATTGGTGCGCGTTGCGAGTCAAAGAGGAAATCCGTAATTTTGCCTCATGAAACTTCGGGGCGATGACACCATCGGGGCCATATCAACAGCCATGGGTGAAGGGGCTATTTCTGTCGTGCGTGTCAGCGGACCCCTTGCGTTCAGTCTTATCGATCCCATCTTTCAAGGCAAGCGCACACTCTCGGATGCAGCCGGCTATACTATTCATCTTGGGCATCTTATCACGCAAAGCGGTAAAGTCATTGACGAGGTGCTTGTTTCGGTTTTTCGATCCCCACACTCATATACAGGCGAAGATCTACTGGAGATTAGTTGTCACGGTGGCACGGTGATGTCACAGCAAGTTTTGGAGTCTGTACTCTCGCGAGGAGTACGACAGGCAGATCCGGGAGAGTTCACCAAACGTGCATTCCTCAATGGCAAGCTCGATCTGGCACAAGCCGAGGCAGTTGCAAACATCATTTCCGCAAAAAGTAAAAGATCCATCAGTACATCAATGGACCAGCTCCGCGGGAAACTGAGTGATTGTGTCGAATCAATCAAGCAAGAGCTTTTGGATATATGTGCGTTATTGGAGCTGGAGTTGGATTTTTCTGATGAGGGAGTGGAAATTTCGAGCAAGGATGCCATCTCTGAACGCCTGAATAATGTAATCACAAGAATCGAATCGTTAATCCAGTCGTTTGATCAAGGGAGAATACATAGGGAAGGCGTAACCGTTGCCATTATCGGAAAACCCAATGTAGGCAAATCGAGTATTTTCAATGCCCTGTTGAATTCAGACAGATCAATTGTAACACATATCGCGGGTACAACAAGGGACACAATAGAAGAATCAATTCAAATAGATGGTGTACTTTTTCGTCTTATTGATACGGCTGGGATCAGGACCTCGGAAGATCCGGTGGAGGTTGAAGGTATCAAAAGAACACATGACTATATTGAAAGTTCAGATATTATTGTAACCGTTATTGACTGCACCGATATTCCGGGCTCCATCACGACAAAGGACCCCCACTCTCAGCAGAAGTCCTTGACGGTTCTCAACAAGATAGACTTACTCAGCAGTCACGAGCATGATCGCCAGATCCTTGACGATAAGGTGGCCGTCTCGTCAAAGACTGGGGCAGGAATTCCTACCCTAAAAAAATCACTCTCAAGACTTGTTTCATCGGACCGGATTGCAACATCAGATGTTGAAATTTCAAGTCTAAGACACTATGAAGCCCTTTCATCGTCGGTAAACTCACTGAAGGCTGCGCTTTCATCTATAGATTCTCAAAGGTCAACGGAGCTGGCAGCCGCAGACATTAGATCTGCGATGAACTCGCTCTCTGAAATCACCGGAGAGATCACAACTGATGACATCCTAAACAGGGTCTTCGGCTCATTTTGTATAGGGAAGTAGTTTCACGTGCAACGAAGCCAAAGCAAGAATCAGTACGACGTCATAGTTATTGGTGGCGGCCATGCAGGTATTGAGGCCTCCCTTGCGGCATCGCGTATTGGGTGCTCGACAGCGCTATTCACCATGGATCCCGCCGCAATAGGCAGAATGTCTTGTAACCCTGCTATTGGTGGCTCTGCAAAAGGACATTTGGTTCGCGAAATTGACGCGCTGGGTGGTGAAATGGGTAAGATCGCCGATGCTACCGGTATTCACTTTAGAATGCTGAACAGGTCAAAAGGCCCGGCAATATGGTCGCCAAGGTGCCAAAGCGACCGCGATTGGTACAGCAGAGAGGCAATAAGAAGAGTTCAAAATCAGGATAGTTTGTGCGTTGTAAAGGACACGGTTGAAAATGTATTGACCGATGGCCAAGCCATTGTTGGAATAGAATCAGGAGCTGGGGTTGAGTACAGCTGCAAGGCATTGGTAATTTGCAGTGGCACATTCTTGGGCGGTTTGATGCATACAGGACTTAAGCAGTCAGCTGGGGGTCGATTCGGCGAACCAGCGGCCCATGGCCTATCCAGTATGCTTGCCAAGCTCGGGCTGCAGCTTGGAAGATTGAAAACCGGTACTCCGCCCAGAATAGATATTTCCACAATAGACTTTGGAGTTACCGAGGAACAACTTCCCGAACTGGAGCCGCAGCCATTTTCGTTCAGTAATCATAGCATATCAAACACTCAAATTCCAATGTTCCTTACTTACACGAACGGTGCTACGCATGTGGCTTTGAAGGATGGGTTTGAGCAGTCGCCAATGTTCACCGGGAGGATCAAGGGTGTTGGACCAAGGTATTGTCCTTCGATTGAGGATAAGGTCAATCGCTTTGCTGACAAAGAACGACATCAGATATTTCTTGAGCCAGAAGGATATGAATCAAGAATTGTATATGTAAACGGCTTTTCAACAAGCCTTCCAGACCACGTCCAGGAGAAGGCTCTCCACACTGTTCAAGGTTTGGAGCGTGCTGTGATCCTACGTCCCGGGTATGCAGTTGAATATGACTTTGTTCCTCCGCATCAGTTGTACAGCACGCTTGAGACGAAGTTGGTCTCCGGACTATTCCTCGCCGGACAAATAAATGGAACCAGTGGCTACGAAGAAGCCGCAGCCCAGGGTTTGATGGCAGGAATCAATGCTGCTCTGAAAGTGAAGAACGCCAGTTCGTTCATTCTGAAGCGAAGCGAGTCGTATATTGGAGTTATGATCGACGATCTGATTAACAAGGGAACTGAAGAGCCTTATCGCATTTTCACATCAAGGGCGGAGTACAGACTTCTGCTTCGCCAGGATAATGCCGACTCAAGGCTCATGCGGAGCGGAAATATGGTTGGGTTGGTATCGAATTCTCAGATATCGCATCTTGAGAAAAAGGAATCAAGTATTAATCTTGCCGTCCACGAGTTTGAGCGTATATTCGTCAAGCCCCAGGATGCCAACCCTCTACTTTCATCAATGAGAACACAAGAGGTTTCCGAACCAGTTAGCGCAGCTCAGTTGCTCCGTCGACCAGAAGTGAATATTGAGAGTATCATCTCAAGATTATCCATACCTGATTACCTGCGTGATGCTCTATCGACAAAGCAAATAAGGGAGAGGGTGGAGATTGAAATAAAGTATGATGGATACATCAAACGACAAGGAGTTCAGATCGCACAGTTTGACAAGAGTGAGTCAATGCAAATCCCCAAGCACTTTACTTTCTCAGATGTAAAATCACTTAGCACCGAAGGCAAGGAGAAATTGAGCCGTATAAGACCAACGACAATAGGACAGGCCTCTAGAATAAGCGGGGTCACCAGCGCCGATCTCTCTCTTTTGATGATAGCAGTTCGCGGTTACGTTTCACGTGAAAGCATCTGATTGGACAAAGCATCGGCCTTCAAAATACTTAGTGGTAATGGTGTTTCATTAACAGAGGATCAGACTCAGCTTCTTTCCCAATATGTTGACCAGCTTCTCGCTTGGAACTCAAAAATTAATCTCGTTTCAAGGGCAAATGATGATGTTTGGGGATCGCACATTATTCATTCTCTTGCATTGCTTTTTATTGTGGACCTTCCGGCCGGCATTCGAATTATTGATATTGGTACTGGTGGTGGCCTTCCCGGGATACCGCTCGCGATAGCAAGGCCCGACATTTCTTTTGTCCTTGTCGACTCTGTCAAAAAAAAGATCAATGCTGTTAGTGATATGCTCATGAACCTTGCATTGCCGAATGTCTCTGCCATGTCCGGGAGAACTGAAGAACTGAAGAAAAATCCCGACCTTTGCCAGTCATTTGATATTAGCCTTGCAAGGGCCGTCGCGCCATTGCACGAGCTTGTTGCCTGGTCAAAGCCATTCGCCAGACATTCATCGTACAGTCTCAGATTAATTAGGACCGGAGAATCATTTCAATTACCGGCGTTATTGGCAATGAAGGGCGGAGATATCTCCGGAGAAGTGGAAATGGCAAATAGAAAAGCCTTAACAAATAGCCGTGTTGTTGGTATTTCATTCGATGGTATTGACAGAATCGGCCTTGACGATAAGAAACTTGTCATTACAAATTTATAACCGTTATGATGAAAAATGATATTGAATTGTTTAGAGATCTCTCACAGCTTTTGACAGAGCAGAGAAATCCAAACACAGAAGAGATTGATTCTCTTCCAACCACCACTGTTCTTAAACTCATTAACGCCGAGGACAAGAATGTTGCTCATGCGGTTGAACATGAGATATATTTCATTGCTCAAGCAGTCGACCTTGTCGTTGCGGCGCTCAGGAGTGGCGGCAGGCTGATTTATGTTGGCGCAGGGTCAAGCGGGAGACTCGGTGTGATTGATGCATCCGAATGTCCGCCGACTTTTGGAACGGACCCCAGGCAAATCACCGGCGTGATCGCTGGGGGCAATGCTGCAATGTTTCGCTCACAGGAAGGCGCTGAAGATAACACGCAACAAGCGATGATTGATATTGACGCTCTTGCGGTCGGATCGGGAGATGTTGTCTGTGGAATCGCGGCAAGCAGACGCACACCGTACGTGGTTAAGGCAGTCGCACATGCAAAGAGTTTGGGAGCAAAGACAATCTATGTTACCACAAATCCGCGAGCAGAATTTGATCTCGATGTCGATGTTGCTATTTGTCCCGAAGTGGGGCCAGAGGTACTCATGGGCTCGACGCGTCTGAAATCCGGGACAGCTCAAAAGCTCGTGCTCAATATGATTAGTACGGTCTCAATGATCCGTCTCGGCAAGGTGTACGCAAACATGATGGTCGACCTGCAACTGACAAACAAAAAACTCGAAGAGCGAGCCAAGCGCATTATCATGATGGCAACAGACGTCAGTTATGACACGGCCGCAACAAGACTCGTAGACGCTGGTGGCAACGTCAAGACGGCGATTGTCATGATCAAGCGCGGCATTGATGCTGCCACGGCCCGTGCAGTTCTCCGGGATGCAGATGGATTTGTCCGTCGTGCGATAAAGGAATAGAGAACAAACGATAGAACAAAAAACAGCTCTACCACTATTCAAGGAAATCGGATAGTGGCAGGGCAAGGTACGTTTATAGATGATTAACGAAATCACATTAACGCTAAGCGGTTACGCTCCGTTCCAGCGGTTGGTCGAATCGCTGAACTCTCCACAACAGCCAGTGGTGATTACCGGCGTGTCCGGGTCTTTGGTCTCAGTCATGCTCACGTCGCTGCAGGGAGATATCCAGCGTCAGTGCTTGATCGTGACGAGTGACCGGGAACAGGCGATCCAGTTGCATGAAGATTTTCTTCAATTTGGAGCTTCGGCAGGAGTGTTCGGCGTTGAGAAACAGGGTCACCCAACTTCTGTTGGCGATCATCCGGGTGACGTTGAGACGCTTCGAGTGCTCACGACAAAGCCACCGGGATTGCTCGTTGTACCGGGAGAAGCTCTTTTCAGAAAACTCCCGCCACCGCTGTTTATCACACAACAAGTATTGGAGTTGCGAAGAGGTGTGGACACAGATTTCTCCACCACGACGCAGCTTCTCGCTGAACTCGGCTTTCAGAAAAGCGACTTCGTTGAGGCCCGCGGTGATTTTGCCGTACGGGGCGGAATCCTTGACGTGTTCCCATTTGCAGGAGACCATCCGGTGCGCGTGGAGTTCTTCGGTGATCGCATTGAGTCCATACGCGAGTTTGATGCGTTGTCGCAACGGTCGATCAAGGAACTGGAGCTTGCAACGGTCGTCCCCAATACTCTGAGCGAAGAGAGTCCCAACACGGAACATACTGCCACGATCGTTGATTTCATTTCGCCGCAAGCAGTCATCTTCCTTCTGGAACCCGAACTCATTCGTAGATCTATCGAGAGAAATGTCCGGGAAGATACAGAAGATCGTTGGTCAGCCGTTGTCGGCGGTCTCTCGCGTTTCACACGAGCCGATATTGTCAGCATACCATACGCGGGAACCGTGGCCGCCGATTTTTCTTCGGTTTCGCAACCGGCCATTAACGGAAACACACGCTTCCTACGACAGACTTTGAGCGACCTACAGCAGCGTGACTACCAAATATTCCTCACATGCGATACGCAGTCCGAACTGGCCCGACTGAAAGATTTGTTGGCTGATCGTGAAAGTGATGATGAGAACGAAGAAACAGTTCAACTTGATCTCTCGCGTCTGACGTTCACCGACACTTCGCTTTTCAGCGGATTCCGGATTGACGATCTAAAGATTGCTGTTTTCACGGAACATCAGATATTCAACCGCCTGAAACGCAGAGGCGGCAAGCGTAAACCGCGGCTACGGGGGTTTTCAGAAAAGGAAGCGCGCCAATTACGGCGTGGCGACTTTGTTGTACACACCGACCACGGCATAGGGAAATTTGATGGTCTCAAAAAGATTACGGTGCAGGGAACAGAACAGGAGGTGCTAACGCTATCGTACGATGGGGGCGATACACTCTATGTCAATCTCAACTATTTGAATCGCGTCCAAAGGTTCTCTTCGAAGGAAGGGCATGTCCCCAAGCTCACCCGTCTCGGACGTCCGGATTGGGAGAAACTCAAGGCCCGGGCGAAGAAGCGAATCAAGGACATTGCCCGCGATCTCATCAAACTGTATGCTAAGCGCAAAAGCACACAGGGATTTGCCTTCGTTGCGGATACGCCCTGGCAAATGGAGCTTGAGGCGTCGTTCATGTACGAGGATACATTCGACCAGGCAAAAGCCACGCGCGAGGTGAAACAAGACATGGAAGCGCCAGCACCGATGGACCGGTTGATCTGTGGAGATGTTGGATTTGGAAAAACAGAAGTTGCGGTCCGTGCCGCATTCAAAGCAGTCATGAGTGGGAAGCAGGCAGCAGTACTCGTTCCAACCACAATTCTAGCGCTGCAGCATCTCAACACATTCATCGATCGGACGTCGCGGTATTCGATAAACGTGCGGGCTCTTACACGGTTCAACTCAAAAGCCGAGCAGACTTCCATTACAGAAGCATTGAAGACCGGAGGGGTGGATGTCATCATCGGCACGCACAGGTTGTTATCGAAGGACGTTTTGTTTAAGGACCTTGGACTCCTGATTATCGACGAGGAGCACCGCTTTGGTGTGACAGCCAAAGAAAAACTCCGCCGGATCAAAGCAAACGTGGATACGTTGACACTCACGGCAACACCCATACCACGTACGCTGCATTTCTCCCTGATGGGTGCCCGCGATCTTTCCATTATCGCTACCCCTCCGCGAAACCGCCGTCCCGTGATAACGGAGGTTACACAATACAGCGACGATCTTATCCGGGACGCCATCATTAAAGAAACGGGACGTAGCGGCCAGGTGTACTTCGTCCATGACCGGGTAAGCAACATCGAAGACACCTGCAAGCAAATTCAGCGAGCAGTCCCCGGCGTGCGCGTGCGATACGCGCACGGTCAGATGCAAGGCCATGAGCTTGAGGAAGTGATGTTGGATTTTCTGGAGAAAAAGTTTGACGTCCTCGTCTGTACTAAAATAATAGAATCCGGGCTGGATATCCCGAACGTGAACACCATTATTATTAATCGAGCCGACCGGTTTGGCATGGCTGAGTTGTATCAGTTGCGCGGACGAGTCGGACGATCGAATGTTCAGGCGTACGCTTACCTTCTCACGCCACCGCTGGGTGCTCTTCCCAAGAATACGCTTCTCCGACTTCAGGCTGTTGAGGAATTCACGGAGTTGGGTTCGGGCTTTCACCTCGCGATGCGCGACCTGGAAATCCGCGGCGCGGGAAATCTTCTTGGTGCCGAGCAGAGCGGGTTCATTGAAACCATGGGCTTTGAGACGTACACAAGGATTTTGGAAGAAGCGGTTGGAGAACTGAAGGACGAGGAATTCCAGGATCTCTTCGCTGGCGAAATCCGCCAGTCTCTCTCGTCCACAGAAACCATTGTGGATTCCACCGTGAGTGCGTTGATTCCGAAATCATACGTGGAGAATGATGCGGAACGTCTGGAGATCTATAGAAGGCTTTATGCGATCAGCAGCCAAGCCCAACTTGACGAAATGGTCCATGAGGTACGAGATCGGTTCGGACCGAATCCGACCGAATTCAACGAGCTCATCAGTATCATTCGCGTTAAGCTTCTTGCCGCTAAGATTGGCTTTAGGAAAGTAAAAATTGGCCAATCAGGAGCGGAACTGCAGTTTCCACCATCCTCCAACAAGCGCTTTTATGAATCCGAGGACTTCCAACAACTTATGACTAGGATCGCCAGCTCCAGATCGATGGGTGTCATACTTAAGAATACCAAGGATGCCTTGGTTCTGACCGCTAACTTTGGCAAAGGATATATGAGCAAGAGCCCCTCAGGCCAATGCCTGGAACTTTTATCACACTTGGTCCATTCCCAAAAAGAGCAATCCGCCCTTGGTGGGTAATCACCACCACGAATTTATCCGCAATTTTTCAGCTAACCATAAATCCTCAAAAGTAATTCAATTCAAGCAACTTTGCTCTTGACTTTCAGATTCAAAACCCTATCTTTGGAGTCGTGGGGAAAAGTGGGTAACTGGTGGGTAATCATTCCGCTCACCGAAAATGCCTTAATTTTAATGTTCAAATGTCCTCCTTCAAAGGATCCTACTCATACTCCGTTGACAACAAGGGGCGGATAAACATCCCGGTCAAGCTGCGGAAGAATGTTTCTCTCGAAGCGAACGACACGTTTGTTCTCACGCGCGGGTTTGAACAGTGTTTGTTCATCTACCCCCTTGATGAATGGAATGCCCTGGAAGCCGCAGTCCGAAAACTCTCGCCATCCGATCCTCAGCATCGTTACTTCACGCGCACCCTTCTGCAATGGGCAATTGATTCTCAACTTGATGGTCAGTCACGAATTACGATTCCCAAAGAGCTTTTGCAGTTCGCAGCGATTGAAAACGAAGTGCTCATTCTCGGAGTGCTCGAGCGTATAGAAGTGTGGAATCCAGGAATGTATAAAGAGTACCTGAAGAAACAATCCGAGAGTTACGAAGAGATCGCACACCGGGTGTTCACGAAATAAATCATCGCGAGCGCGGCGATGCCCGCGGTGGTTGTATGTCAACATTATTTCATGAACCGGTTCTCCTTCACGAGTCTCTCAATCTTCTCATCACCGATCGCAGTGGATCATACGTTGATGCGACGGTTGGAGGTGGCGGACACTCAGAGGGGATTTGCCGGAGTACCGAAGGCCACGCGCGTCTCATTTGTTTTGATGCGGACGAGCAGGCATTGGTAATCGCGAAAAATCGCCTTGCACAACAATGCTCCAATACGATACTTGTTCATTCAAATTTTAGAAATCTCAAGAGCGAGCTTTTATCTCACGGGATTTCAGCGATAAGCGGGCTGCTTCTCGACCTTGGTGTTTCGTCGCACCATCTTGATGAGGGAACCAGGGGGTTCTCATTTCGAGCAGATGAACCCATTGATATGCGGATGGACAGGCGAGGCGAGATGACGGGGTGGCGTGTGGTAAATGAGTACGAGGAACGGGCGCTTGCAGACGTGCTCTGGAAGTATGGTGAGGAGCGGGCATCGCGCCGGATAGCAAGATCCATTGTGGCGGAGAGGCCGATTGAGACTACCGGGAATCTCCGAGCGATCATCCAAGCGGCTGTAGGAGAAAGGTTCCTGACGAAATCGCTGGCGCGCGTGTTCCAGGCAATCCGCATCGAAGTGAACGGTGAGCTCGAGAGTCTGAAGACGGTATTGAAAGAGAGCATTGATGTTGTGCGACCGGGCGGCAGGATCGTAGTCATCTCCTATCATTCATTGGAAGATAGAATTGTGAAGGATTTTTTCCGCGCGGAGTCGGCGAGTGTTGTGCGTTCCGGTGACAAGTATTTGCCAGACCGACAGATTGTTCCTCATCTGAAGATGTTAACGAAGAAACCCATTGTTGCCGGGGACGAGGAACAAGCGCAGAATCCACGGTCGCGCAGCGCGAAATTACGGGCAGCGGAACGCATAGTGGAATAGCCGATGGCAAAGCTGACAGAAGACATACAGGAAATGATCGAGCGATCGAAACCCGATACACAACCCAGGCCCCTGCGGGTCGAGCCTCAACGCAAACATATTTACGGGGGCGACCCACAGAGGAAGATCGCCGGTTATGCCGTACCGCAAAACAGAAAAGGCGTGCGCCGGAGGCGGTCCACATTCAATATCATAGCTGCGATCTTCGGTTCCGGCGTAGCGATCGTTCTCTACATCAGCAACATTCTCGCAGTGAACAAATTTGCAGACGATGTCAGCAACATGCAGCTGCAACTCGATAAGCTGGTTGGTGCGAACCAGATCCTGCGGGCGGAGATCGACCGCAAGTCGCGGTGGGAGCGCATCGGGCGCATCGCAGCCGAGGAACTAGGCCTCGAGCATCCCGATGAACAGCCGAAATGGTTTGATGTGGAAGACTACAGCGCGTTGGCAGAGGATCAATAATTCGACGAATGTTTGGCAGGAAACAGAATACTCCGCAAGAAAAAATACCTCCGGAAGCGCAGCGAAAAGGCGCGCTACGCAGGGTGCTTGCACTCAAGATCGGCCTGCTGATGTTCTTCTGTGTTGTCGCGTTGCGCCTGATTCAGATTCAGGTGATTGACGCTCAGAAGTACAAAGAGATTGCGCGCCGCCAATATGAATCGGAAGTTCCCTTGCCTGCATTGCGTGGAACGGTCCAGGACCGCCACGGTAACGTGCTCGCATCGAATTCAATGTTTGTCTCGTTTGCAGCCGATCCGAAAATGTTGGGAGCTTCGGCCCAGACCGTTGCAAGACGTTTTGCGCGAGCATTCAATAAGTCGACCGAGCACTATCTCCGGCTTCTCCGCGTTCCCGGTCGTCGGTTCGTGTGGCTCGAACGCGGTGCCGATCCCGGGAAGGAGGCTCTCATTCGACCGAAGGACTTTACCGGACTGATCAGGATAGATGAGCCCAAGAGAATTTATCACTATGAGCACGTTGCAGGCCAGCTCATCGGATTTACGGACGTGGATAACAAGGGTCTCAGTGGTGTAGAGCTGCAATTTGATGACCATCTTCGCGGCAAAAGCGGCAACGTGGTGATGCAGCGCGACGGCCTTGGGCGCAGCCACCCCTCGGTCGACTATCCGCGAGTCGAGCCTGTCAGCGGAAAGAGTATTGTGCTGACGCTCGACTTGGAACTTCAGCAGATTGCCGAAGAGGAACTCAAGAGGGGAATAGAGCGAGCCAAGGCGGAAAGCGGGCTGGTAGTAATGCTGGATCCGCGGACGGGCGAGGTGCTGGCGATGGCGAATAATCCAAGCTTGAACCCGAACTCTTTCTCTTCCGCGAACGCGACAGCAATGAAGAACAGGGTCATTACAGACATGTTCGAACCAGGCTCCGTATTCAAGATCGTCACAGTGTCGGCTGCTCTTGAAGAAGAACTGATCAAGAAAGGGGAGAAATTCTTTGCAGAGAACGGAAAGTATGTGGTGAAGTTCGCGCGTGGCAATTCCCGCACCATCACCGACACACACGAACACGGCTGGTTGTCGTTCCAGGAAGCGGTTGAGGTTTCCAGCAACATCGTGATGGCCAAGGTTTCCGACCGCATCGGAGCGGAAGTTCTATACACCACAGCAAGAGATTTTGGGTTTGGGATTTCGACGGGACTCGGACTCTCGGGCGAAGTGAATGGGGAGTTGAAAAAGCCCACCCAATGGTCGGGGACGACACTCAACTCGATAGCATACGGATATGAAGTCGGAGCCACGCCATTGCAAATTGCAGCAGCCTACGCAGCGGTTGCCAACAACGGCGTACTGATGAAGCCTTTTATTGTGGGTAAGATTCTGGATGAGCACGATGAAGTGGAATCCGAGACGCGACCGCAGGTGATCCGTACGGTGATCTCGTCTGAGACTGCGCAGCAGCTTACTGAATTATTGAAAGGTGTTGTGGAGCGGGGAACAGGCATGACCGCAAAGGTGGAAGGGCTTTCCGTTGCGGGGAAGACGGGGACGTCTCGAAAGGTTATTGATGGACGGTACGAGCCTGGAAAATACACAGCATCCTTTGCCGGTTTTTTCCCCGCCGAGGATCCGCAAGTCGTCTGTGTTGTTATGCTGGACAATCCACGTGAAGGATATACGGGCGCACTTGCGAGCGCGCCAATCTTCAAAGCAATTGCGGCAAAGGTGAGCACCACATCGGGACGCTTCGCGCGAACACCCGACGTCGTAATCGCGGGACAGATTCCCGTTGCCGTGCCGGATGTTTCAAATATGAAAACGGCGGTTGCGACGGAGATTCTGGAGTCACACGGCTTCGAAGTTAATCTTGAAGGAAGCGGCGATGTTGTCTACAAGCAGCAGCCGATTCCCGGCACAAAAATTCGCCGCAAAGAGATTGTGAAACTCGTAACCTCCGATGTTATCGCGGTCAAGAAAGGATACGCTGTCGTTCCGGATCTCAGGGGATTGACAATTCGCCGGGCCATTAACAAGCTTGTCATCCATCATCTTGATGTCAACATTGAAGGCTCCGGTGTTGTGCGTATGCAAACACCCAAAGCCGGGCAACTGGTGAAGATCGGAACGAAGGTGTCGTTGCGCTGTGATGCAAGACGGGCCGTCGTGGCCAGCATTCAATAGCTCACAACAAGTTCATTCACATTACACACAAAAGGAGGAGTCATGTCAGCAACGCTTCTCGCATCACTCGATGCCGTGCTTGATGAGCGGTCGATGCTTAAGCATCCGTTTTACCAGGCATGGAACGAAGGCAAGCTCACACAAGAGATGCTCAAGTCGTATGCGTGCCAGTACTATCATTTCGTGAAAGATTTCCCGCGCATGGTAAGTGCAGTACATTCCAACACACCCGATATCTCGGTGCGACAGGAGCTTCTCCAGAATCTGATGGAAGAGGAACAAGGACAAGAGAATCACCCCGCGCTCTGGATGCGTTTTGCCAACGCGCTTGGCGCAACAACCCAGGAAGTCCTCGCCGCAACACCGCTTTCCACCACCACGCACCTGGTGGAGGAAATGATGGACTCCTGCAAGGGCGGATCATTCCAGGAAGGCGCAGCGGCCTTGTACGCATATGAGGCACAAATCCCGGAAGTCTCGCGTGTCAAAATCCGGGGCTTGAAACAGTTCTATGGCATGGACGATCCGGCGGCGATCAAGTTCTTCAGTGTTCATCAGGAAGCTGATGTGTTGCATTCGCGATCAGAACGCGAGATGATCGCCAACAACACAGCTCCGGAGGCGGAGGGTGACGTTGTCAATTCTGCACGACGCACAGCGAACGCGCTCTGGAAATTCCTTGACGGTGTGTACGATGCGTATGTCGGCAAGCACGTTGCAATGTGTACATAACATAAGAGAAGTCGCCCTACTCAATGACCTTATCGGAAGTGCTCGCGGGCGTCACCGTCAGCAAGATGTTTCAAACAATGTACGGCAGGATGGTGGTGACCCACGAGGTGGAAGTGACGGGGATTCAGTACGATTCGAGGAACGTGGAGCGTGGCCAGATGTTTGTCGCCATACGCGGCGGTAACAATGACGGGCATCGGTACATTCAGAACGCCATCGGAAATGGTGCGAAGGTGGTGGTGATGGAGGATGATGCCGCCCTGCCGGATTCGCTGTTCATGCATGCAGGGGTGGTGAAGGCCGTTGTTCCCGATGCGCGGAAGGCTCTGGCGCTTATGTCGGCGAATTTCCACAAGCACCCAAGCCGTGCGCTTCAACTGATCGGGGTTACCGGGACCAACGGGAAGACCACGACAACAAGTTTAATCAAATCCATTATAGAAACAGGCGGGAAGACTGCCGGTCTCATCGGCACCATTGAATACAGGATTGGCGAGGAAACACTCCCGTCAACCCACACAACCCCCGAGTCGTTGGAATTGAATCAGCTCCTCGCAACGATGGTGAAGAAAGGATGCAGCGCAACAGTCATGGAGGTGTCCTCGCATGCTCTCGCGCTTTATCGTGTCCACGGGTTGACGTTTGCCGCAGCGACATTCACGAACCTGACGCAAGACCACCTTGATTTTCATGGTTCGATGGAATCATACTTCACCGCAAAACACATGCTGTTTCAATCGTTGAACGAGTCAGCCGGAGCGGTAACGAACGCAGACGATTCTTACGGCAGGAAAATGATTGAAGGGACGCGTGCGCAGACAATCAGTTACAGTCTCGGCGGAGTAGCAGATGTCGTTGCTGAGAATGTTCATCTCGGTGTTCGCGGGACCAGGTTTGACGTACGGTATAAGGGAACGAGACATCAGGTTGATTCGCGACTTATCGGCCGTTTCAATGTTCAGAACATCCTTGCGGCCTACGCCACGTGTATCGTTCTCGGAATCCCCGATGAACAGATTATCAAAGGCATCGCAAACCTATCCGCCGTCCGCGGACGGTTTGAACAGATCGTATCTCCCGCAGGCTGGACGGCGGTTGTGGATTATGCACACACGCCCGATGCGCTGGAAAATTGTCTCCGCGCAATCCGCGAGATTCTTCCTGCGGACAAAGATGGCCGCATCATCACGGTGTTCGGATGCGGCGGTGACAGGGACCGTGGCAAGAGACCTAAGATGGGATCCATAGCAAGTACGATGAGCGACATTACCATTGTCACCTCCGATAACCCCCGGACTGAAGATCCCGAGGCAATTATTCGCGAGGTTCTCGGCGGCGTCAAGCCGGGAGCTGTTATTCATACAGAGCAAGACAGACGCAAAGCAATCGTCAAAGCGTTGGAAATGGCCAGAGCGGATGATGTGGTGCTGATTGCGGGCAAGGGGCACGAGGAGTATCAGATCATCGGGACGACGAAAAACCGCTTTGATGATCGGGAAGAAGTAGAACGGTTCATCCGGGAGAACGGATGAAATTCCACCCGAAGGATCTGTTACAGGTTAAGCACTTTGAGTTCAAGGGTCGCGACCTGCTTAAGGGCAAGAGGATCACGGGAGTATCCACCGATTCGCGGACGACCAACGCCGGTGAGATTTTCGTTGCACTGATTGGCGACAACTATGACGGGCACAAGTTTGTAGCGGACGCCTTTGCAAAGGGGGCAATCGCCGCGGTCGTCTCAGCTTCCTTTGCGCATGCGACGAAGTGGGGAGAAAAAGCACTTCTGCTTGTCGAGAATACCAACCACGCATTGGGTGAGCTTGCGTTGCTCTACCGGAGGAAGTTCGACATTCCCATTCTTGCAGTCGGCGGAAGCAACGGCAAAACAACGACGAAAGAAATGGTGGCACAGGTGCTCGCATCGCAATATGAAGTACTGAGCACCCGGGGAAATCTCAACAACCATATTGGTGT
This sequence comes from Bacteroidota bacterium, assembly GCA_046160825.1. GTDB lineage: Bacteria > Bacteroidota > Ignavibacteria > UBA10030 > UBA6906 > JBJXHC01. Next base: position 39,684 of record JBJXHC010000051.1, on the reverse strand, counting down.
GCCGCAAACGATTTTCCGTCTTGAGAAGAAGCATGAAATCGCGGTGGTCGAAATAGGTACGAACCATCCGGGAGAACTGGAATATCTTCTGCGCATTCTCGAACCGACGCACGGGCTGATCACCAACATCGGCCGTGAGCATCTCGAATTCTTCAAATCACTCGACGGTGTTGCTGAAGAGGAAGGGAAGCTGTTTGAGTTTCTTGCAACACGGAAAATGGGAACGGCAATCATCAACGCAGACGACCCGTGGTTGGTGCAAATGGGGAAGAAGGTAAAGCGCCGGACGACCTACGGTCTTGCCGCGAAGCGTGTTGATGTAAGGGGTAAACACATCGCAACCGACGACACCGGATGTGCATCATTGCAATTCTCCGGCGGGAAGATGAAGAAACCCGAGCGGATCCAGCTCAGCATTCCCGGTGCGCACAACGCGTCGAATGCGCTCTCCGCCGCCGCAGTCGGACTCGCGTTCAAGGTGCCATCGAAGAAAATTCGCAAGGCGCTGGAGATATTCAAGCCCTCCGGTAAACGTATGGAAGTCTTGAACCTCGGCGGCGTGATTATCTTCAATGACACGTACAACGCGAACCCGGACTCGACAATTGCGGCACTCCGGACACTTGCGTCGACGAAAACGACAGGAAAGAAGATTGCGGTGCTGGCCGATATGCGAGAGCTGGGCGAGGCCGGCCCAACAGAACACGGACGCGTCGGCGAAGAAGCCAGGGCATTGAACATCGAATACTTACTGACATATGGCACGCTCGCGAAGCACATTCATGACGCAGCCGGCATTTCATTGTCAGTGCATTACGATCAAAAGAACATACTTGCAGAGTATCTCACGGAGCTTATTGCCCCGGGAGATGCTGTACTTATCAAAGGTTCACGCGGAATGAAAATGGAGGATATCGTGACGTTCCTTGAGGAACGACTCCGGTCCGCCATTGTGCCGTTTGGCTGATAACGCTGTCAGAGGATTATGCTGTATTACCTGCTTGATTTTATCGAGAAAACCTATCATCCGCCCGGTTTCGGGTTGATCCGGTTTCTCACGTTCCGTGCCGCGGCAGCGGCGGTGACGGCGTTGGTGATTGCGTTCTGGCTTGGCCCGAAGATCATCCGGAAGCTGCGTGAACACCAGATTGGCGAAGCGGCGAAGCTTGAGGCTCCGAAGACACATCTGACAAAAGCCGGCACGCCGACGATGGGAGGGTTGATCGTGCTTGCATCGATTCTGATCCCAACCATTCTGTGGGCGAACATCGGCAATGTGTACGTCGTGTTGATCATTTTCGTCACGGCATGTCTAGGGGCGGTTGGATTTCTCGATGACTATCTGAAGGTGGTAAAGAAGAAACCCAAAGGACTGATCGGACGATACAAGATAGTGGGTCAGGTGTTTGTGGGGTTGGTGGTCGGTGGGGTAATCTATTTCGCCCCCCACCTTATTGATCCGGATCTCTGGAAGATCAATACATCGACGACGGTACCGTTTTTCAAGAACAGGGAATTCGATTTTGGCTATCTCTACATCCCGATGGTGGTGTTCATGATTACGGCGACGTCGAATGCCGTGAACCTCACGGACGGTCTCGACGGTCTTGCCATCGGCACGGTCGGTATTGTCGGACTCGCACTCGGCATCATGAGTTACATTTCCGGGAATGTGTTGCTCAGCGAGTACCTGACAATTCCGTATTTGCGGGGGAACGGTGAGCTGGCAATTTTCTGCGCGGCCCTCATCGGTGCGGCTCTGGGCTTCCTTTGGTACAACGCGTATCCGGCACAGGTGTTTATGGGAGACACGGGATCGTTGGCGTTGGGCGGGGCAATAGGCGCGCTCTGCGTTCTTATTAAGAAAGAGCTCTTGCTTCCCACGCTCGGCGGGGTATTTCTTGCCGAGACGATGTCGGTGATTATTCAGCGGCTGTATTTCAAGTATACGAGGAAGAAATACGGTGAGGGGCGGAGGATATTCAAGATGGCACCGCTCCATCATCACTTCGAGTTGCTTGGCTGGCCGGAACCCAAGATCGTCACACGGTTTTATATCATCGCCGTGCTGTTGATGATCGTGAGTCTTGCAACATTCAAGGTGAGATAGTCCTGTTTGGATGCGGCGCACATACAGGGGAAGAGGTTCAGCGTTATCGGCGGAGCGCGCAGCGGCATTGCGGTCGCCAAACTTCTGAGAGCGAACGGAGCAACGGTATTCCTGAGTGACGTTGCACCATTGGACAAGATGCTCTCTGTGCGAAAGGAACTGGAGAACGCCGACATTGCGACAGAGTTCGGTGTAAATTCCTCCAGGGTGCTGGAGGCCGAAGTACTTGTGCTGAGTCCGGGGGTTCCGTCCGGCATTCCAATAGTGAAGGAAGCTTTGGCGCGCGGGCTGAAAGTGGTAAGTGAGATAGAAGCGGCGAGCTGGTTTTGCCCGGCTCCCATGATAGCCGTGACGGGGACAAACGGGAAGACAACAACCACGACGTTGCTGGGAAGAATGTTCCATGATGCGAGAAGGCAATATGCGGTGGCAGGAAACATCGGAACGGCGTTCTCGCAGGTTGTCGGAGAATTGGGCGCAGAGGCGACAGCAATATTAGAGATCAGTAGTTTCCAGCTCGATCATATCGAGACGTTCAAACCGAAGGTATCTGTGATTTTGAATATTACACCCGACCATCTTGACCGGTACGAGCATTCATTTGAGAAGTACGCGGCTTCGAAGTGCCGTGTGTTCGAGAACCAACGGAGCGGGGACGTTGTGGTGTACAATGACGACGATGAGGTCACCCGGTCACTCGTCGAGAAACACATTCACCCGCAAGTGATGAAGCTGCCGTTCAGCGTTCAACATCGTGTGGAGCAGGGAGGATATCTCGACGATGACCACGTGAGGGTTCGGGTTGGCGGTGCAGACGTTGAAATTATCGGGAAGGACGACATCAGTATTCGCGGAGTCCATAATCTCTACAACGCCATGGCCGCAACACTTGCAGCGCGAGCACTGAATATCTCGACCGCGTCGCTGCGCTCGACACTCCGGAACTTCAAAGGTGTCGAACATCGCCTGGAATTTGTCCGGGAGGTCAACGGTGTAACTTACGTCAATGACTCCAAGGCGACCAACGTGGATTCTGTCTGGTATGCACTGCAGAGCTTTGACAAGCCACTGGTTGTGTTGCTCGGCGGGCGCGATAAGGGAAATGATTATTCACGACTGACAGACCTTGTGAAGAAAAACGCCCGTGCGATAGTTGCCATTGGAGAGTCAGCGGAGAAAGTGGAAAGTGCTTTTCGTGATATCGTGCCATTGAAGAAAGCAGGCTCGATGAATGATGCCGTGCAGATGGCGGGAGCCCTGGCTACAAAGGGTGATATCGTGTTGCTCTCGCCGGCGTGCGCGTCGTTTGATTGGTTCGATAATTATGAACACCGCGGCAGGGTATTCAAAGAAATCGTGATGGCATTGTAGAACATGAAGACCCAGCGCAACCATATCGACTTGTCCATACTCGTGAGTGTTCTTGTGCTGATGGTACTCAGCCTTGGCGTGGTGTACAGTGCCAGCTCGACCTGGGCTTTCGAAAAATTTGGTGCGAGTGAGAAGCTGCTGGGCAGTCATGCCGTCAAGGTGCTTATGGGCTTCGCGGCAATTTTCGTGTTCATGAATATCGACTACAAGAAATACAAAAAGCTCACGAAGCTCTTACTGATTGCCTCCATAGGATTGTTGCTGGTCACGCTTGTGTTGGGGGGGGAAGTGAAGGGAGCTGCGCGTTGGCTCCGTCTCGGCGGATTCGGTTTGCAGCCATCTGAACTGGCAAAGTATGCTCTGATCTTCCATCTCTGCACTCTGTTCACGGAAAAGAAGGATCGGATCAGAGACTTCAAAACCGGCTTCATCCCGACATTGATCTGGATTGGAACGGTAACATTGCTTGTGCTGCTGCAACCGAACTTCAGCAACGGTGCAATGATTTTCATGATCAGCCTGGTGATGCTGTTTATTGGTCGTGCGAAACTATCGCACATAGGATTGACTTTCGTCGCGCTTCTTCCGCTCCTCATCGGCTATATGCTGAGCGCAGAGTATCGTATGCGACGCATCATGAGTTATCTGGGTGGCGGAGGCGATTCGAGTTCGCCGGGAAATTATCAGCTCCACCAGGGAATCATCGGGTTTGGCAACGGAGGTATCTTCGGCCTCGGCCCGGGCGAGAGCAGGCAACGTGATTTTTTTCTGCCGGAGTCGTACGGGGACTTTGTCTTCTCCATCATCGGAGAGGAGTACGGTTTGATCGGCACCATAGTCATCACGCTCATTTTCCTGACGATCATGCTGCGCGGCATGCGGATCGCTCGATATGCCCGTGATGATTTCGGCAGGTATCTTGCCGTCGGCATTACGTCCGCAATCACACTCTACGCGCTCGTGAACGCAGGAGTCACACTTGGAATTCTGCCCACAACCGGACTTCCCATGCCCTTTGTGAGTTATGGCGGATCGTCCATGTTGTTTTCGTCGGTTGCGCTCGGGGTTCTGCTGAATATTTCATCTCAGACCGACATGTATCCGCGGCTTGTGCAGGCTCCGGATGGTGTGCGGCCACTTGAGCCGACGCAAACCCCTGCTGTCGGAAAGGTGTATTAATGTGCAGTCGAAACGATTTCGCATACTCTTCGCGGGAGGTGGAACCGGTGGCCATCTCTTTCCGGGAATTGCCATTGCAGATGAGATTAAGAAAATCCGGCCGGATGCGGAAATCACATTCGTTGGAACAAGAAACAAAATCGAAGCACGCGTCGTCCCACAGCGCGGATACGCGTTTGCACCGATATGGATTAGCGGTTTCAGGCGAAGACTTTCAGCGGACAATCTGCTCTTTCCGTTGAAGACCATCGTCGCGTTGATGCAGTCGTTCATTCTCATACTCAAGATCAGGCCGGCTGTTGTCGTGGGGACGGGAGGCTACGTCTGCGGTCCGGTGATTTTTGCAGCATCGTTGCTCGGGATTCCAACATTGATCCAGGAGCAGAACAGTTATCCCGGTGTGACAACCCGGCTTTTGGCGGGATGGGCAACAGAAGTTCACGTCACGTTCGAGAGTTCGCTGCGTTATCTGAAACGGACTGACAACGTGAAAGTGACCGGCAACCCGACACGTGCAACGCTGGGCACCGTCACGCGGCTTGAGAGTGCGAAGTTTTTCAATGTTGATCCACAGAAACCGACACTTTTGGTTTTCGGTGGAAGTCTGGGAGCTCGATCCATCAACGATGCGATATTGGCTATTGTCGACAAGGTTGCAGGGGATCATGTGCAGATGATATGGCAAACCGGTGAGTCGGATTTTGACAGGGTGAAACAGCGTCTTGGAGACGGCTATCCGGATGTGCGACTCTACAAATTCATCGATCAAATGCAGCACGCGTACGCAGTGTGCGATCTGATCGTCTCACGGGCAGGAGCCACGTCGGTCGCGGAGATTGCTCGTGCCGGAGTACCGTCGATTCTTGTCCCGTATCCCCACGCGGCGGCGGATCATCAAACGGAAAATGCCCGGGCGATGGTGGAGTTTGGGGCGTCTGTGATGATCAAGGATGACGAGCTTGCGACGCGGCTGCCCGGTACGATACAGGAGTTACTTGGCAACCCGGAGCGGCGCAACGGTATGGCAGAAAAGGCAAAGGCGATGGGTAAGCCCGGAGCGGCGCCGGCATTAGCGCAAGCGGTGATTACTCTCGCCACAACATCATGACCGACGACGGGAAAGTTTTCAAATACAAGCTCGACTTTTATTATCAATCGGTACTGCTGTATCTCTTCACATTAATATTATACGGCGGTATTCGCGGGAACTTCGTCGAGGCAAAGTTCGAGTATGTGCTGAATGATCCGTTGATGTATGTGATCGTTTTCTTTGTGGTGATGTCGATTGTTGCGCTGGTGTTGAACTTGATTCGGCGTCGCCGGCTGGTGATCACGGAAGGCGGAATCCAATTCGTCAACCGTTTCCATGAGCGCAGCATCCGTATCGGTGACATCGAATGGATGCACGTGGGTCGGGAAGCGCGTGTTCAAACAGGAGGACGATTTCAGGTGGTCGTTCTCAAGTTGAAAAAACGCCGCCGCTTGCTCAGGATCCGGATCGGTCGCTATGAGCGGGACCGGGAACTTGTTCAGGAAATGAACAGGATTGCAGCACAGGTTCCGAAACGTACGCAACGCAGATGGCAGAGACCAAAGTTTACAGACAGGTGATGGACGGACATGTTTTCATCAATTAAGAAATTACATTTTGTGGGAATCGGCGGCATCGGCATGAGCGGCATTGCCGAGATTCTGCTGGACCAAAAATTCCGAGTGACCGGTTCAGACCGCGCGGCGAGCGACAACACGGAGAAACTCGAGGAACTGGGTGCCAAAGTATATCTCGGCCACGACGGGAAGAATCTCGAGCCCGACGTGGACGCGGTCGTCTATTCTTCTGCTGTTCCTCCCGACAACCCCGAACTGGTTGAAGCGCACAAGCGGAAGATACCGGTGATCCGTCGGGCGGAGATGCTGGCCGAGGTGATGCGTTTGAAATACGGCATCGGCGTCGCAGGTACACACGGCAAAACGACCACCACTTCCATCATCAGTCTGGTGTTGATGGAGGGAGGAGTCGATCCGACAGTGATCGTTGGCGGACGGCTGCACGGTCTTGCAGGCTCCAATGCACGTCTCGGCAAAGGGGATTTCATTGTCGTTGAAGCCGATGAGTTTGATCGCTCGTTTCTTTCCATCACACCGACGATCGCGGTGTTGACGACATTGGAGACGGATCATCTCGATTGCTATAGAGATCTTGAAGACATCAAGGGTGCATTCATACAGTTTGCGGCGAAGGTTCCATTCTACGGCTTTGTGGTGCTCTGTCTCGATGAACCGGCACTGCAGGACATCATGCCGCGCATCAAGAAAAAAATCATCACCTACGGACTGAATGGTCAAGCCGACCTGCAGGCCGTTGATCTTGTTCATAAACAGAACAAGACAACATTTCTCGTCGTCAGGAATGGAAAAGATCTCGGAGAGGTCGAGTTGCAGATCCCCGGAAGGCACAATGTGCAGAATGCGCTTGCTGCAATTGCCGTGGGTCTGGAGCTTGGGGTGCCATTCGATAAAGTGAAGGCCGGCGTGGAGAAGTTCACCGGCGTTTTCCGTCGGTGGGAAGTGAAAGCGGAAGTCGGAGGCATCACGGTGGTGGACGACTATGCACACCATCCGACAGAAATCAGGGCGACGCTCGCGGGGGCAAAGGCCGGTTGGCGGCGGCGTGTTGTGTGTGTGTTTCAACCACACCTGTACTCACGCACACGGGATTTTTATGAAGAGTTCGGTCGTTCGTTCTTCAATGCCGACGTGCTTGTACTGACGGACGTGTATCCTGCACGCGAAGAACCAATCCAGGGAATCAACGGTGAACTGATTGCGAACGCGGCGAAGGAATTCGGGCACAAACAAGTGCATTACATTCCCGATAAAAAACAGGTGCCGTCATTCCTGATGGAGATGAAGCTGAAAGGAGACATCATCATCACGATGGGGGCGGGAGATATCTGGAGGTTCGGTGAGGACTTTATCAAACAACTGAAGGCGAAGAGCTGATCGATGCCCGAACCGAACACAACAGAAAGAAAATCGGGACGACTTACGACGGCGCTTCTGTTGCTGCTCGTCGTCGGGATTCTTGCGGTTGCTCTCCGGGCAAACATGTGGAAAAGCGATCTCCGCATACTTGACGTGGGAGTGGAAGGCAACAAGATTCTGACCGAAAAGGAAGTCAAAACGCTTGCGGGAATCGATATAAACCAAAAACTTTTTGATGTTGATTTATACACGGCTCGCACGCGGATCGAGAAGAATAGTTTCGTCAGCGAAGCAGCGGTGACGCGGGATGTACCGAACCGCATTTGCATCAGCGTGGTGGAACGTGTACCGGTTGCCATCGTGATCGGCGAACAGATGCTGTACCTTGATAGCGAGGGATTCGTTCTTCCCCCGACGGGTTCGGAACATATGTTCGATCTCCCCGTGCTGACGGGCTGGCCGAAGAACAGCGCACTGGTGCCGGGAAAGCAGACGACCAATCCACAAATTCGTGAAGCACTCGCGCTGTTGTTCCTTGCAAAGGAAATGAATGAGGAACTCTATCATCGCATCTCGGAAGTACACCGGGAAACAAGCGGCGACATCGTTCTTTACACGGCGGAGTTGGGTGTGCCGGTGATGGTGGGGAAAGGCGACATCATCCGCAAGATGGCGAAGTTCGACGCCTTCTGGACGGAATTTGTATCGCAACATGGTGCCTCGGAATTACAATACGTCGATCTTCGCTTTGAGGACCAGGTGGTCGTCCGCTGGAACCACGGCGGGGATGGGATCAAGAAGACCAAGTCTCACGATCGTTCTACATCATTAAAGGACAGTCATGGATAACATAATTGTAGGCCTCGACATCGGGACGACCAAGGTGTGTGCAGTCGTTGCCGGCATGGACGAGAGCGGTCGGGTGAATATTCTTGGTGTGGGACGAAGCCCCTCCGACGGCATGATGCGCGGTGTTGTCACGCATATCGAAAAAACAATCCGCTCCATCACCAACGCGGTGGCTGAAGCGGAGTCGCAATCCGGCGTAGCGATCAAGTCGGTGATTGTAGGAATTGCCGGCGACCATATTCAGAGTTTTCAAAGTCGCGGCGTTATCGGGGTGAGCGGAGAAGATCATGAAGTGACGCAGGCGGATATCGACAGGCTGATAGAAGATACCAAGCGCGTGGCATTGCCCTCCGACCGAAAAATCATCCACGTCATCCCACAGGAGTTCATCATTGATGGCCAGGATGGCGTCTATGATCCGCTCGGGATGTCGGGCGTGCGGATGGAGGCGAACGTCCACATCATTACCGGACTGGTAAGCGCAGCCCAGAATATTTACAAGTGTGTGCAGCGCGCAGGACTTGAAGTAAACGACATGGTGCTCGAGCCGCTTGCTTCCAGCTACGCCGTGCTTGATGATGAAGAGAAAGAAGTGGGGATTGCGCTTCTCGATGTTGGCGGCGGCACGACGGACCTTGCCGTCTTCGAAGAGCGGACAATCCGCCACACTGCCGTGATTGGCATCGCGGGCAGAAAGGTCACCGACGACATTCGCAAAGGTCTCGGTATTCTGAATGACCAGGCGGAAAAATTAAAGAAGGATCATGGCTACGCGTTCATCCCTTCAGTCGTAAACAACGAACCGCTCATTCTTCCGGGTGTTGGCGGCCGCGCGCCCATAGAGATCGATAAGCGTTTACTTGCACAGATCATCCAGCCGCGCATGGAAGAGATTTTTGAGATCGCTGCATTGGAGATCAAACGCTCCGGCTATTCAAAGCACCTGTCGGGTGGTGTGGTGCTCACAGGAGGAGGCGCGCTCATAAAAGGAACAGCAGACCTTGCCCGGGAGGTGCTCGGCATGCCAGTGAAGATCGGTATCCCGGCGGGATTTGCCGGAGGCCTTGTCCGTGAGATAGAAAACCCGACGTACTCCACGGCAGTCGGTCTCGTTATCTACGGGCTGAAGAACCAGAATCGGGTTTCGGTATCGCAGAGCGGCAGACGCGAAAAGACAATGACCGGTATGGCAAAGAAAATGAAGGAGTGGTTCGACCAACTATAATGAATACAAGAATGTCAGAGAATTTCTTATTCACACAATCCACATATCAAAGGAGGACCATCCAGTGATCGAATTGGACAGCTATCTCGATCGTGGCGCCAAGATTCGTGTTGTTGGTGTTGGCGGCGGCGGCGGCAATGCCGTCAACAGTATGATTCATAAAGGACTCCACGGCGTTGATTTCTTCGCCGTGAACACCGATCTGCAGGCGCTTGAACGCAACGAAGCGCCGAACAAAGTCCAGATCGGCAAAAACCTCACACGCGGTCTCGGCGCCGGTGCGGATCCCTCCGTGGGACACCGCGCTGTCGAAGAAGATCGCGATGAGATTGCACGCGCACTTGCGGGAAGCGACATGGTGTTCGTTACCGCAGGTATGGGTGGCGGCACAGGCACAGGCGGCGCACCGCTCGTGGCAAACATCGCCAAGAGTATCGGGGCGCTGGTTGTTGGTATCGTGACACGACCGTTTAACTGTGAAGGCAAGCGTCGACTTGCCCAGGCAGAGACGGGCATTGAAGAGCTAAAGAAGCAGGTGGACACACTGATTGTTATCCCGAATCAGAAGCTCCTCTCCATCGTGGAGCGGAACACACCGCTTACCGAAGCGTTCGATATCGCGAACCAGGTGCTTTACGGTGCGACCCGCGGTATCTCAGAACTGATCACTGTGCCCGGCCTCATCAACGTGGACTTCGCCGACGTGCGGACCGTGATGAAGGAAATGGGCGATGCGGTAATGGGCTCGGGCATTGCGAAGGGTGAGAACCGTGCAGTGGAAGCAGCACACGCGGCGATCTCCAGTCCGTTGCTCGAAGACGTTTCCATCTCCGGTGCACAGGGCGTGCTCGTCAATATCACCGGCGGGATCTCGATGTCGCTGGTGGAAGTGGACGAAGCAACAGAGATCATTCACGAAGCGGCAGGCGAGGATGCCAATGTTATCCTCGGCGCAGTAGTGGATGAAAATATGGATGACGAGATCATGGTGACCGTGATTGCGACGGGCTTCAACAAGCGCGGCATGAATCCATCAGCCGGGTTCCGTCAGACCAAGAGCGTTCGCGTGATCGACAGGATTCCCACCGGCGTAACGGAATTACAGAAGCTCGACGAACCGGCGTACGTGCGACGCGGAGTGGACATCACCGTGAACGCGCACCGCAGCGAGGAGTTCGCAGAGCGCCAGAAGATCGACAAGGCAGATCCGGAGAAGCCCGCCTTCCTCAGGAAAATCATGGATTGAAGTCGGGCAAGCCCGCCTTCTTGCGCAAGATCATGGATTGAAGTGCCTCGTCATGGTGAGCGAAGTCGAACCATGAAAAGAGAATCCACGCGATAACCTTAACTGTCCAGACGGCCTGTCGATATCGACGCGCCGTTTGTGTTTTCAATTCTGTAGAAACTTAGGTATTGCGAGTTTCAGTTTTCTTGTAGATGTACTCAAGCCCCAAGATTGCAGTAGGGACAAGAATCGGAAAGAGCGGCATCCACAGTCGTGTTTCGATAATTACTCCAAACACATAGTGTATTGGAATAAGCAACGGTACCACGAGCAGTGTTGCGCGGAGGAATGCGGGTAGCTGGCGATACACATGCAAAGTCAAGACCATTAAGGGGCCGATCAATAGAAAGAGTCGAAGGTTTGCGACTAGAGTGCTCGATAAATACTCCGACGCAACGAATGGGATGTTGCGTGCAAGTCCTTCTGTAGTAAACCACACGGTCGTCGACGGATGTATGAAGGTGTGTAGTACTGCGTAGGGAACGACACACGAAAGCAGGACAAAAAGAATTTTCTGCCAGCCCCCTTGCTTCCCCCACTGCAGATATACCACTAACGGGATTAGTACAATCGGCGATTCACGGTTGAACATTCCTATGAACAGCACAATACACAGAGTTATCCATTGCCCTTGGTGTAGAGCCGACAAGGCGATGATGAACACCAGCATGTTTGCCAGATCGCCGGTTTCCAGAACTGATGGGCCTTCGATATAGGATAGAGAGAATGCGATCAACACATCAAGGAGGAACACCGCGGCAAAACTCCAGCCTTCGGGAACGAACCGTTTCATGAAACCGAAGAAGAGCAACTGTGAAAAAAAAAGGAGAATAACTTTGAAGGCAAAGTCTATGGTGAGCGGACTAACACCGGTAATTGTACCGACGCGGTAGACCATCTGTGGGAGCAATAACCTGTATGCATACGGCCCGGGGAGGGTGCCATCTACCACTCCCATGTAGTAGAAGTGGAATTCTGTTTCAATCCGGTTCAAGCCATCCGGGCCGAACCGATGCAGAGGGGCCCGCTCCGACAGAGCAAGAAACAATGCAATTGCGAGTAGTAAGAAGCAAGAAACGAGAAGGGTACTGTTTCTGACTCGGTTCGGAATCATTGAGGTCGGCATCTCCGTATGACAAGTAGATGACTGTTCAACAACAAGCTTGTTTGTGTTGGCTAAGATAGCAAATCCCGCGGGAACCTCAAATCCCCATTTGACTCTTCCGCCCTTGTTTGATAACTTGACCATTGAACATCATGGAACTCAAGGGCATGTACCGCAGGGTTGTTCTCACCCATCTTCTTACCATCCTTCTCTTCGCCACAGTCTGTGAAGCCCAACCGGCGCGGGTTTCCAGCGCCCTCAAGATTCCACGTGTCAAGTATTCCGGCGGTGGGGATTGGTACAACGATCAGTCCGCAGAAGTGAACTTGCTGAACTTCATCAAACAAAACGTCGGGCTGGATGTTGATGCCCGGTATGAGTTTGTGGAGATCGGCAGCGAGAACTTCTTCTCGTATCCCGTGGTTTTTCTTACAGGGCACGGCAACATCGTCTTCTCCGAAACCGAGGTGCGGCGTCTGCGTACCTATCTTGAGAACGGCGGCTTCCTTTACGTCGATGATGATTATGGGTTGGACAAAGCCATCCGCCGTGAACTGAAGAAGGTATTTCCGGATAAAGAACTTGTGGAGCTCCCGTTTAATCACAGTATTTATCGTACACCGTTCGACTTTCCGAACGGGCCGCCAAAGATTCATGAACACGACGGCAAACCGGCACAAGGGTACGGTGTTTTTCATAACGGTCGGCTGGTTGTCTATTACAACACCGAGACAAATCCGAGTGACGGCTGGGCTGACCCCGACGTTCACAACGATCCCGAACCCAAGCGCCAGGAGTCATTGAAATTCGGAACGAACATTATTCTGTGGGCGTTGACCAATTGAGTGATGAATTCTTTGAAGAGGGTGAAGTGATATGACGGACAACGCATCGGGTACACCGCGTATTTATCGGGAGCTTCTTGAGAGGCTGACTTCCGTACGACGCACGGAAGGGGTACTCGCGACTCTGCTTGGATTCTTTCTCTTTGGCGCCGTGAGCATTGCTGCTGTTCTCCTCGCCCTGACCATAGAACATGCGTTCTTCGTCGGTACAATAGGCCGCACGATTCTCTTCTGGTTGCTCATCACCTTCGCGATTATACTTTTTGTCTGGAAGGTCATTATTCCAGCCCTCCGTCTTGCCGGAATCTTGTCCAATGAGACCATTGAGGCAACCGCATCGCGCATCGGCAGGAAATTCCCGCACCTGAACGATCACCTCGTGAACATCCTGCAGTTGTACACCGAGCGCGACAAGCCGCAGCTTTATTCGGTGGATCTCATCGATGCGTCGTTCGAGGATGTGCGCAAGGAGATCCAGTCGGCAGATTTCAACACTGTAGTTGACACCACAACTCCCAAGCGTGCAGGCAAGTTGTTCTTTGCAATGTGCGCGATTGCCGTACTCGTGTTCGTATTGTTTCCGTCCGGGTTCTTCGGGGCAGCACATCGTCTCGTTAACTACGGTGAGTCATTTGATCCACCTCTTCCATTTACGTTCATCGTGGAGCCGGGGAGCAAGGAAGTAGTGAAGGGAGAGACGGTCCCTGTTATTGTACGGATCGAGGGAGAACAACAGAAGCAAATTGTTTTTGCCGCGCGGCCGGCCGGACAAGTCGCTTTTGAGGAAACGATTCTTAACGCAGATTCCACCGGCATGTTTGTGCATGATATTCCCTCTCTGAAGAATTCCACAACCTACTATGTGTACGCCCGCGATATTCGGAGCGATGAATATGCCCTGACGGTTGTGGATAGACCGATTGTGAAGGCGATGAAGGTGCAGTTACAGTTCCCCACATACGCGAAACTCCAGGCACGTGAGCTTGAGGAGAATATCGGTGACGTTACGGCGCTGAAAGGAACGCGGATAACATTCTCGGTTGAATCCAACAAACCGCTGGCGACCGCGAGCGTGGTGTTTAATGATAAGACAGAAAAGAGTCTAGACGTTCGTGGCGAGAAAGCCACCGGAAGCCTGACTTTAATGGCTGACCGCACCTATCATATTGCCCTTACTGACGTCGAGAACCTCACCAATGTCGATCCGATTGAGTACACACTGAAAGTCATACCGGATGCGTTCCCCACCGCGGCCATTCTCGTTCCGGGGGCGAACATTGATATTGCCGAGAACGCGACGCTCAACATGCTCATGAGAATTACGGATGACTACGGTTTCACCACGCTACGGCTTGCGCATAAGCTGATACAGTCGCGCTACGAGCGCCCGGCTGATGAGTATTCGTTTACCGATATTCCGCTTGCCGGTGGCCAGGGGACAGAACGCGAGATGCCGTATGTCTGGGCACTGAGCAACCAGAGTCTCGTACCGGAGGATGTGATAAGCTACTACATCGAAGTCTTCGATAACGACAACATCTCCGGCCCCAAGTCCGCAAAGAGTGAAATCTATACTCTCCGTCTCCCTTCAATTGACGAAGTCTTTGCCGATCTCGACCGCTCGCACGAGGTGAGTCTGGAGGGAATGAAAGAAGCGATGAAACAGGCCGAGGAGGCACGGAAGGAACTGGAAGAACTTCAGCAGGAACTGCGCAAGAACCAGCAAAAGATGACATGGCAGGAACAGAAGAAAGCCGAAGAGCTTGCCAAACAGTACCAGGAGTTGCAGAAGAAGATGGAAGAGGTCAACAAGACCGTTGACCAGATGATCAATCAAATGGAACAGAACCAGAGTATCTCCAAGGAAACAATGGAGAAGTATCAGGAGCTGCAGCAATTGATGGAGCAAATGAACTCGCCCGAATTTTCCGAAGCGATGAAGAAGATGCAGGAAGCCATGCAGCAGATGAATCCCGAGGCAATGAAACAGGCGATGCAAGAGTTTAAGTTCTCCGAGGAAAACTTCCGTAAGAGCATCGAGCGGACAATGAACCTGATGAAGAGGATTCAAATCGAGCAAAAGGTTGATGAAGCGTTGAAGAGAATGGAAGAGATGATGAAGCAGCAGGAGGATTTGCAGAAACAAACCGAGCAGACCAGCCCGCAGTCGAAGGAGAAGTTGGATGAGCTTGCGAAGCAACAGAAAGACTTGAAGGAACAGATGGACCAATTGCAGCGTGAACTGGCCGAGCTGCAAAAGAAAATGGAAGAGTTTCCGGCGGAGATGCCCCTCGATGAAATGGAAAAGGCTATGAACGAAATGGAGGAAAGTGATCTTCAGGAACAGATGGAACAGATAGCCGAGCAGATGCAACAACAGCAAACGCAGAAGGCCCAGCAGGGGCAAAAGCAGGCAATGCAAAAAATGGGCAAGATGAAGCAGAGCTTGCAACAAATGCAGCAGGCGATGCAGCAGAATCAACAGCAGCAGATCGTGAACGAAATGCGCCGGTCGATGCAGGATCTTCTGGAGTTGTCGAAGCGTCAGGAAGCGCTGAAGAACCAGTCGCAGAACATGGAACCGAACTCACAGCGATTTCGTGAGAATGCGCAGGAACAGATGGAGGTAATGCGCGACCTCGCGAAAGTCACCGAGGGCCTCTCGAAGCTCTCGCAGAAAACGTTCAGCATCTCACCTGAGATGGGAAAATCCATCGGTGATGCGATGAGGCAGATGGATCAGGCAATGCAATCGTTGGAACAGCGCAACAGCAATTCAGCCGGCCAGCAACAGGGTGGCGCGATGGGTTCATTGAACGAGGCGGCCAATCAGATGCAGGGGGCGATGGCAGGCATGATGCAGCCCGGCGGCCAGGGAATGGGCATGGCGGGCATGATGCAGCGGTTGCAACAAATGTCCTCGACGCAACAGGGAATCAACCAGGGTACGCAGAACCTTGGCGGCATGACGCCACAACAGGCAGCCGAGATGGGCCGCTTGGCAGGCGAACAGGGAATGGTAAGGAAGTCATTGGAGCAGCTTGCCCGCGAAGCCGCGAGTACCGGAGAACTCAGCAAATTGTTGGGGGACTTGAACCGCGCGGCGCAGGAAATGCGCGAAGTGCAGACCGATCTTGCACAGGGCAACGTCAACCCCGAGACCGTACAGAAACAGGATCGCATACTCTCCCGGTTACTCGACTCGCAACGTTCGATGCGAGAGAGGGACTATGAAAAGAAGCGCCGCGCGGAGTCAGGGAAGGATCTCCTCCGCTCCGGTCCACAAGCCCTTGATCTCACAACACAGGATGGCCGTAACCGATTACGTCAGGATCTTCTCAAGGCAACGGAAGAAGGATACGCGAAAGATTATCAAGAGTTGATCAGGAGATATTTCGAAGCCCTGGAGAAGAACGAACCACAGAACTAGAACCACCGGAACAAACACATCACCATCATTATCATCGCATGACACCAAGCGCATTAGCGAAGGAGTTGTTCAACAACTATGAACACTTCCGCGTCGATGAGATTACACCATCCAACTGCAAACATGAAGCAGTTATCCCGGAATTCCGCCGCATTACCGGGCTGAGCAAGGGGCGACTTCACATGGAGGAGATCGGAACCTCGCTGGAGGGTCGCTCGATTCACCTCCTCTCTTGCGGCAAGGGGGAGAAGACGGTGTTGCTCTGGTCGCAAATGCACGGCGATGAACCAACGGCCACTCTGGCGTTGTTGGATCTGTTCAAACACATGGCAACAGAGTCGCTGTCACCGGAAATATCGGGCCTTCTCGATGAGACCAGAATTTATGCAGTACCAATGCTCAACCCGGATGGTGCCGAACGTATTCAACGCCGCACGGCATGCAATATTGATATGAACCGCGATGCGCTGGCACTTGTTACCCCGGAAGCGAACATTCTCCGGTCACTTCAGCGGAAACTGAAACCCCGGTTTGGATTCAATCTACACGACCAGGAACTCAGCAGCGTGGGGTCAACGCGCGAGGTGACGGCGATTGCTCTTCTCGCCCCGGCCCTAGATGAAAAAAAGACCACGCCTCTTGTTCGGATACGCGCAATGCGCGTGGCGGCATTTATTGCACGCACCCTTGCGCATTTCATTCCGCATAACATAGCGCGCTACAACGATACGTACGAGCCACGGGCCTTTGGCGACAGGATGCAGTCATGGGGTACAAGCACAGTACTCATTGAATCAGGGCACTGGCCAGCCGACCCCGGGAAAAGTTTCGTGCGCAAACTGAACTACGTTGGCATCCTGAGTTCACTTTGCGGCATCGCGACAGGTGCCTATCAGGATGTCGATCTGGATCACTATCATGACCTTCCGGAAAATGGCAAGCGCATCTTTGACATCATCATAAAGGACGTTGTCATTGAACACCCCAACGGTGCCCAGCATGGCATTGACATCGGGTTGACACGATCCCCTTCGTTGAACAATCATACCCATGTTACCATCAAAGATATTGGTGATCTGTCAACCATGTCTTCTCTTGAGGTCATAGATGGAGGACTGCGAAAGTCGTCGGTCGACTACCTCAAGCTGGACGCTACGTACACACTTGAGGGACTTCTCGACACTCTCCAACTTTACTACCCCCGGCCATAATCCATTTCCATCGCTTCTTGAAATTCGCAGTCGATAGTTGTACCTTTTGCATGCCATGGACGCTTCAGCAGACAATACGACCTTACCCTTGATGACCACTTCGACCAAAACCGAGAAACACAGCGAATTTGAACGGGAAGCCCTTCCTCACATGGATATTCTCTACAACTTCGCTTTGCGCATGACCAGCAACGGATTGGACGCCGAAGACCTGGTACAGGAAACCTATCTAAAAGCCTATCGCTTCTGGGACAAGTATGAGAAGGGAACGAACATACGGGCATGGTTGTTTCGAATCATGAAGAACTCCTACATCAATCGTTACCGGAAGGAGTCCAAGGATCCGGAAACAGTCGACTATGATGAAATCAAGGATTTCTATAACACCGTACGCGAAGAGGGCGCGGACCCTAACGACTTACAGGAGTCGTTGCTCGGAAATCTTCTCGACGATGATGTCACCAATGCCGTTGCGAGTCTTCCCGATGATTTCCGGACGGTGGTCATCCTTTCCGACATCGAGAGATTGACATACGAGGAGATAGCAGAGTTTGTGGATATTCCTCTCGGTACAGTCAGATCGCGACTGCACCGCGGAAGAAAGTTGTTGCGGGCGAAACTTCTTGAATACGCGAAGAACCGCGGTTACGTCACAGAAACCTAAAGCGAGAGAAGAACAGGGATGCATTATTGTTAACAACCGGGTTGGGCGAAAGTGGAATGTAGAGAATTTCAAGACCATGTAACGGCAGCAGTGGATAACCGGCTTTCGGAGGAAACGAAATCGGGCTTTCTTGCGCATGCGGGAAAGTGTCCACAATGCCGCGGCGAATACGAGAGCGAGTCCCTCACCAAGTCCATTGTCAGATCCAGGCTTGGAATGGTGAGAACTCCTGAAGCGGTAAGAGCGCGTGTCGCAAACTTGCTGCTTGCTCAAAACCAAGGCCAGGCTTATCGTGTGCGAGAGTGGGTGCGCTCGCTTCAGGAATCAGTGTACTTCAAACCGGCTGTTGCGTTTGCTGCCGCGTGCATTGCCGTCGTCATACTGCTAAGCCCACAAGACACATCATCTCCCATCCAGCAGGCGTCGCTTCTCTCTGGAAATGTCATTCAGCAATCCTTTGCAAATTATCGCGCTGTCGTCGATCGAAGGATTCAGCCGGAGGTGACCGAATTCGAGAAAATGGCCGGGTACTTTAGCGGGAAGACAACATTCCCCGTTCTTGTACCGAAGATGAAACGCTGCAGCCTCATTGGCGGCATCTTGAATGATTACGAAGGCCTGAAACTCGCGCACGTTGTTTACAAACACGACAATGAAGTTGTGTATCTTTACCAGGCTTGCTGGAAAGAAGTTCAAAAGGGAGAGAGGATCAGTCTGCCGGAAGAGGCAAAACAGGAACTTCGCCGCACAGGCCGGTACTCAACTGCGCTCGACGACGGATATTCCATCGTGCTCTGGACCGACGGCCGGACGCTCTGCTCTGCCGTTGCGCACATGCCGGAAAACGATTTGATCGCGTGTGTAAGCGATGACGGGGGCAACCCAAGTCAGCCGAAATAAGCGCTCATCATTCGTCATATAAGACACAAGACCCTCCGACAGATTTCTTGACAAACCATCATAATCTTGGTATATTTTTTTTGAACTGAGATACGCAAGGTGTCGCCCGTGACACCTTTTTCCATCTTTTGACCGACAGCCCGCTCCCTCATGCAAACAGAGAATCACGCAGAGACCACGACTAACCCGCACGGCTCAATTCCGCAGCAACTTCCGGTTCTCCCTCTGCGTGATGTTGTTGTATTTCCCTACATGATTTTTCCCGTCCTCGTCGGTCGTGAATCGTCCCTGCGTGCCGTGAATGAAGCACTGGAACACGACAAGTACATTTTCCTTTCGGCCCAAAGAACTTCTGTTACCGAAGAACCCGGAATCGATGACATCTATCGCGATGGTACGATTGCCAAGATTATTCAGATCCTAAAACTCCCCAACGGACTGATGAAAATCCTGGTTGATGGAGTTGTCCAGGCTTCCGTCGTCAAGTTTCTGGAGAACAAGAAGTTCCTGGAGGCAGAGTTGCGGATCACGGATGTTTCTGCAACAATGGACTCCGAACTTGATGCGCTTCTGCGGCACACATCAAGTCTTTTCACGGAGTACGTCCATCTGAATCGTAATGTGCCGACGGAAGTACTCGTGGCATTCGAGAATACCAAGGACCCCAAGCGTAAACTTTTCTATATCGCATCGAACATTCTCCAGAGTGTTGAGGTGAAACAGAAGGTTCTTGAGATGCCCATCCTCCGCGATCAGATGCATGAACTGATCAGGATATTGAACTCCGAGAACGACATTCTGAAGATTGAAAAGGAAATTGACACCAAGGTTCACGACAATATTGCCCGGTCACAACGCAAGTTCTTTATCCAGGAACAGATTCGCATATTGCAGGATGAGCTTGGCGATGACGAGGGATCGCCGGAGCTGAACAAGCTGCGCGATGAAATCAAGAAGGCAAAAATGCCGGCCCCAGTGGAAGAGAAGGCGATGGAGGAATTCAGCAAACTGAAGAAAACCCCGCCACTTTCACCCGAATCGAGTGTCATCCGCAGTTACCTTGACTGGATGGTGAACGTTCCATGGCAGAAGAAAACCAAGGATGATCTAGACGTTGCGCATGTGAAGGCAATACTGGATGAAGACCACTTTGGATTGGAGAAACCCAAGGAGCGTATTCTTGAACATATTGCAGTTCTGAATCTGGTCAAGGAAATGCGCGGACAGATCCTCTGCTTTGTGGGGCCACCCGGAGTGGGTAAAACGTCGCTGGCAAAATCCATCGCCCGCGCACTCGGGCGCAAGTTCGTCCGCATTTCCCTCGGTGGTGTACGCGATGAGGCAGAGATTCGCGGCCACCGACGCACATACATCGGTGCCCTCCCCGGAAAGATCCTCCAGTCCATGAAGCGTGCCGGAGTCACGAACCCGGTGATGCTGCTTGATGAGGTCGATAAGATGAGCATGGATTTTCGCGGCGACCCATCTGCAGCACTGTTGGAAGTGCTGGATCCCGAACAAAACGTGGCTTTCAATGACCACTACCTGGATGTGGACTATGATCTTTCCCGCGTCATGTTCATAACAACAGCGAACATACGATATGCTATACCGTTGCCTTTGCAGGATCGCATGGAAGTGATCGAACTCCCGGGCTATCTCCTTCATGATAAACGTGAGATTGCGCGTCGCCATATTATTCTCAAACAACTTGACGAACACGGCCTCTCCAAAGCCGGTGTGGAATTTACCGACGCGGCCCTCGACAAGATCATCGGCGAGTATACGCGTGAGGCGGGAGTGCGGAATCTTGAGCGCGAGATTGCGTCGGTGTGCAGAAAGGTCGCCAAGGAACTTGTCCTTTCTTCTCAACGGAATGGAAAGAAAGTGCGCAAACAGGGCGTTGTCATCAATCCGGAAAAAATCGAGCAGCACCTCGGTGTGCCGAAGTTCAGAAACAGACGCCGCTCAGAGACCGGCCGTGTCGGCTCAGTCACCGGACTCGCATGGACGGCGGTTGGCGGAGAAATTCTCGCCGTTGATGTTACCGTCATGTCCGGTCAGGAGAAGCTCACGCTGACTGGGCAACTGGGGGATGTGATGAAGGAATCGGCGCATGCAGCCCTGAGTTACCTTCGATCCAATGCAGCACAGCTTGGTCTGAATCCGTCGTTCCATAAGAAAAAAGAAATCCATATCCATCTCCCGGAAGGGGCCATTCCTAAAGACGGTCCGTCGGCCGGGATTACGATGGCCATGGCAATGTATTCTGCAATCAGCGGCAAGGCGGCTCGTGCCGATGTTGCAATGACGGGCGAAATCACCCTGCGCGGTGAAGTATTGGGCATCGGCGGGTTGAATGAAAAACTGCTTGCCGCACAGCGAAGCGGAATGGGCGAGGTGCTCATCCCCCAGGAAAATGTCAAGGACCTGCCCGACATTCCGGCGCGGGTGAAGGAGGGTCTGAAGATTACACCCGTGGGCAACATCGAAGAAGCACTCGCCCACGTATTTCCCAAATCTTCACACCGCAAGAAACGACCACGATAGTTTTATGATCTGTCAAGGAAGATGAGCGAATACATCGTTACCGCCCGTAAATGGCGGCCACTGAAATTCGAAGACGTTACAGCGCAAGATCACATCACCGTGACACTGCGGAATGCGATCGCCACAAAGAGGCTTGCCCATGCATACCTCTTCAGTGGTCCGCGCGGTGTTGGCAAGACAACAACTGCACGTATACTTGCCAAGGCGGTCAACTGCCTCAGTCCCATTGACTTCAACCCGGATAACGAATGCCTTCTGTGCCGTGAAATCACAGAAGGCCGCAGTTTTGATGTCCTGGAAATCGATGGTGCATCCAACCGCGGGGTGGAAGAAATCAGGAACCTCCGTGATTCGGTGCGGTATGCTCCTTCACAAGGAAAATACAAAGTCTATATCATCGACGAAGTGCACATGTTGACAAAAGAGGCCTTCAATGCTCTTTTGAAAACACTTGAGGAACCACCTGCCCACGTATTATTTATTTTTGCGACCACGGAAATTCACAAATTGCCGGCAACGATTCTCTCGCGCTGCCAGCGGTTTGAGTTTCGCCGCATCGCCATCGACAAGATTATGGGTAACCTTCGGGCAATTGCAGCAACCGAAGGGGTGGAGATTGACGAAGAATCACTCATGCTCGTCGCACGCAAGGGGGATGGATCGCTGAGGGATGCACAGAGCACGTTCGATCAGGTCGTCTCACTCTGCGGCAAGAAAGTTGAATACAAGTCCCTCGTACAGGCAATGAATGTCATTGACGTGGAATTGTTCTTCAACGTGACGGACCTGGTGAAAACAAAGGATGCACATGGCGGACTTCAGTTAGTCGAAGGGTTGATGATACAAGGCAACGATCTCCGGGAGTTTCTCTCCGGACTGACGGAACACTTGAGAAATATCCTCGTTGCAAAGACGACGAAGAGTTCCGAGTTGATTGAGGCCTCCGATGTGTATCGAAAGCGGTACATGGAAGAAGCCGGAGCGTTCACGCTTTCCGATCTTCTTCGGATGCAGAGACAAGTCTCGACAACGGAAGCGGCCATACGATGGAGCTCGCAGCCGCGCTTCAGACTTGAAGTTGATCTGGTACAAATGATCACAATGCAGAAGGCTGTAGAGGTTGGAGAACTCCTGCGACAACTGGAAGAGATGAAAAAAAAACTCCCTGAAGGCGCTTCGGTAGTTGCCACTCCTCCCGAGCGGATGAGCGTTCCCTCTTCCGGTGTCCGTGAACCTGAAGGCAATGCCGGTCCGCCGAAACGTTTTGTGCGCCGGGTTTCCCCTTTGCCCGAAGTATCACCCGCTTCGCCCCAGATAACGACAGCACCGCTTTCTGAGGGCGAAGTCGCGTCCCGTTGGAACGAGTTCATTAGCGAGGTGCGACGTCAACGCATTTCTCTCGGTTCAGTACTTGAGTCAACAACGTTGCTTGGTTCTGAAGGAGGGACGATTCGAATAGGATGCGCGAACGACTTTCAGGCATCCTCCGTCAGGCGAAATAAAGAGATGCTCTCGGGCATCATCCAAAAAGTCTTCAATACCAATGCGCGCTTGGAGGTGGAGATCAATCCAGCCCTCCAACATGCTGCTTCTGATGTGCCTTCCTCGTCCCAACCTACCGTTCCTACCGTCTCAAAGGAGGAACATCCTATCGTTTCGGCGATGAAAAGGGAACTGGGTGCCGAACCTCTGCAATAACCAGTTGACTCAGGCCACATCCGGAATTTGCCACCTTGCTTTTCATGTGGCGTTTTCCGATTTTGCTTGAGTTGAAACGCAACAGCCAACAATAAGAGGCGGGATATGAGACTTCGTGGGGTGATGCTGGGGTTACTAATTGCACAGTGTACACATGGTGCAACGGGAGTAGGGAAGTATGCCGGAGAATTTATGTCGCTTGGTGTTGGTGGCAGAGCGCTTGGCATGGGTGGTGCGTTCGTTGCCCTTGCAAATGATGTGACCGCAGGTTACTGGAATCCCGCCGGACTTTCACATATTAATTATCCCCAGTTTACACTCATGCATGATGAGCAGTTTGGTAATCTTGTGAATTACGATTACGCTGCGGCCGCGATGCCGTTCGGTACAAGTGCCAGTCTTGGGCTGAGTGTTATACGACTCGGCGTTGATGATATCAAAGACACTCGCGGCGCCCTCATTGATCTGAATGGAAACGGGATTTTCGACCCCGGCGAAAGACTTGACGAGAGCCAAATATCATATTTCAGTGCATCAGACTGGGCGTTCTATCTCACGTATTCAAAAAAATACTCCGATGATTTTAGTTACGGTGCGAATGTCAAGATTATCCGTCGAGAGCTGGGGGACAATTCCGCAACCGGGATCGGGTTCGATGTCGGATTGTGGTACACGCCTTTTGAGAACCTGGTACTGGGCGCCAATCTTCAGGATGTGACCACGACATTCCTTGCGTGGGACACGGGCACGAATGAACTCATCTCTCCGACAATGAAAATCGGATCGGCGTATTTTATCGAAGCTTTTGGCGGCAGGTTTGCACCAGCCATTGATTTCGATATCCGTTTTGAGAACAGACAGTATGCCTCAACATTCAACGCCGGCCCTATCAGCATGGACTTGCATGGTGGGCTGGAGTTTCAATTGAAGAATCTCGTTGCCTTGCGCGTTGGGTATAGCGACGTCAAGCAAATTACATTCGGCGCAGGCCTGCAACTCCCCAAGTTAAATATCGACTACTCGTTTGCCAAGTTCGATGGCATCAATCAGCTTGGCAACACCCACCGCATTTCCCTCATGTTTACGCTGGAGGCAGAACAATTTCGCCGCGTCAGCGAGCCCTGATCAGATGGGGAGCCGTTCCCCTTTTCGGGTTCCTACTTACAATCAGCCTTGCGGCATGTTCCTCCGCACCCTATACGTCTGACAATCCCATTAAGGAATTGTACAACACCACCCGCGACGGCAGGTTTCAGTATCATGTGCCCACCGGGTGGTTCGATGCGTCAGGAGATTCCTCGAATGGTCAATACCTGATCTGGCTTGTGCGGGATGATTACGGTGCCACACTCGGACTACAGGAGGTTTTTCTGGATGACCTCACGCAACGTGAGGTGAAAAGAAAAGGCCTTCGTGCAGTTGCAGAATTAAGCCAGGCGTTGATAAGTCAGGGAAGCGACCATGTTGTGCGCAAGCCGCTTGAAGAGTTCACACTTCAGGGGATGCAGTGCTACTCTTATGAATACACAGATCGCCAGCCTTCGGATGTCGTTCGCGTCGTAGGGTTCGAAGTCGGTGGGAGCGTGTATGAATTAACTGCGTTGATAGTAGGTGAGGGTGCTGATTCTGCGGTGGTATTTTCTGTTCAGCAGAGCGTATTGTCAGCTTTGCGCCGACCATCACTTTGAGGTCAAGACGAATACGCCGTCCCAATCCTGGGGAGGTGGATTCCTTTTGTAGATGGCCGAACGTTCTGCAAAGAGCCTGCTGACATAGTCATCCGGTCGCATCTGAAGACATGCCTCAAATTCCGCCTGGGCTTGTTCCCAAAGTCTCTCCCTGTATAAATCCAGGGCCTTCGCATAACGTTTCAGGAAAAGAGAGAATGGCTCCGGCACCGCCCGCGTTCTCGGCTGTATCAATTCAAAAATCTTCAACGGCTCAGACCGTCCCTTGACGGCGATCAGATCCAATTCCCGGCCGAGGATCATATCGTTCACTAGTTGATACGTACGCTCACTGACGAGGATATTGGTACGATAGAGCTTGTTCGCTCCCTCCAATCTTGAAGCGAGGTTAACACTGTCACCAATGACGGTATAGTCGAACTTCCCCATTCCGCCCATGTTGCCGACGACCATCTCTCCGGTGTTGATTCCCACCCTCACATTGATTTCCGGTCTTCCCATTTTGGTCCATTCTTCGCGGATTCGAACGAGGGCATCCTGCATTTGAAGCGCACTGGTGCATGCGCGCAGAGCGTGATTTGTTTGTGCAATTGGCGCTCCCCAGAAGGCCATGACCGCGTCGCCCTCGTACTTGTCGAGTGTTCCATCGTTCGCAAACACAATTCCCGTCATTTCGCTCAGATACTCATTCAGAAGTCCAACAAGCTGTTCCGGCGGCATGCCTTCGGATATGGTGGTGAACCCTTCGATGTCGCTGAACAACACAGTCAGCTCTCTCCGTTCACCGCCGAGAGCAAGCTTGGCCGGATTTCGGATAAGATCCTCAACAACGGAGGGGTTGACATACGTACTGAACATGGTCTTGATCAGTACGCGCTGCTTTCGCTCGACCACAAAATGATATGCCGTGCTTGAGAAGTATCCCGCCACAACACCGATCATCGGGCTGATGACAGTCATCAAATAGTTTTGTGTGTTAAAAAGCCAGAGTGCGACATATCCGATGATGAACAACTCGGCCATCGCAAACAGAAAGCCATTTAGCTCCACAAGAAAATGATGACGTGTTAGCGAGCCTTTTAGCAATGACGTAACGAGGAACGTCAACACTGTAAGGGCTATGATCAGGAGAATTTCACCGCCTGCGGATTGTCGTTCGACAAAGTCTTCACGAATCACACTCTCAATGACATTGGCATGAATCTCGACGCCGTACATAAGATTGTCGCCCGCCTGTTTCCCACGGGCAAAGGCTACAGGGAACAAATCATGGTCCTCCGGCACCGTCGAGCCGACGAGTACGATCTTGTTGGCAAACGTGCCATCATACAGGTATCCGTAGTCAGGATCACTAAACGTATTAATCTCTTCCCCTTGTTCGGCCTCTTCATTGGTGGTGAATGTCTCGTCATCAACCACATCAGCAAATTTCACCCGACGGAATGTATGATCGGGCCCGTAGAAATTGATGAGCGTCGAAGTGGGATCATACTTGGGAATGGACCGGTCAGCGAAGAGGAACTTGCCGGAGAAGTTTTCCGCCGTTGAGAGAGACGGGTAGCCGATGTACTTGTTCAGGATGGCAAAGGCAAATGTTGGTACATGCAGCCCCGTGCTGGTCGACCAGAATGGTGTGTATCGCCGGTAGACGCCATCAGCATCATTGCGGATGTTGGCGAGACCAAGAGAGCTATCGACATCGAAGAAAATGTTGCCGTAATTTTCGGTCGAGGTGGTGATAAAATATTTTCCGTCGAGCACATCGGTCTTTCCGGCAAGAACCACAAGGCCGGTTTCGCGGACCGCTTTTCTCAACGAGTCATCGTTCGCAGCGGAATAGACATCGTTTCCGCTAAAGATAAGATCAATGCCCACCACACGGGCGCCGGCGGCTTTCAGGTTGCGCACGAGTCGCGCATAATACGAGCGGGGCCAGGGCCAGCGTTCAGGCATCGACTTGAAAGACTCCTCGGAAATCTCCACGATTACCACGTTGGCCGAGTCTTTCATCCGCATATTTGTGCCACGGGATTCGAAACGGTAGTCGATGGAAGCAAGCTCAAGCCGTTGAATAATCCCGAGCTTGAGGATGTCTTCCTGCGTGATGACGATAACGAGTAACGCCACCGCGAGCGCCAGTCCGACCTTGGAGAACCAGCGTTGTTGTCGAGCCGTCAGTTGAGGGGAGGCCATGCCGGCGAAGGAGTGGTTAGAGATCGTAGCGGTATCGCAGGCTCCAGATGGAGTCATTGAAACCGCTTTCCTGGTGGAAGTAACTGTAGTCGAGGAGGAACGTCATTGCGGGGATCACTGTCCAATCCGTGCCCGCAGATATCAGTGTTCGGGTGAAGTTTCCAAACGTCGGACTGATTGCACAGCGTGTGATCAGGATGTCCTTCACAATGCCGTATCTGCCGCTCAAGGTGAAGGTGGAATAGTTGAATTCCTGGACAGAGCCCGGAGTTGTGCCGGGAAGATCGTTCTGGTACGAAACAAACTCCACACTTGTCTGCAGCGGAATGTTGAATGTTGATGTTACTGCAAACCCCACGCTCAGACTTGTTACATCAAGTCTCCTAATAGATCGATCTTTTCTATCCGAAGTCGAGAACGTCATCGAAGCAATCTGCTCCACTCCAAGATGGAACCGGTAAGATGATTGGAGGAAGAGGCGATGCGTGCGGTCATCCAATGCACTGAGTGCGAATAGAGTGTCGGCACTTGCGAGATCGGTTGTGTTGTCGATATGTGTGTATCCCAGAGTCACCGATGGTGCCGATACGCGCGGCAAATAACTTACAGCAGCATTGATGGTGGAAAACACGGTTGTCGAAGGCTTGGTGTCCACAGTGTTGTCTTCGAGCCGTTCATAGCCGAGTGTGACGAACACCTGGTTGTCGGCGAGCCGGATTCTGTCGTTAATATTGAAACCCTTGATGTCATTCCGGAGGAATGTCTGACCAAAAGAGTTGTACTCACTCCCGCGGAAGAGGTATGTTGCCTTGAGTGCATTATCCAGGACGTTGAATGCGAGTGAGAGATTATACGCGAGCGTGGCGGGTTTCTTAAATGAAAGAGGGCGCAGGTTATCGTTTACCGTGATG
Source organism: Bacteroidota bacterium (assembly GCA_046160825.1). Taxonomy (GTDB): domain Bacteria; phylum Bacteroidota; class Ignavibacteria; order UBA10030; family UBA6906; genus JBJXHC01. Next base: position 11,485 of record JBJXHC010000051.1, on the reverse strand, counting down.
AAATTGTCGAGAATGTTTCGCGCATCCTTGATTGCCTGCGCATCATCGGGATAGACGGAGTCGATATACGCATCCGTGAAATTACCGCTCGAGATATCCGAGTTGAACGCGCTGAACGCAGCCTCACCAGCCAACTCGACGTTGTTCATGATCCGGACAAAGAAGTCTGTCCCGACGACAAGGTTCTCCTGTGGGCGCGTACCGAACCGTATGGACTGCATGTCATCTTTCGATTTCAGCCACGACAGTCCGAACTGCCAGGTCTTCCCGGAACCGAAGCTTGGCCGTATCGCAAACAGATCACGCTCGAATGTGCCATAGCTGAATTTACCCCATGTTTGCTGGTCGATTTGCGCATACGCCGAATTTGGATCCCGTTGTTGCTCCAAGGCCACCGTGTCCGCGCCAATCACTTTCAGAAGGCTTCCTTCAATGGCCCGGGTTGTCTTGCCAAGCGTCATGTCAACATTCAGGAATCCCAGAGTCAGGCTGGAGTGCAAACCCCGGACACGTTTGCCATTGAGAATAAGGTCCGAGATGTTCGGATAGCGATCTCCATATCCCGCGCTGATCCATGAGGAAGAAACCCCTGCAAAGAAGCGATTCTGTGGCTGCCGATTCGACTCCTCGTCCGATGTGATGAAGACATTTGAGCGCGCCGTCCAATCCCCTTTGCGCGCGGAGAGTTGAACGCCACCCCGGTTGAACCAGGTGCCCACACCGCTCACTCGTTCATGACGTGACTCGAGTTGGGTGGAGACTCCGTACTGAATATCGCTTTCCTCAACTACATCACCGACATACTCACCGTGAACGAAAAAAGAAATGCCGCTGCTTCTATACGGCTTGCCATCCTTTGTAAAAAGTCGAAGAATAGCCCGATGACGTCCTGGTGCCAGGCGATGCGAAAAGTTCTCCGGCACGTATACGATGATGTCGTCGCTGAACACGGCCTCTGCCGTGACATCGGCATCGTCAATCAAGAGACGAGTTGCCGGAATGTCCACTGAGGTGTCGGCACGCAGTAGGGAAACGGAGACGATTATGTCCTCGGGAGCGAGAGCAGCATTTGGGTCCGGACTGAGGAAGATTATCTGGGGATCATCGACATCCTCCGGGCGCACGGTAATCTTCAGGGTTGAGACCGGCGGCCGTGAGATCGGATCGGGAAGAGGGCTTTGCGGGAATGCTTCAAGAGCACCGCTTCTGGTTTGGAACACAAAATAGTACTCGATAAATGGTGACCGCACATCCTCCGGCAGCAGATGGATGCTTCCGGTATTGCCGCGTAAATCCATCTCCAGTCGCGTGTAATCGCTTGATCCGAAAGTGCGATAGAGAAAAAATGCCTTCTCAATCATTTCACCGTGCAGCAAATCAATGGCAATGTGGAGCGGTGTGTCGGCGGTCGTCTCCAAAGGGGCATGGACAATAACATTGCCTGTTTCCTGCGCAACAGAGAGCCGGGGATAAAGAAAAATAATGGAGAGAAAGAGGAAGCACGCGCGTGCACATTGCCGCAGAACTACTTCAGGACAGGGGAGTGTCATGAAATGCAGAGCCTATGATATCGTGTTCAGAATATGAGAAGGCCCCATAGAATTTTATCCACAGGGCCTGTATGTCAAGCCACCTTCGCGAGATCTGTCCCCGATGGTTGTCATATCGGGCAGATCTACGATAGCTATTTGTATTCGATCTTCAACATTTTTCTGTTGCCTTGCCCATCACGGAACTCAAATTCCAATCTGTTTTCCTGATCGGAGATTTTTGATGCTTCGAGTGCCGCCTGTTGTTCCTCAGGCGTTGCTGGTCGCGCTTCCACACTCCCGTTCGGGTTGGAGATCCCGGTAAAGCCCGCCCCGACGTCCACGAATTCGGACGAGAGTTTGTTGGTCAACCGGACCAGCCCTTCGATGACCGTCAACGTATCAGCGGCGGCGCTGGACGTGAACTGACCACCCGTTCCCCGAATCGAGGCGACCGAAGTTGGGGAGGTAAACCGGAACTCCTCATCAGTCTGCTGTTTCTTGATGTTGAACCCGACGACACCCTTCTCCATGTTCACTGATTTGGAGAACGCACCGCGATTGACCTCGCCGGTGACCGTCAGTTCGGAGCGCTCCCTGACGCGCACGAGGCTGTTATCCTTAAACTTAATGACAGCGAGCGACTTCTCTCCGGTCTTCACCTTGTCCCCCGTCGAGAGAGTTTCACCACGTTTTGCGGTCTGCCAGGTCTTATCGCTTTCTTTGCGCGACACATCGAGAATCACTTTGCTTACCAACGCGACGGATCCCGTCGGTGGTTCAGCGGCAATCACCGGCACTAGAAGAGTAACCGTGATGAGTAACAGGCCGAGAGAAAAGGTTTTCATGGTACCCCCTTATTCAAGAACTACGGATGAAACAGTTTCCGGAGAACTGCGGAGAGCATTGAGAATGGAAGTCAACTCTGCCGCCGTAATGGGGGAACCATTGAGACGTATGATACCTGAAGATGTCAACTCTTGCTGTCGCATTTCGTCTATGACTCCCTGATACCGTGAACCAAGCACCCGCTCCAACTCGTCGAGCAAAGCGGAGATGGTATTTCCGGAACCGGTTGCCGATGAGACTTGAAATGATCGCAACGGGCTTTTGATCGTCTGTGTTGTTCCACCCGCCACCCCTCTGAGACCTTCGACGAACCAAACGTATGTATTTCCCGTTTCGAGAAGTCGGGCACCGCTACCGGGGTATTGGAATGACAAGCCATCAGTATTCGACATCAAGTGTGGAATGCCCGAAGCGCTTTCTTCAAGGCTGCCCTGTCCGGGGAGTTTCTGGAATATGGAGATACGCCACGACGTTGCATCCCCTTGCCACTGGAACAAAGGGTACTGGCTCACATAGTTGTCCCCATCGGACGGTGAAAGAAGTTCAACCCCGGATGGGTTTGTAAGGAGGAGCGAGAAATCACCATCGCCCTGTTGGGGCACGCCATCCACAAAAACCTGGACTGCAAAGCGATACTTCCCAGCCGGAACAACGCCGGAAGAAAGTGCAATGTCCTCAAGCTTGGTTTTTCCGTTTTCATCGACAATATACTCACCCCTAAGGTTCTCGTCCTTGAGATCCAGGTTTGTAATCGTTCTGCTGCCGGTTACGGTAAATTGATCAGTGCTAAGAAAAACCAGGTCTTCAAACTGTTCGCCCGTGGACAAATAGGCAGACAGCTTCATTTCCATCGTCACCCCATCAACCGGTGTGGGTGAGGACGAGGTCATGATGACGCTGAATATCCATTTTGGTGTAGTGGAATTTATAAAGTCAATGTCGTTGATTGAAAGGGATTGTACCGGTGCAGGGACCGTCTGAAATGTTATTTGTCCCAACGATCGAAGCGGGAACATCACGACAATCAATGCAAGGGGGAGGCGAAGAAAACGAAGAGAACCACGCATCATGCTAACCCCCAACTTGTTGTGCATAATATGTAATAGTCCTTCAAGAATACGCCAAAGTATAACAAATAGAAGCGACTATTGCAAACAACGGGTAAAACGTTGAGAGCCACATCACGTGTTGTGAAGTGGCTCTCAGGATAAGTCCGGAATGGCCTCAATGCATCAGAAATTCAGTATGTCATTATATACCACAAAGGCCATAAAGGCGAGCAAGAGGGCAAACCCCGCCTTTTGTAACCCCAGTCTGATCTTCACGGGAATCTCACGCCGGAATACTCCCTCATAGATGAGGAAGACGAGATGCCCACCGTCCAACGCAGGAAACGGGAGAATGTTCAACAACGCCAAACTTATGCTAAGAAGAGCCATGAAGCCGAGATATGTTATGAGTCCCATCTCCGCGGTCTGGGTTGCCATTTGAGCAATTTTGATTGGGCCGCCGACCGATTGAGAGAAGGCCGCTTTGCCGGTTACCAGCTGTCCCATCTGTTGAAAGAAAAGCCCGGTCGCGCCAACAATGTCCTTCACCCCCTCTGGAACTGCTTCAAACAAAGAATATTCCAGTCTGGTGACGGGTCCGGTGTATCGCGCTCCGAACGCTATTCCAATGCGCCCATCCTCACTTGGTGTCGTCGTTCCGCTCATTATTTCCGTACCGCGTCGCCACTCGACGTTAAGTGGTTTGCCGGCGCTTTCTTTGACTATCGTTCTCAGCTTCTGATCATACTCAACCGGAATCCCATTCAAAGATAATATCACATCCATGGGCTTGAGGCCAAGTTGGTCTGCAGGTTTGCCGGGCTCAACAACACTGACGACAATTTCTGTGTTTGCTGGAATGATACCAAACGAGGTGACATCGGGCTCGGGGATACTGGTACGGGGGAGGTGAAGCTCGACCGTTCCTTCGCCCCTTTGAACAACAAAGGAAACATCGCTTCCCATGTTCTCGACATAAACGTGTTGAAGGATTTGATCCCAGTGCCTGACCGGTTCACCATTAATGCTGATAATCTTATCACCGCGCTGTAGTCCAGCTATGGCGGCGGGACTTTCTTCTGCAATATAACCGATCTCAGTAGTTTCACGAATGGTTTTTCCTTGCACGTAGTTGATCCCCGAGAAGATCACCACGGCGAGAAGGAGATTCATGATAACGCCGGCGGAGATGACGATCATGCGCTGCCATATGGGCTTGGATCGATACTCCCACGGTTCGGGTGGTTTTTCGACATGCTCTATATCGAAGCTCTCATCAATCATTCCGGCGATCTTCACGTATCCACCAACAGGAATCCATGAGATGCAATAGTCGGTTTCCCCAACCTGAATGCCAAATGCCCTCGGTGGAAATCCGATCGAGAACCGGTCGACACGCATGCCGCATAATTTCGCCGCAATAAAATGTCCGAACTCGTGCACAAAAACCAGTACACCAAGTGTCACAATGAAATAAAACGCAGTTTCCAAGAAAGCCATACGATCCTCTTACCTAAGTAATGGCGGCATGGTGCCGCATCTGCTCACGTGTTTCCCTGTCTATACGAATCACGTCATCCAATGTTATGCCCTGTAGAGGGACGTGTGTGTGCACGGCATCTTCTATCATTTGCGGAATCGAGCTAAACGGAATGAGGCCGTCGAGAAACTGTTGAACAGCTACCTCGTTTGCAGCGTTCAGCACCGTCGGCGCTGTTCCCCCCGTTCGTAGCGCCTCAAATGCCAACGCGAGACACCGGAACTTTACCATATCAGGTTTCATGAATGTCATCTGTTGCAAAGCGGCAAGGTCCAGTTTCTTGAACGATGATGCCGGTCGATCCGGATATGTCAGCGCATATTGAATCGGGAGCTTCATATCCGGGATTCCCATTTGTGCTTTTACCGACCCGTCAACAAATTCCACCATGGAATGAACAATGGATTGTGGGTGAATGACGACTTCGATTTTTTCCGGCGGTACGCCGAACAGCCAGAACGCCTCAATCACCTCCAGCCCTTTATTCATCAGTGTCGCGGAATCAATGGTGATCTTGTTCCCCATCTTCCACGTTGGATGATTCAACGCTTCAGAGACAGAAACAGTTTCAAATTGATCTTTCGGGAGATGGAGGAATGGCCCGCCCGACGCCGTGAGAATCAGCCGCTCAATTGCACGGTTGTCTTCCCCCCTCAGACATTGAAGAATTGCGCTATGCTCGCTATCGATGGGAAGGAGCCGGACACCCTTTTCCCGCACCTTCCTCATGATCAACTCACCGGCAACCACAAGAGTTTCCTTGTTGGCGAGTGCAATATCCTTGCCCGCTTCAATTGCAGCGAGTGTCGGTCGCACGCCGGCAAATCCAACAAGAGCGCTGAGAACCATGTCCACATCATCGCGTTGAACGATCTCCATTAACCCCTCATCACCAACCAGCACCTCTGTTGTCCCGTTCAGGAGCTTGCGCATCACCGAAGCGTTGCATTCATCAAGCACCACAACGCTGCGGGGTTTGAACCTCCGCACCTGTTCCAGAAGAAGATCAATATTCCTGTGTGCAGTGAGATAGGTGACTCGGAAGCGGTCATCCAAGCCGGCAAGTACCTCGAGACTGTTGCGACCTATGGAGCCTGTCGAGCCGAGGAGAGCGATATTTCTTCGGGTGTTCAATGCGAGACTACGGACGCGGAATTGCGATAGTGAACATTCGTTGGCTGTTTTGTGTGAAGTTCTGTGAAGCAAGGTACGGAAAGCACCCTTGTTTAGCAAGGTAAGTAGTGCACCCTGCTTCACAAGGAAACGCGCGATCAGTGATTCTTGCGGCACAAGTTTGTTGATTCGGCCAATCAAAATCGCTATGTTGGCTGACATTAAGATAAACAACGCGCTCTGCAAGAAGACACATGTTCATTACTTTTGAAGGATTGGATTTCTCCGGCAAGACCACGCAAGCGAAGCTGCTTATAGAGAAGCTTCAGCAGCGAGGTAAGACGGTGCATTTTATTCGCGAACCGGGCGGGACGAGAATCTCGGAACGCGTCCGCGAAATCCTGCTTGACAAGGCATTCAGCGAAATGACCGACACCGCCGAACTCCTTCTCTTTTCAGCAAGTCGCACCCAGCTTGTAAGTGAGGTGATTGTCCCAGCACTCAAGCGTTCCGAGGTTGTGGTGTGCGACAGATATTTCGACTCGACCACTGTGTATCAAGGACATGGCAGAGGGCTTAATCTAGATGCCGTGAAATCCATAAACCGTCTCGCAACGGGCGGGCTCAATCCCGATCTCACGATCTTGATTGATATTAGTATTGATGAGATTGAACGACGGAAGCTGAGTGCAGGCCTTGCTTTCGATCGAATGGAAAGCTCGGGGAAGAAATTCTATGAGCGTGTACGAAAAGGCTACATCGCCCTCGCACACGAGGAATCCAACAGATTTGTCCACATCGACGGAATGGAATCGATGGAAAATGTGGAACGTAATGTCTGGCGATCAGTGGAACAACGGTTGATGTCTCATAACGTATCGCAGTAGAGGAGAGCAATGAAGAGAAACGGTGAATTGGAATCGAAGAGCGGACGAACATGGATTGCGGCAGTACTCCTCGCCATCTCGCTTGGGTTTACACTCCCGACGGACAACGATTTCTTCTTTAAGATCAACAAGAGCATTGATATTTTCGGGCGCATATATAGGGAGATCGCCACGACGTATGTCGATGAAGTAGACCCGGAAAAATTCATGGAAGCAGGAATCGAAGGCATGCTCGGAACGCTCGACCCGTACACCGTGTACATTGAAGAGAAGAACGGTGTGGAAGTCGAGCTGCTGACCACGGGAAAATATGGCGGCATCGGCGTTACCATTGGCCAACGCGACGGAGCGATACAAGTGATTACCGTGATGGAAGGATACTCTGCACAGCGACAGGGGGTTCTCCCCGGCGATAAGATACTCGAAGTGGATGGAGTGAAAATACTCAACAGGCAACCTGACGACATTCGATCACTTACGCGGGGTGCGCCTGGCACCGAAGTGCGCGTGACGATTGAACGTGAAGGCGAGTCGGCACCAATGCAATTTGTCCTGATACGCGAGGAAATACAACTCAAGAATGTTACCTACTCCGCTTATGTCGATTCAGGCCTGGGCTACATCAGGCTTGAGCGATTCTCACCTGCTGCCGGAGAGGAAGTCCGTACCGCCATCCGTGACCTGAAGTTGAAGGGTGACCTCAAGGGATTGGTGCTCGACCTCCGCGGAAACCCCGGTGGCTTGCTTGATGCCGCGGTTGATGTTGTGAGCAAGTTCGTTCCCCGCAATACCCTTGTCGTTAATACCAAAGGCCGGAGAGCGGAAGCAGACAAGTCATATTATTCGCGTGAAGAACCGATGTTTCCCGATCAACCCGTTGTCGTATTGACCGACAGGAATAGTGCAAGTGCCAGCGAAATTGTTTCAGGCGCGCTGCAGGACCTGGATCGTGTACTTGTTGTCGGTACACGAACATTCGGCAAGGGACTTGTCCAAACGGTCGTGGATTTGCCGTACGAAACCAAACTGAAGATTACAACCGCGCGCTATTACATCCCGAGTGGCAGAAGCATTCAGGAGATCGATTACAAACAACGCGACGGGCACGGAGTTTTCGCGGCGTACGCGGACAGTTTGAAAAAGGAATTCAAAACAGCCGGAGGGAGGATAGTGTTTGAGCATGGCGGCGTCATGCCGGATTCGGCGGTGACGGATGTGGACCTCGGACCAATGGTGTTACAACTCTATCGCAAATCCCTTTTCTTCAGGTTTTGCAATACGTATGTTGCCGAACACAAAGGCGTACCTCTCACCGGAGTAACGGACGCAATCCTCGAAGACTTCCGCGCATATCTTGCAGAACAAAAATTTGATTACGAGGAAGAGAGTGAAACCAAGCTTGAGGAGCTGGGCAAGCTGGCGGTGAAACTGAATTATAGCGAACGCGTTCAAACGGAAATCAAAGAGTTGAATGAAGCTTTGGCGAAAGAAAAAGAGCGCGGGTTCGACCGCTACAAAGACCGCATTCGCAGTGAACTGGAAGTGGAATTGATGGCGCGTGTACGCGGCGAGCAGGGAAGAATTGAAGCGTCGCTCAAGGACGATCCGCAGCTCGCAGTCGGTTTGGAATTTCTGAAGAACCGGAAAATGTATTCGAAGAAGATCAAGGCCTGAGGAACGGCGCATGGATGTCGTTCATATCGTCATCCTCCTGGTCGCAGGGGCCGTCACCGGGTTTCTTGCCGGTTTTTTTGGGGTTGGTGGTGGGATTATTCTTGTTCCGATTCTATTGTACTTTTTCACGGCAGCTCTCAATATCTCACCCCTCGTTGCTACACACCTGACATTCGGGACGAGTCTACTTGTTGTCGTATTCGCCTCGCTGACCTCGGCCATTCAGCATTCGAAGAACGGTCACGTTGAATGGAGAGCCGTGAAATATATCGGCGTAGCGAGTGTGATTGGTGCGCTCACTGGTTCAGCGTTTGCCGCGTTGTTGCCGGGGAAGACATTGCAACAGATCTTTGCTGCCGTTGTCACGGTTGCAGCCATCCGATTATTGATCGAGTCTTCGGCGTCCGGCAAGGAACGTCCAATGAATCTTTCGCCGTTCGGTTTGATAGGGATCGGTGTGGTGGTCGGACTCGTTTCTTCGCTCGCAGGTGTTGGCGGCGGCGTATTTTCCATTCCAATGATGTACTACTTCATGGACTTTCCACTGAAGAAAGCCCTGGGCACGTCGAGTGCAACCATTGTTATTACCGCACTCGCTGCCATGATCGGATATGTCGTGAACGGGTGGGGTGATTCGCTCCTCATGCCATACTCACAGTTCACCCTTGGGTACGTGGATTATCTTCACGCGATTCCCATTATCATCGGTACGATACCACTGGCAAAACTCGGCGCCACCGTCGCCCACAAGACCCACGTGGACAGACTCAGGATATTATACGCGATATTCCTTCTCGCAATAGCCGTAAAGATGTTCTTCTTCTAATAGATCCTGATATTCAAGGAGAATAACCCATGACGAAATCATTCCGTACGATGCTGATTCTGTTTTCAGCACTGCTTCTTGTTGCATTTCTCTTATTCTCGCCGGTCTTACCCGAGAGACCAATCCGGCACATTCCCGTCTCGGTTGGTACAGAAGACAATCCGCATGCCCAGGCTGAGATGGAGTTCCTTATCCAGCGGGATCCCATTGCCGATCACATCCCCATGAACATCCGTTCGCGTGAACGTGATTTTGTCCGCAGATTGCCCACGCGAGAAGGCATGCTTGCCTCATCATCCCCGACCAGAAGCGTGTCATCCCATGTGTTGGATTGGATTGAGCGAGGTCCCGATGACGTGGGAGGCCGCACCCGTGTTTTTGCTGCTGATGTGGAGAATCCCGATCTTCTGATTGCCGGAAGCGTTGGCGGGGGAATATGGCGCTCACTTGATGACGGTGCATCTTGGTCGCTGGTGACTTCTCCCGGACAAATCCATAACACCGTTTGTATTGCGCAGGACACCCGACCGGGATTCACCAACACCTGGTACGTTGGAACCGGAGAGTTCCGGGGATCGACCAACAATGACACGCGCTGGGGTTCCTTGTATCGCGGCGACGGGATATTTAAATCAACGGATAACGGTGGTTCGTGGACACTCCTTCCATCAACATCGTCCGGTACTCCGGACGTTACCGATCCGTTCGACTATAACTGGAACATCGCCACCGATCCGTCGAACCTTGTACAAGAAGAAGTTTATGCAGCCACCCACTTCGGCATCTACCGTTCCACTGATGGCGGGGGAAGTTGGACAATTGCGCAAGCTGCCGACGCATCGTTCACCGACGTTACAGTGTCCTCCACGGGTGTTGTCTATGCGTTCACGAGGAATAGCGGTGTCCCGAGAATCTGGCGTTCGCCGGATGGCGTGACGTGGACGAATATCGCGCCGGCTTCATTTCCCACATCCGCGGGCAGAATCATTTTTGCAGTGGCGCCATCCAATCCGAATGTGGTGTATATCTTTGTGCAGGGGGCAAACAACTCACCGGCCGTTGCCGGACACCAACTCTGGAAATACACGTACGTCTCAGGAGACGGCTCGGGGGCAGGCGGTATTTGGGAGAACAGGGCCGCAAATCTCCCCGGAGATATTAATACACAGACTGGCTACGATATGCTGGTACACGTAAAGCCGGACGATCTCAATTTCGTACTCATCGGGGGAACAAACCTTTACCGCTCAACAGATGGGTTTACCACGTCGAACGTTGCAACGATCGGTGGGTATCCATTCTGGCCTCAGGGGCCTCATCATCCGGATCTTCACGGAGGGTTCTTCAGGGTGGATGATCCGAACGCATACTATTCCAGCCACGATGGCGGGGTGACAAAGACCCTGGACGTACGCGAGCCGGATGTATCATGGATAAGTTTGAACAATGGATATAACGTCACGCAGTTCTACTCCGTGTCCATTGCACCGGAGGCGGGCAGTAACCTGATTCTTGCCGGCGCGCAGGACAACGGAACCCAACTGGGCAACGCACCGGGTGTTTCCAGTTGGGAAATGGCGTTCGGCGGTGATGGAACCGTTGTGAAAGTCGCACCGCTTGCACACGACCGCCTCTACACGCAATACCAGGGTGGACAAATCCAGCGGATGCAACGCGACCTGAATAACGTGGTCTTCATTACTCCGAACAATGCAACGAACATGCTCTTCGTTACACCGATTGTTCTCGATCCCAACAATCCGGCCATGCTGTATTATCCCGCCGGGAGTATCAGCCCGTTGCTGACAAGCGCGATGTGGCGGAACGATGATGCACCAAATGCTGATGGGTCCAACGGGTGGAATCTTCTCGCCGCAACCGATGTAGGAAATGCGGTTGGGTATTCACGTCGCATTACAGCGCTGGGTATTTCAACATCAAATTCTTCCAACGTACTTTACTATGGGACGGTCGATGGCATTGTGAAGCGCGCGGAGAATGCACACACCCCAACTCCG
>JBJXHC010000050.1:0-38298 GCA_046160825.1 Bacteroidota bacterium | reverse complement strand
ACTTTCTCAACCCCGATGGTTCTGTTACCAACTACAGCCTCACCAACACGATTATTTTCCAACTGAGTCACTCTATTGGCAATTCCACATTCTACACTGTTGGTGGCTCGTACTTTGACAAGGATTTCAAGTCGTACGCCTATGAAGACCCTCACGATCCCCGATACACGCACCCGCAGCTTTTCAGGACGGTTGATTCCTACAGTTTCTTTACGGGTGGCACGGATTTGAGCCGGTTTCATCGATCAACCAAAACACTTCTCGGAAAAGTTGATTTATCCAGCCAGATCGACGACAAGAATCTTGTCAAAGTTGGTGTAGAGTTCCGCCGCCACAAGGTGTTTTACGAAAGCTATAACCTCATTCCTGTAATCTCCCAACAAGCGTTCAATCCCTTTTTCAGCAATCCGTTCATCACGACAGAAATTCCTCCGATTTCGGCCGGCAGTGAAGTACAACGCGGTACGTACACGCGCAGGCCGACGGAATTCTCCGTCTACGTTCAGGATAAACTGGAGTTCAGTGACTTTATACTAAACATCGGGATCCGGTTTGATCATTTCCAGCCGGATGGATACGTGGTAAACGATGAGAGCGATCCCAGCATCTATAGTCCCATCAAGACCGAGAACTCTTCAAAGACGTTAGAGGAACGAAAAGCCTATTGGTATAGAAAGGCTACCTCCAAATCAAAAGTAAGCCCTCGCATCGGCGCGTCATTCCCGGTTTCAGACAGGGGTGTGGTACACTTCTCCTATGGGCATTTCTTTCAGGTGCCGCGATTCGAACGCTTGTATGAGAATCCCGACTTCAGACTTGGTTCAGGTACAGGCAATGTTGGCCTTGTGGGCAATGCCGACCTTGAACCTGAACAAACAATCAACGGAGAGATTGGCATTCAGCAGCAATTGACGGATGATATTTCTGTTGATCTCACGGCGTACTTGCGTGACATCCGTAACCTCACGACGACGGGGGCGGACGAGATTATCATTTTCGGTGGATCGGCAAAGTACAGCAAGTATCAGAATCGTGACTTTGGTACGGTGAAGGGAATTGTCCTCACGGCGACGAAACGTTTTTCAGGAGGACTATCAGCAACGCTGGACTATACGTATCAGGTAGCTCGGGGCAGTGGCTCGGATCCACAACAAAGCCGCAATGCTCTCCTCGGAGGCACCCTGCCAGAGATACAGTTGACGCCTCTCAACTGGGACCAACGCCACACGTTGAATGTTACAGGTTCGTATACGGGATCGAACTGGGGCGCAAGTCTCATCTCGCAATATGGGAGCGGCCAGCCGTATACACCCCGTCGGTCACAGGATGTCTCGGCGTTGTTGACCAACAGCCAAACCAAGCCGGAGTTTTTCAATATGGATGCCCGCGCATACTACGAGATTCCGCTTGATGCATTTCGTATCGTGACATTCATACGTGTCTTCAATTTGCTCGACACCAGAAATGAATTAAATGTGTTTGATGATACCGGACAAGCGGACTTTACCACGGACTATCAGCAAGCGGTATCACAGAACACATCCCAACTTGTCAATTCCATTGATGATTGGTTCCGACGTCCAGGCAATTATTCCGAGCCGCGACGCATTGAGTTTGGTGTCAATCTCGAATTCTAAAACCTTAAGGTGCGAATTACCATGAGAACATTGAGCACATTGGTACTAACTCTTGCGCTAACTTCTTCAACGCTCTTGAGTCAGTACAGTGACAGGCAATATCGCCGTACGGGTATTTTGAACGGCAACCAGGTCCGCACCGTGTTCGGCAACTGGGGTGTTATTGGCCAACCTGCCGAACAAGGCAAACGTGGTGCATGGAAGGATGATAACAACGGTTATCTCGGCGACGTCAGCCCGATTGTTGGAGCAGAAGTTCGTTGGCGCGATACATCATTCCATGCGGTCATCCTTTCACCAGTAGCGCGTCCTCAAACTGCCCCCCGCAGTGAAGACCCCGTCACCGGAAAGCCCTGGGCGTTTGAACCAGTCCCCGGGTATTTCGCCGATGCCCCCAACCAAAGTATTGCCATCAGCAATAATCCATCGTCATGGCCTCTGCAGTGGCCCGATAAGCTTGGTGACCCGAGTGATCCGGGCTGGGAAGGATCGTGGAACGGCTATTTCGGCAAACGGGTCAGCGCCGACCTCGAAACATATTTTGTGTTGGACGATCAGAATTTTGAACGCTTCAACGATTCCATCAACAATGCACGTCGCGTTCATTTCAGGCCCGACAGCAATAATGTTGCACGCAAGGGTTTGGGTCTCGTCATGAAAGTCCGCGGTCTTCAATGGGCACAGTTCCTCGCGCAGGATAATATTTTCTGGCTGTATGAAATTACAAACACCGGCACTACGACTTACGATCGCGCGGTGTTCGGCATGCTGGTTGGTACTTACGTTGGGGTGACCTCCACGGAGAATGCCGGTGAGTTTAATGATGATTGGTCATTCTTTGATGTCTTTGAGAACATTACCTACACGGGAGATTTTGGCAGGAATACCACTCTGAACCCGAGATGGAACCAGACTTTTCGGGTCGGCATGGTGGGCTACGCGTTCCTTGAAAGTCCGGGGAACCCCTTCGACGGGATCGACAATGACGGTGATGCGGACTCCTCGACAGCCGGACTCTCCGCGCCGGTTTTCAATCCCGCGGCGTTTGATTCTCTGACCATCCAGGCCGGATCGACAATCATTCTTATCCGTGATGATTTCTCACGTTATTCCTTTGTCGTCCCCAATGACACCGTAACAGTGTACTCACGTGGTCGATACACACTCATCACGCCGGGCGTTACGCGCGTGGTGGAAGGAAACGAGTATTTCGCTGGTGCCTACAATATTAATCGAAATGCGTACGATGGAGTGGATAATGATTTCGATGGACTGATTGATGAGAACTACTACCTGCACTACCGGCAGATAAAACGACAGGCCAATCCGAATCTTCCTCCGCTCATCGATCTTCTCCGTCCGGTGCGTTATGTTAATTTCCGGACGGGCGCGGGTACCGATCCGCTCAGTATGATCGAAGAGAAACGCAATGATCTGATTGACAATGATTTCGATTGGAGCCGCAACCCGAAAACAGGCCAACCGATTTTTGATTCCGAGGGAAATCTCCTGGATGACGTTGGTCGCGACGGCATTACCAGAACGAATGACTTTGGAGAGCGCGACGGTCAGCCGACCTCCGGCTACACTGCCTCAGGCTTTGACTCGGGATTGCCGGGCGAACCGAATGTTGACAAGACCGACGTGAACGAATCAGACCAGATCGGCTTGTCGAGCTTCAACTACTTCGAACCGTCAAACGGCATCAGTTTCGGAAGTGATGAGGCGTTGTGGGGACAGGTAGCGCCGGGATTCTTCAGTGTGCCGTCATCCATCATTAACAATCGTCCCCAAGCCGGTGCTGATGGCGACTTCCTCTATTCGTCCGGATATTTTCCCCTCGTTGCAGGTGCTACCGAACGATTTTCGCTTGCACTCGTGTACGGTGGCGGTAAGGGCGGAACCCTCGACAACGACATCACGGATCTTCTGAGGAACAAGAAGACCGTGCAGCAGATCTATGATGCGAATTACCAATTCCCGACACCGCCGGACAAGCCAACGCTTACCGCTGTGGCAGACGACAGGAAAGTGACACTCTACTGGGACCGGAGAGCAGAGAATTCAATAGACCCGGTGTTGAAGGTCAACGATTTCCAGGGATACAAGATCTATAAGTCCACGGATCCGAACTTCAGTGATATTTATACCATCACCGACGGTAGCGGAACCCCAAGAGGATATCGGCCTATCGTTCAATACGATCTTGAAGATAATATCAGCGGATATTTTCAGGCGACCGGAGAACTCTTTGAGGCGTCGCAGGGGTACAACATTTTTCTTGGGGAGAACACGGGACTTCAGCATAGCTTCGTCGACCTTGATGTTGAGAATGGCCGGACATACTATTATGCCATTGTTGCGTATGACAAGGGGGATGATTCTGCAAAAGTATTTCCGTCGGAAAACACCAAACAGGTAACCGTGTTGACAACAGGTACGGTCACGACAGATATTAATGTCGTCCGGGTTGTTCCGAATACAAAGAGCGCCGGATACATTGCCCCGCAAACCGGGTTGGAGGTTCCGCACCTTGTACAGTTCGGCACGGGCTCGATCAACTATGACGTTATCGACCCGACAAAAGTTACGGGTAACACGTACACCGTCACGTTTTCCGACACGAGATATGACGGGATCGATAACAACGGCAATGGAATCTTCGATGATGCGGATTCCACGGAGTGGGATCGAAGAACGTCGTTCTATTATGTGAAGGACAACGCCACGTACACCGAATTGTTTGTCCCGTCGGATACGATACTGGTGCCATTGAGCCGGAAGAACCTGGATCTTGCTTCTGTGATTGTGACAACTGAGGGTGGCGCTCCTGTTGATCCGGGACTCTACAGTATTAATCCAGAACTTGGCGCAATACGGGCTTCGACTTCCGGGAGTTTGCCCGACGTTCGTTACAGAATCACATACCAGTATTATCCTGTGTTCCGCAGTCCCACTATCAAGGACTCGCCGTTTGTGAATGAGACGAGGGACGCTGAGATATTCGATGGTGTCCAACTCGATTTCAGTAACGACTGGTCGATTGTGTTAACGAACGCGGATTCCATTTGGACGCGGACGGCAGCCTATCTCGTCAGCTTCACGCCGATTGAAACGGAGTTGGGGCCGGGGCAAGTGCTGAGGGGTTACCGTGAGCCGGCGGATTACGAAATTGAGTTCTTTGACACGATAGTCGATACCTCAACCGCCGATCCTTTCCTGTTCATCGACGCGATACCGGTGAATTTCAGAATCTTTAATCCCACAGACAACGAGTATGTGGACTTCATCTTCGCCGAGGCAACTCCCAATGCAGGGTCTACAGGCAAGGTATCCCCGCAGGACGAGATCGTTTTCTTTGATAGACGGCTGGATGGATCGTTCGTGTATTCTTGGGACGTGAGGTTCACAGCAAAACCGAATGATCCTCCTGACACGGTGTACAATCTCACGGTTGGCGACAAGCTGGTGTTGAAGACCTCCAAGCCTTTCCGTGAAGGAGATGTCTTCCAGTTCACCACAGTCAAACCGAAGGTCGAAGTTGCAGCAGAGAATCGTTCGTCAATGCTTGATCGCATCAAGGTTGTTCCCAATCCCTACGTCACCGCATCGTCGTTCGAGGCTCCGTTGCCACCGGGTATCACCGGAGGTCGCGGACAGCGAAAGATCGACTTTACCCATCTTCCCGCCAATGCGACGATTCGCATCTTCACATCAAGAGGAGACCACATCGTTACCCTCTCGCACGATGGTGATATCGAGGACGGGACAGTCTCCTGGAATCTGAAAACAAAAGAAAATCTGGATATCGCATATGGTGTCTACTTCTACGTTGTCGAGTCACAGCTCGGCAAAAAAACCGGCAAGATCGCAATCATAAAGTAAGGATGGCCATGCACACACTACAGAGTATCAGTGGAAGATTCGTGCTTGCGGGCTTCCTGGTCTTCATGCTCGCGTCGCACGGTGGTTTTGCACAATCCAAGGTGGGAACAACTGCCGGACAGTTCCTCGGTATCGCAGTCGGGCCGAAGGCGATTTCCATGGGAAGCGCGTACGTTGCTTCCAATGACGATGCGTCCCTGCTCTATTGGAACCCGGGCGGATTTGTACAGGCACAGCAGACGCAGTTTGTGTTTTCCAATACCGACTGGCTGGTCGGTACGAAGTTCCGATGGTTTGGTGCAATGATGAATCTGGACGGCCAGAATGCCATTGGTCTTAGCTTCACGCAACTCGACTACGGTGAAGAAGAAGTCACGACTGTTGCTTCACCCGATGGAACCGGCGAACGGTGGTCTGCCAGTGATCTTTCGATTGCGCTTTCATACAGCAGGCTATTAAGCGATAGATTCTCTCTGGGCGGTTCGGTAAAGTATATCAGTCAATCCATATGGAATGAAAGCGCAAGCACATTTGCCTTTGACCTTGGTCTGCTATTCATCACGAGTTTTAATGACATGAGACTTGGTGTAAGTATGTCCAACTTCGGTGGCGACCTCAAGCTTGATGGTCGCGACCTGCTCAGCCAGGTGGATATTGATCCGGGGAACTCCGGATCGAACAAGGACCTCGTCGGGTCACTGAAGACTGATCCCTGGGCATTGCCCCTGTTGTTCCGGGTTGGTGTTGCCATGGATGTCTATAAGGATGATGATGTGCGATTCACTGTCGCTGCCGATGCGTTGCGACCGACCGATGCAGAAGAGTCCATCAACCTCGGCGGTGAGGCGGGTTGGCGCGATATGGTGTTCTTGCGCGGCGGATACAAATCCCTGATTGGGGGCGGATCAGAATTTACTTCACGACAAGATGTGCAAGAGGGGTTGACACTGGGAGCCGGTTTGAAGTACCGGGCCGAGGGAATTGCCCAGCTCGAAGTCAATTATGCGTACAGCAAGTTCGGACTGTTCGGTAATCTCAATACCATTTCAATCGCTGTTGGTCTTTAGAATTATGAACAAACATTATTGGATAGCGAAAGGAGGGGAGAGAAGGGGCGCCTCATAAAACAATTACTATGTCGCTTTCGTTTTTTCTCAATTAACTTACATGGAGGTACCACATGAAACAACTAGCACTATTTGCGCTTATCGTGTTGATGGTGGCCGGAATTATCGCGCCGTCATCTTCGCTGGCGCAGAACCGCAATGTGACATTCATCGTGAATTCGGCAACGGTGCCGGACACGGTGGGTCCGAATTATGCCATGCAGGTGCGCGGCGGAACGCCCCCCCTGACGTGGGGTAGCGACACTGGCGGTCTCCTTGCCAATATCGGCGGTGACTACTGGTCAGTAACTTTGCCATTGCCTGTAGGAACAACCGTCCGCTTCAAGCTCTTTGCCGGTACAGACGGATGGGAACAAAACCTGACGCCGGCGGATGGTCAGTCCGGTGGCGACCGTGCATATATCGTCGCTGATCGGGACACCGTGTTGCCGGTACAGTTCTTTAATAACGGAGCGAACGGCAACCCGCAATATTTCCGTCCATGGACGGCTGTGGATGATTCCTTCATGAACGTGTATGTCCGCGTGAATATGCAAGGTGCTGATCAGAGCAGCCGGTTTGGTTATGATGATCTGGTGCATGGCGACTCCGTTGGTGTACGCGGCGGCGGTCCTGCCGGCGGCGACCTGAACTGGTCACCGACATTTTATCTTGTGAAAGAACAGCCTGCATCGAATGGCGGGTTCGGCTATGTTTCCCGTTTCTTCAAGTCTGGTCGTCTTCGTATCCCCAAGAGCCAGGTGACCGATGGCCAGGAGATTCAATACAAGTACCTTATCGGCGACGACTGGGGACGTGATGAACTGCAAGGCCAACCCAACCGTTCGTTCCGTGTTCCGGTGGGCAAGAAGGACACCACGATCCATTTCACATGGTTTGATAATCTTACACCGAGCGCACGTGTCAATTCCGACACCGCAATCGTGACGTTCCGGGCAAATCTCCAGAAGGCGATCTCGAGTGGCGGATATTCCATCGGAGATACGATCGTGGTTCGTTCAGGGTACTTTGGTACCGGT
Organism: Bacteroidota bacterium; assembly: GCA_046160825.1. Taxonomy (GTDB): domain Bacteria; phylum Bacteroidota; class Ignavibacteria; order UBA10030; family UBA6906; genus JBJXHC01. The sequence continues at coordinate 30,630 of JBJXHC010000050.1, read as the reverse complement.
ACCGAATCCGGTCGCGAGAGACGTCTCGTGCGCCAGGGTCTGACCACATTCTATGCGGTAACAGATACCATCGTTACAGCGATCAACAACACGCTCGACTATCAGTATTATGTTCTCAAGAATGGCCTCGAGCAACGGGAGAACTACTACAACTTCTTCTTTGATGGAGAGATTCAGGCGGAAGCCGAACGCCGTCAATTGATCGTTCCCGGAAGCACGTTCACTGTACAGGATACTGCTTCGAGCGTCACGCAAGCCCGTCGTCGTCCGGACTTCCCCAATACACGTACTCTTGCTCGTTCTGTGACGGTACGTTGGGAAGTTGATCTTCGCCCTGCAATCTATCAGGTTGCTTCCGGTGATACACTCTTTGACATCCAGGGAAGTTTCAACATCTACCCGGGTGATCGTGATTCCATTCTGAACTGGGGTGTGTGGATGAACGGTCCGGCGGTTGCCGGTTGGAGCAATCCAGGCGGTGGCGACTGGGGTACCGGTTTGCAGGCCAATCTGGACAAGAAACTCTGGGATGATGGAACGAACGGCGACTTGACTTCCGGTGATTCCATTTTCAGTCGCATTATTTTCGTTGCGCCTGAGAGCTTGAACATCGGTACCAAGGGCCAGGTCGGACAGGTATTCAAGTTTGGTGTCCGTGGTGGCGACAATGAAGGCGGTCGTGGTGGATTCGGTAACAACCACAACGCCAACATTGATGACAGCGGACCGAACTTCACGTTGCGTTCGCAGTTCGGTGAAATCAACCCGGCATACTTCGATGCATGGAACTTCGATTGCGGCTGTCCAGCAGCAACAAGTGTCAACCCCGTGCCCGGAGTTCCGGTGGCGTTCGCGCTCACACAGAACTACCCGAACCCCTTCAACCCGTCAACGAAGATCGAGTACAGTATTCCGTTCGAGAGCTTCGTGACGTTGAAAGTCTTCAACATCGTCGGCCAGGAAGTTGCAACCATCGTGAACGAAAAACAGACTGCGTCACGGTATGTTGCGACATTCCACGGAAAGAACCTTGCCAGCGGCGTATATTTCTACAAGCTGGTCGCAGGTGACTTCGTCAGTACAAAGAAGTTGATGATACTGAAGTAGTTATAGTTCATCTTCAACACTTTGAAAGCTCTCCTTCGTCTCGTATGGGGGAGAGCTTTTTGTTTTTAAAGTACTCAAGGTGAGAAGTGATTCTCACCTTGTTTTATTTTACATTGGAACATCATGATAAACAAAATCATCTGGTTGCTTTGGTGTATGGTGCTCGTCGTACCTGCTCACGCTACGGCGCAGGAAAAGACCGCCGCGGAGAACTATGTTGCCCGCGCTGGGAGTGTTTTTATCTCGGAAGAAGAGTTCATCCAGAGGTTCGAGTTTCTTCCCGCCCTCTCCCGTAATCGCAAGCAACAATTAGAAGCCGCAAAACTGGAGTTGCTCTATGCGATGGTCGCAGAGAAACTCCTGGCTCAGGAAGCCGTTGAGCGGAAGCTGGACGAGGATACATTGTTCAACAGTGCGCTGCTGTCCATACGCAAACTCTTGGCACGCGACCAGTTGTACCGTGAGCAGATCAGTGGGAGGGTGACAATCCCGCCTGCGGAGATTGTTGAGGAACTGCGACGGACGAGGCAACTGGTTCACGTGGACTTCCTTTTCTTCGATGAAGAGAATGATGCGCAGTTTGTCCGAAGCGGCATCAGTACAGGCGCCGACTTCGACCGCATGTCTGTAGATTCCAGTCTCACAGGTTTTCGAGACACGGCCACAGTCATCTGGAGCGATGCAGACATGGCGATCGAGCAAGCCGCTTATGAGTTGAAGCCGGGCGGAATATCGCCTGTGATTGTTGCCGGCTCCGGTTTCTATATTCTCCGCTGTGTGAAGATCACAGAGGCATCAACATACTCGCACATCACTGCCGAAGCGCTCCAGGAGAAAGTGATGGCGCGGATTCGCCAAAGGAAAGAACAATCCCTCGTGCGTCAGTTTATTCCTTCCGTCCTTCATGGCAAGACAGGCTACGCGAAACCCGAGCCGTTCAAACTCCTTGCACGAGGTCTCATCGAAGAATACGAAAAACAGGCCGGAGAAGATTCTGTCACTGTTATTTCAAACGAGATGACGGCCGTTCTCCGTATCAAATGTCAATCTCTTCTCTTCGATACACTCGTGGTTGCGGGGGAGACCTACTGGAATACTGATGAAGTAATCACGATGCTGCTTGACAAGCAGTTCACTGTCCGTCGCGGACAGGAGAAGGGCATCCCTGTTCAGTTGAATAACGAAATACGGTTTTGGGTGGAACAGGAGCTCCTCTGTCAGGAGGGACTGCGGCAGGCCCTTGACCAACGGCCTGAGGTGAAGAAGAAGATTGACGTGTGGCGGTCGGCATATCTTGCCGACATGATGAAACTGTATGCGCGCAAGCATGTCACTGTAAGTGAGGGTGAGGTGTGGGAATACCTTCGTCTTCAAGATACAACCATTGCCGTTCCGCAAGTGAAGGTACGGGAGTTGCGCACATCCTCGTTAGACGAAATGAATGCTGCTCTTGCCGACCTTGCATCCGGCGTGTCCCTGGAGGATGTTGTAAGGTCACAGTCGAACGATCCGGAGGCAAGAAAGACAGGCGGTGAGACATTGTTCTTTTCCGTGACAGATCGAACACCTGTTGGGGAGATTGCCGCCGGCATGGAAGAGGGTGAGCGTTACGGTCCGCTACGAGTTGGAGATGACGTTGTGTATTTTGAACTTCTTGAGAAGCGGGTTGCGAAAATGGAGCAGGAGAGTTCTCTCGTTGCGAGGAAAGAGAAAGCTGCGACAGAATTGCTTGCCTCAAAGTATCAGGGAACGCTGAACAAGTTTCTTGCGCAGGTTGCGCGGAACAAGGGCGTCGATATTTACATGGAGCGCCTGCAACAGATCAAGGTGACTTCCATTCCGATGCTGGTATTCCGTCTCCTCGGATTTGGCGGGAGAATGTTCGCTGTCCCATTCGTCGATCCGCAATTGCAATGGCTCAATATCGATCCACCCGATAGTCCGGTTCTTCCATAGCCCGAACTCTGATGGCGCAGCACACGCGCAAACGACTCCGTCTCATACTTGCTTATGCCGCAGTTCCGCTCGTGTTGGTCCTTGCGGAAATCGGACTGCGCCTTTGGGCTCCTGATCCCGCATCTCACATCGTTCAACCGGTGACGTTCGACGGGAAGGAATGGCTTGAGGTCAACCGCGGCTATCTCAGGAAATACTTTCCTCCCGGGAATCCTCTTGTCCCTGAGTTGAAACCTGCGCTTATCCACACGGTGAAGTCGGAGAATGCGTTCCGCGTTCTCTGTCTCGGCAGTTCGAGCATGTTCGGTACGCCGTATCAGATGACAGCGAATATTCCCGGCATACTCAGAAAGCAACTTCGCCGCGCATATCCTGAGAAGCACATCGAGGTAATCAACTTCGGCGCCTCCGCAATCAACAGCAATGTTGTCCTCGACCTCTCAAGCGAACTTGTTTTGCTCGGTCCCGATCTCATCATTATCTACATGGGTCATAACGAATTCTACGGTCCCGATGGGATTGGCGCCGGTATGCTTGAGCGGAACATCCCCGGCTTTATCCAATTCAAGTACACGCTACGTGACATGAGATTGACTGCCGCGCTGCTGAGTCTCCTTCCGGCCACTACCCGCATCGAAGAGGAACGCAATCTGATGCTCGAAGTTTCCCGGCGTGGCAATGTGCGGCTCGATTCTGATGACGCGGCCCGTGTCTTCCATTTGTTTGAGGGCAACTACCGCGACATCATCGAATTCTGGCAGGCTCGGAATGTACCGGTGATAAGCAGTGAGCTTTCGTCGAACCTGATGTTCCCCCCGTTCGCGGGAGATACGGTTGCTCCGCCTTCTGCAATGCGTATGCACGAATTGATCGTGGCATTCCATCAAGGAAGAGTCGACAAATGTCTCAGCGGTTTGTCTGTCTGGCGACAGAATGACTCCACCAACGCGTTGGTTGAATATTGGACGGGGAGATCGTTATTGATGAAGGGCGATACCACAGGAGCAAAGCGGAGCTTGCAGAGGGCCCGTGACTTGGACCTGTTGAAGTTCCGGGCGCCAGGCGAGATCAACGCAATCATCAGGAGAGTGAACGACGAACTGAAAGTGCCGGTGATACCGGTCGACTCGGTGTTCTCCGATCTGAGTCCGGGTGGAATCCCCGGTGATTCGCTCTTCTGGGAACATCTGCATCCCAATCTGCGCGGATACTATGAGATTGCGCGTTGTTTTTATGAGAAGATGAGGGTCATGAATATTCTACCAGACAATGCATCCAGCTCTCGTGCCGCTCTTCCGTTCAATGAAGATAGCCTGAGTGTCTGCTGGCTCGATCTTGCCTATGGTGATCTGTCCATTCAGCGGCTGACGGGAAGATGGCCGTTCACAAACTATCACCGTGAACCTGTATCATTTCCCAACGCGCCATTGGAACTTCAGAAGATTGCCCGTGCTGTGTATGAACGACGCATAGCGTGGGATCAGGGATGCTACGAATCTGCTTCACAATTCTGGCGGCTTGGGGATATCCGTCGGGCAATAACAACATACGAATCACTCATCGAAGAATACCCCTCCGGTTTTTATCCACATTACCTTCTCGGCAACCTGCATGCGAAATCAGGAAATGCCGAAGCAGCGATCCATCATCTTTCAATCTCCATTGCTTCCAATCCGCGTTATCCTAATTCACGTCTCGACTTGGGACTGCTTCGGATCAATGCCGGTTTATTCGACGATGCCATTGTACAACTCACCGCTGCGACCAGCATGCCAAACCTGCCACCACAACTCAACGCAAACGTCCACTATGGTCTTGCTGCAGCATATGCAAACAAAGAGGAGTACGCGCAGGCTCTCAGTCATGTGGAGACTGCATTGCGATTGGCACCGGGCTACCGTGATGCTCTTGTTCTGAAGGAGGGAATACTGAATGCGCAGCGCTAACGTTGTTGCATTGCAGCATTGACCCGGGCGAGGAGTTCTGTTGCGGGTTGGTAGTCGGGTTTGATATTGAGAACTTTCAGGAGTTCCGAAGATGACCGTTGCAAGTTTCCGGTTCGGAAGAGTGCCAGTGCCAGCAAATAGCCGTTATCCATTCGTTCGGGAGGAGTTTGTTCAAACGAAAAAGTCTTTTCGTAGAATGTGACTGCATCGGCCGGATTGCCGGCGTTCATTGAAAGATCGGCGAGGGCACGGTACGCAAGGATGGTAGGTTTGATTTCCAATGATGCTCTCAACTGTTTTGTCGCGTCGGCGAAACGGGATTGATCAATATGCAGTCGGGCGAGTTTCAAGTACGGGGTTTCCTCAAGGAGGGGAAGTTGGTTGATGATTGTTAACAGTTCTCGCTCGGCATTTCTCACATCACCGCGACGAAGATAATGATCGGCGGCTGCATTGTGTGCCTGACCCCAGTTCCAACGTGCCCGCGTCACCTTTTCGACAATCTGCCCAAGCGTGTCATCTTCCGTTATCGCGTCAACTGCAGTCGGTTGGGTTCTGAAAGGCCACCCCGATGTGAGAATCTCAGTCCTTCTGATCGCCAGTAGTTCATCCAAATCAGTCACACAACGATTGTCCCAGAACACCTGATCGGGGATCGTGTCCCGGTTCATCCAATCTTCCGGAGATGCAAGCACTCCGTTCTCCCTCATCGCATAGGCAAACTCACGTGCCATCAGGTAAAAGCCCCACGAGTTGGGATGCAGGTGCTCGTAGATCAACTGAAAGCCGATAAGCGAATCCGGTGAGTGAGCTTTGAATGCTTTCTCAATATCAACGAATACCGGTCCCGTTGGTATGCAGGTTTCCCGCATGACTGAATTAAAATCGCTGCTCATACGGAAGCGGAGTTCGTCGAAATCCCGTGCCCGGATATATGCCTTGAGGGCTTCCGATTTTCTTCCGAGAGAATCCAGACAATGTGCCAGGAGAAACTGCGCATCTGCGCGCAGTGAATCAATCATCAGGGCTTTCCTGAACGCCTCACCCGCGCCGGTTATCTCTCCTGAATTCCAGTGGGTAACACCGAGATCATACAATGCCTGGAATTCCTTCTGCTGCATTTCTGACAGATCGGGTGCAGGATTGGAGACAAAAGGGTGAAGGCTGCGCAGGTTGGATACCTGGGATCCGAGCAGCAGGGGAATAGCGTGTTCTTCACAGAGTGTGCGTAACTCATCGAGATTAGCGCGGTAGGTATCCAACCCGTCACGATACAGTTGGCTGTTGTACGGAATGAACTTCCCCGCGGCGAGTTTCTCCATCATCGTTGCACCCGGTTTCTCCTCCACATCGGGGGAAATGGCGGATCGGATGCCGTTGTAGATCGCACGAACGAGAATGAATGTCTTCAGATGAATAGCCTTGAGATAGAGTCTCGTTATCCATCGGGCTTTTGCAGGAGATTCATTGGAGGATACGCCGAGCGCTCCATAGAATTCGTTGTGACCGTCATACACAATGAACAGGTCGGGCTCGTTGTCGACAAGCTCTTCTGCCATGTCGTTGACGGTAAAACTGTTCGTCGCCGTCATCCCGACATTGATGACCTCAATCGTTCGATCAGGGAACAGTTGCCGGAGTCTATCGCGCAAGAAACTTGAGAACGAACCATTGTACCAGTAGGGGTAGCCGACGGTGGTCGATCCGCCGAGACAAAAGATGCGAAAGGTTCCTGTGGGTTTTGGCGTGAGAAAATAATCCGGAGAAGTGCTGGGATTGAACGTGACACTGGAGAAGTAGCGATTTTTCACATCGGCGTTCATAACGGTGTATGTTTTTCCAGCAAGAACTTCCGTCGTGAAGAGCGACAGGTCGGGACCGTACCCGACGATGCGCAATGCCACTTCAAGCAGAAGGAAGAACACCACCGGTGTGACAAGTGTGACAACGAGAAATACACGGCGTCGCGTCGCCGACAATTGTGCCGGAGACTGTCGCTCAGGTAACTTGCGGGTTGACTTCATGGAAATGGCTGTCGCACAGATGTTATTCCTGAAAACTTGAGGCCTGAGCAATATAGGATGTTTGGATGGAAATGCAACGCAGTTATTGTGGGCCCATGCCCTGGAGTTGCTGAAGGAGTTCGGCAGCCTCGCGGTGATCGGGTTGAAGGGTGAGGGAATGCTGAAGACTTTCCCTCGCTTCCCGGTATTTGTTCTGCTGCGCAAGTACTACGCCGAGGAGATAACGCGCAGACGATGAAGCAGAGACGGAGAGTTTATGATGGCCGCGTTGTGCAGCATCGAATGCCCGACGAATTTCCTGTTCTGCTTCAACGGGGCGTTCCTCTTCCAGGAACATAATTGCGAGCTTCATGCGGGCGAAGGGGTTCTCTTCCACGTGCAAGCATTGTTCGTATGCCCGCTTTGCATCATCATTCTTTCCTTCATCGCGAAAATAATCCGCTACCCGAAGGAGTGGCTGGTACGAGAAGAACAGTACCTTCGACACGGCGAGGCATTCCTTGCGCGCAAGGTCGTAGCGCTTGATGCCTGCGTAATAGTCCGCTAACGCGTAGCGTGCATCCGACCACGCAATGTTTCCACGAACGTACCGGTAGACCAGCTCTTCGGCTGGACCATTGGGTGTGAATCGCTCTTCTCCGGTCTTTTCCGTGAATGGCCAGCGTTGCATGAGTAAGTCAATCTTGATTCTCCCGAGAATTTTATCGAACTCCGAAACCATCGAATGTTCCATTAATACACTGTCCGATTCTGCCGCATCGTCGTGCCACGAAACTTTTGTGACGAGGTGGGAATGTCGTATAGTGTTTGCAATGGTCTTGGCCATCAAGAAGTAACCGTCGATATTCGGGTGAAGGTGTTCAAGGATCAGGTTCGTCCCGACGATACCGTCAGGAGAGGCGTGTAGAAAAGCGGAGTCTGCTCTTGCCACCGGAACGCCATTCGCCTTGCAAACGGCAATCAGGTCATTCTCGAATTCCGTCGATGCTCGAAAACGAAGGGCATCGAAATCCTTCGCCATGACAAATTGCTCACGCGCTGTGCCGAAATCTTGGAGTGCAAGAGAAATTCTGCCGAGCATAAAATGCGTCGCAGCATACGTGCAGTCAAGTGCGAGAGCCGTGAGGCTTTTCTGCTCAGCCGTACTCGCGTTCCCCGACTCAAGCAAACTCTCGCTCTGAGTCAGAAGACTTTGGCAATGAGCCCGGCTGCTGTCGGATGTCGCCTCAGCAAAGATTGGGGCGAATGGTTTCTGGTCTTTCAGGTTGCTTACGAGGCTGGTAAAGATGATGGGGACATTCTGTTCACGCGTCGAAGCGATAATGCGCTCGAGATTTTCCTTGAATATCTCCCTACTTCGGTTGTACACGTCACCGTGGTAGGGAATAATCTGTTCACCGACCATCTGGCTCATAAGTGTGCCTCGACTTTTCTCAGGTGAAATTGCGGTTGGAGAGAGAGAAGCCAGCAGGTCGCGCATCGCCTGATATGTTTTGAATTGCAGCAGCGCCAAATGCAGGCGGTTCATCCAAGCGCCACCGCTCACACCAACCGACGAACCGACACCAAAGGCTCCATAGAACTCGTTGTGTCCCATGTAGATGACATACAGGTCGGGTTGGTATTGTGCGAGTTCATCGACAAAGTCTTTGACCACGAAACTTCCCACAGCCGCAAGCCCGACGTTGATAATTTCGAGATGGTGATCCGGGAGGAGTGAATCAAGGCGGTCTTTCAGGAACGATGGAACGGTCGCGTGGAATTCGTACGGGAACCCGGCCATTGTGGATTCGCCAAGACAGAATATCCGGATTGTGTTCTTGCGCTTGTGGATCTCGAAAACATCCTCGGCCGGCTCCGGTATTCCAGTCACCGAATGCGCGAAGTATCTTCTCCCTACTGTACGGTTGATGCGGTAGTACTCTCGTCCGCCGAAATCTGTTCTCACCACCAAGTCGAGGTTACCGCCATACTCAATCAATCTCAAGATCGCCTCTGCCGATAGTATCACAACGAAGGGGATCAGGAGAATCAGGCAGAAAAAGATGCGGCGACGCGTGGGGGTGAGTGTGGCCTGAGGCATTTGTGTATGATGTTTCACGTTGTGGAGTGCAGAATCGGTGCAGGTGTTGCAGCGCTTGTTCCAATCCTTGTTCCATCAGATGCGTTTCGGTCAATATACAATCTTCACGCATGAATTCAAACGCAAGGTGGTTCTTCGAGCGCGTTACAAGTGCCGTATTCATTGCTTTTCCTGACGGTTTTCTGTATCATAACGACAGCAACATCAGCCGTCACGCACTACCTTTCGGTGGTTGTTGCGTGCTTCTCATCCGCCAACACAAATCTCATGCTGCATGGTTCGTCTCATCAGGATATACTGCGTGGGTTCCGACTCATTGCTTCCATCGTTGCAATTCTTATTGTCTCGCTGAGTATGCCCACAGCGGCAGCTACCCGTTTGTCAGAACAAGTTCACATCGTTCCTGCATGGGTGAAGGATGCAGTCTTCTATCAGATCTTTCCCGAACGTTTTGCCAACGGTGATCCATCCAATGATCCGAAGGATGCCGAACAATGGGGCGGCATACCGACAACGCGCAACTACTTTGGTGGCGATCTTCAAGGAATTATCGACCGGCTCGATTACATCGCTTCGCTCGGCGTCAATGCGCTCTATCTCAATCCGATATTCGAATCCAACAGCAATCATAAATATCAAACCGTGGACTACATGCGGATTGATCCACACTTCGGGGATGAGTCGACGTTCCGCCGTCTTGTGGACTCGTGTCATGCGCGCAACATCCGGATTATTCTGGATGGAGTATTCAATCACACCGGCGTCGGGTTCTTCGCTTTCGCTGACGTGAAGAAGAATGGAGCCGCATCGAAGTACAAAGAGTGGTATAACTTCCACAGCTTTCCGGTCGGGCCGGTTTCCAAGCCGAACTATGATTGCTGGTGGAACTACGGCAGTCTGCCCAAGCTCATGACAGCCAACCCGGAGGTGCGGAAGTACCTGTTCGATGTGACACGCAAATGGATGAGCTTTGGCATTGATGGGTGGCGACTTGATGTGCCGAACGAAATCTCCCACGAGTTTTGGGAGGAATGGAGAAGTCTGGTGAAGTCCATCAACCCCGAAGCGTATATCGTCGGTGAGATATGGGATGACGCCGGTTCGTGGCTCCGCGGTGACCAGTTCGATGCGGTAATGAACTACCGGTTCAGAGATGCGTGCGTGAAGTTTTTTGCAGAAGAGAGTATTGCGGTGAGTGAATTCGACGAACGACTCAGTCGGCAGCGCTCAGATTACACCGTTGATGTCAACTATGCCCTGCAGAACCTGCTTGGCAGTCATGATACGGAGCGGTTTCTTACTCTTTGCAAACAGGACGAACAAACGACACACCTCGCGTGGTTGTTTCAGATGACGTATGTCGGTGCTCCGATGGTGTACTACGGCGACGAGTTGGGTATGACGGGTGGAAAAGACCCGGAGTGTCGCGGTACAATGGTGTGGGATGAGATGAAGCAGAACAAAACAATGCTGACGACGATGCAACAATTGGCACGTATGAGAAATCAATACGCGTGTTTGAGACGTGGGGAATTCCAGAGTATCCTTGTTGATGACACGCAGCGGATCTATGCCTTTGCCAGAACGTACGGAACAGAAATCGGGGTGGTGGTCATCAACAACGACACAGTTGCGAAAGAGGTTGCGCTTCCCCTTAATACAGCGGACGAACTGCGGAGTTGGGAGCAAGTGTGGCCGACGAATCAGAAAATACAGACATACAAAAGAAAATCACTGATCATTTCAGTTCCAGCCAAAGCAGGCGTAGTATGTATAGGAGGAGATTCAGAATGAAGAAGCGAATTTGTTTTCTTGTTGCACTGGCGCTTGTTGGTGTGGTTGCCCTGGCTCAGGATAGTGTTGATGTGACGTTCCGTTACCAGAACAGCGGCGTTGCCAGCGCTTCTGTTCCCGGTGAATTCAACACATGGAATAACGCAGCATGGCCAATGACGAATGCCGGTGGAGGCCTGTGGACACGGACGGCGAGATTACGCGTTGGTGGAAATCCCGTTCCGACCGTTCCCGGTGCGTGGCAGTACAAGTTCTTCTTCCCGGGTGCAAGTCCGTGGCCGAACGACCCGCTGAACCACCACGTGAACTTGAATGACAACAGCAACACCTTCATCTATGTGAAGGATCCGACGATTTATCATTTCCTTCCCAACCAACGTTCCGGGGTCGTCAATACGAATCTTCCAACAATCAGTGCCTACATCTTCCCCAAAGTCGGGACGGCGTTTGATACCGCTGCTTTGTCGGTGTCGATTGACGGAACAGTGTATTCCAATATCGGTACACACTATGACTTTGCCACGAAGTTGTTGGCCTTCGTTCCTCCGGCGCCTCTCGTAGACGGGAGTCATACCATCATTCTGAATGCAGGAGCAAATGCCGACACGGTAAACTTTGTAAGCTCGACCGGCAGTTCGCCCATACTTCCGTTGCCCGGATACGCACAACACGGCGTCACACTCCCATCCGTCACTTCGAATGATTCGACGACATTCAGACTGCGGGTTGGGGGATCGTCGTTTGTTATTCTCCGGATTGCTCCGGCGGGACAGCCCGTGGCGAATGCCCCAGCCACGTTCATGAGGAAGAATACCTCTTCGGATGATTGGTGGATGAATGTGAAGCTTACTCCCGGAACGTATGAGTACCAGTATCAAACATCGAGCGGTACGATGATCAATGATCCGTGGGGAAGGTATAGCGGTACGTACGGTTCACGATTCACCGTTGGTCCGGAGGGACTCACCGCTGATGATTATGTGTGGCAAACGACCAACTATCAACGCCCTCCGCTCAACAAGCTTGTTGTCTATGAGATGCACGTCGGGGAGTTCGCCGGAGGATATTACGGCATGCCGGCGGGTCAGGCCGGTTTCCCCGAGCTGGCAACACTGTTGCCGTATCTTGATTCGCTCGGCGTGAACGCGATTGAGCTGATGCCGATTAATGATTACGGCTTGATCGGACTTTCAGGCCATTCGTGGGGATACGATCTGAGTCACTACTTTGCCATCGAACCCGCGTTCGGAACACCGAGAGAATTCAAAGCTCTCGTGGATTCCGCCCACGCTCGCGGTATCGCGGTCATTCTCGACGTTGTCTTCAATCATCTCAACGATCCCAGTCCCCTTTGGCAGATGCAACCCAACGAAGCAACGAATCCCTATTTCAAACTCTGTAACGACTTGCGCTACAACGAGGATCAATTGTGTTTCTTCAGAGATATAGACCACTGGACTGTAGAGACCCAGGAAATGATCTTTGAATCATTGAAGATGTGGATTGAAGAATATCGCGTTGATGGTTTCCGGTATGATTACACACAAGGAATCGGCTGGAATATCGCCGAACCGACAGTCGGGATTCTTGGATGGTCGAACAGGGTAGCGCAGGAATATAACGGAGAGGTATATCAAATCGCAGAGCACCTCCCCGAAAGCCCTGCTCTCGTATACCACAGCGGAATCACCGGTGGCTGGCATGACAGTTTCCGTGATGAGATATTCGACGAAGCGCGGTTCAGGAATACACCGTTGCTCGATTTCGATAACCTGATCCTCGATCTCGGTGCGTATGGAAGTAATGACACGCCCGCGCTCCCCAATCGCTATGCAGACAGAACTGAACCTGTCAACGCCAATGTCACGCACGATGAGCAGTCGTTGATCTACGAGATGACGATGTTCCAAAGTGTTCCGTTGAATGAAGCCATCCTCCGCGACAAACTGTATGCGACGTTCATGTTTACCTCGCTCGGGATTCCGATGCTCTGGGAAGGAATGGAATTCAGTGCACCGCGTGGCTGGACGAGTGATGGACAGAAGTTGAGTTACCGTCCCGTTGAGTGGAATCTCTACCCGACCGTACGCGGTCAGGAGCACTTTGCGTATTACCAATCGTTGATTCGTCAGCGTAAGTATAATCCGGCGCTCTTCAATGGCGCGCTTCGCAAACTCTTCCGCTACAACACGGAGAAGACTCTCGTGTGGGGATTCGAGGACTCAACATCGGGCGCAAAAATCATGGCAATTGCCAACCTCAGCACGGCACAACAGACTGTCACCAACGTTCCCTGGCTTGCCGCGGGAAATTGGTATGATGTCTTTGATCAGGGCATCTTTGTAGCGCCGGGGACGACCATTCCGAGCATCACGCTGCCCGCATACACGGCGCGTGTGTACTCCAATGTGCCGGATAGCGTCCTTCTCGATGTGACACCGCCGGATCAACAGTTGCCGACGGAGTTTGCACTCTTTCAAAATTATCCGAACCCGTTCAACCCACAGACCGTGATACGTTTTGATGTAAGGACGTATGGCCATACGTCCCTACGAGTGTTCGACGTGCTGGGACGCGAGGTGGCAACACTGGTGAATGAGGACCTTCCCGCAGGGACACATCAACGGTCATTCGATGCGCGAGGATTGGCGAGCGGCGTGTATCTCTACCGGCTGAGTGCAGGCGAGTATACTGAAACCAGAAAACTGGTTTTGATGAAATGAGGACACTCACCGGGCTGGCGCTTTTCCTGGCGGTATCGTATTGTTTCGCACAACCTCAACATGTTGGTGACGGAATCAGGTTTGTCTATTCTGACGCTGAAGCCAGGTCGGTGTCGCTTGTCGGCGATTTCAATGGGTGGTCAAAGGATGAACTGCCGATGGCGAAGGAAGGGGCCGATCTATGGACTGTTGTAAAGAAGCTGACGCCCGGCGTGTATCAGTACAAATTTGTGGTCGATGGTGAACGATACGAGAATGATCCCGGTAACTCCGCTCTTATCGAAAACTATAATAAATCAGGCAAGAACTCGATCTTCGTTCTTTCTGAGGATGGACGGGTTCTGCTGACCGACAAGCCGGAAGCGCCAAGGTCGAATCCTTCGGACAGCTATCCCGTCGTTGCTGGAACCAAGCCGGTCTATCTCAACATCATCTGGCACCAGCACCAGCCGTTATATGTGAATCCCGAAACCGACCAGCTTCAAGGCCCGTGGGTTCGTACACACGCAACCAAGGATTACTATGACATGGCTGCGATGTTGAAGAACTATCCTGACGTTCACTGCAACATCAATCTCACCTCGTCCTTGCTGCATCAGCTCCGTGAGTATTATGTGAATCGCATGAAACCGTTTGTCAACGTGAAGAAGAACCGCGTTGATGCAAAGGGATTGATGAAGAAATGGGGAGGAAAGACGGATCCGTGGATTGATCTCACATTGAAGCACACGAAGGACTTTGATGAGAAGGACAAGGCGCATCTCTACAAGAATATCTGGAATGCATTCGGTATCAGCGAAGTGATGATCGAACGGTTTCCGCAATACGCTGCCCTCAAGAGGAAACTGGAAGCAGGTAAGGAGAGTACGGGTGATATATTCACCGAACAAGAGATGCGAGAGATCAAGTTCTGGTTCTATCTCGCACAATTCGACCCTGATTTCTTTCGGGGACCGGTAACGCTCGCCGACGGGACGGTATGCGACCTGAGTGACTATCTCGAACTCCGATCCGATAATACGTTCTTCTTGAGGAAGACTATTTCCGAGGACGACTGCAATCGTATTGTTGCAGAAGCATACAAAGTAATGGCGAACGTTATTCTCATTCACAAGCAACTGCTCTATTCGCCGGAGAAGCAGCGCGGCCAGGTTGAAGTTATCACCACACCATACTATCACCCGATCCTGCCGTTGATTTATGATTCCGATCTTGCAAAGATCTGCCAGCCACGGGATGCATTGCCGTCCCGTTATTCGTACCCACAGGATGCCGAGGCTCAGGTTGCCCGCGCGGTGAAGATGTACAAGGAAGTGTTTGGTGTCGCTCCGACAGGCATGTGGCCGGGTGAAGGATCGGTTGCACAGCCGGTGTTGAATATTCTCCGTCGCAACGGAATTCTCTGGACTGCAAGCGATGTGAAAGTATTGACGCGCTCCGAGCCGAAGAACCAACACAACACCACGGCGTACAGATTCCCCGCCGGTACCGATCGTGGCGGAAGTGATGTGTCAATGGCGCTGGTTTTCCGTGATACAGAACTTTCAGATCGTATCGGATTCAAGTACCAGAACTTCAAGGGGGAGGATGCAGCAGAGGATTTTATCAGAACGATTTTGTCATTCGCTCCGAAGTCAGACCAGGAGGATGTTCTCATCACGGTGATTCTCGACGGCGAGAACGCATGGGAATGGTACAGGCAGGACATTGATGGCAAGGAATTCCTGAACGCTTTTTATAGAAAACTTAGCAACCTGTACTCAACACGGCAGATCATCACCACAACGACCACCGAATATCTGAATGGCAATCCCAATCGTGATATTCAACCTCATCCCATCAATCAGCTTCCCGGGATGACGTCACTCTGGCCCGGCTCGTGGATCAACGGCAATTATGATACGTGGATCGGAGAGCAGGAAGAGAACAAGGCGTGGGAGTATCTCCTGCGTGCCCGTCAGGATCTTGAGAAATCGGGACTGAAGCAGCCCGACCCGAATGCCAACCCACCGAAACAAGGAACGAAAGCCTGGAATACCTACATGACGTGGGAGGCAATGTATGCCGCTGAGGGCTCTGATTGGTTCTGGTGGTATGGTAACGATCAAAGTGCGCCTGCGGGCGATGAGCCATTCGATGTTGCGTTCAGGATTCATCTGGAGAACATGTACAAATTTGCACGGCTTGCCGGAGCGTCAATCACTTCGCCGGGCTTCGAGCCGATATTGATGAAGGGATCGAAGGTCGAAGCGGGACAAGGAACAATGGCCCGCAGCAAAGAGGAAATGCAGCCCGTTCGCTTTGTCTGTGATGCCTCACGAGAGAATGTCCCGGTTGCTGTCTACATCGTCGGCAGTCTTCCGCAGCTTGGGCAGTGGACTCCGAATCTCGTGCGCATGTACGATGACGGAACCAATGGCGATGAGAAAACGGGTGACGGTTTCTGGACGTTACAAACGGAAATCCCGGTAGGCGTGGAAGCACTATACAAATACTCCAACAGCGGTACAAGCGGTCAATGGATACCGGGTGAAGAATTTGCCGGACGCAACAGGTCATTCACCCCTTTAAAGAAATCAGACTCCATCATCACCATCACGGATATCTTCGGACAATGAAACGCTATTCCGGTAACGCACTTGAACTTCTTGAGAAGACGCTCAAGCAAAAGCAGAAAGAACTCAAACGCAGGAAATTCAATTACAGTGTTCCGTCGTTGTGGATAACCGACAGGGGCACGCCAAAGAGAGTGAAGGTCGATCCGTTTGCGTTTTATCTCGGCGCACTGAAGAAAGCACGAGCCGCAACCCCGGATCGCAAGAAGGCCAAGCCCACCAGCGGCGAATGGACCAAGGACGCAGTCATTTACAACATGTTCGTCCGCACTACGGCGGCATTCGACCACAACGGCAATGGCAAGCTGGACCTTCCCGCGAATAGTGAAGGCTTCCGTGAGACAGGGACGTTTCTTAAAGCTATTGCGATGCTGCCATACATCAAGCGGCTCGGTGCGAACACGGTACATCTCCTCCCCATTACTTCCATCGGTCATGATGGAAACAAGGGAACACTGGGCTCTCCATATGCGATTCGCAATGCATACGAACTGGACGAGAACCAGGCGGAGCCGATTCTCGGACTTGATGCACGTACGGAATTCAAGGCGTTTGTCGAAGCTGCTCACCGGATGGGACTGCGCGTTGTGGCGGAGTTCGTCTTCAGAACCGCGGCCAAGGATGCGGATTGGGTGAAGGAACATCCGGAATGGTTTTACTGGATCCGAGAAGAAATTCATCTGCGGGACCCACACCATCCTGACGAACACCGCTATGGTTCTCCGATATTCACACGCGAAGAACTTGATCATATTCATCGGGCTGTGAACGAGCATCGTTTTGATCATCTCATTCCTCCACATCATGTCTACCGGGACATGTTTACCGTACCGCCGCAAGCGGAGGCGGTGTTCAAAGAGGAAGGCCGATACATCGGAGTGCGACCGGATCATCAGCGGGTAAAAATTCCGGGCGCATTTGCAGACTGGCCGCCGGATGACAACCAGCCGCCGTGGGGTGACGTCACCTACCTGCGCATGTACGACCATCCGGAGTTCAACTACATCGCGTACAACACCATCAGGATGTATGACGGTCGGCTTGCACGCGAAGAAAACATCAACCGTCCATTGTGGGACCGCATCATTGGCATCATCCCGTACTATCAGCGTGAATTCTGTATCGACGGCGTGATGATCGATATGGGACACGCATTGCCGATGCAACTGAAGGCCGAGATGGTAAAAACCGCGCGAGCGATTGATCCGGACTTCGCCTTCTGGGACGAGAATTTCTCGATCTCACAGAAGAGCAGGGAGGAAGGATACAACGCGGTATTTGGATTTCTGTGGATCGACGAACATCATCCGGCAAGAATGAAAAACCTCTTCAATCGATTTCAGCATGAAGGTTTCCCGATTCCATTCTTTGCAACACCCGAGAACCACAATACTCCCCGTGCAGCGTCGCGTCACGGCGGGCTTGCATACGCCATGTGGACGTGGGTCATCAACAACTTTGTTCCTGGAGTTCCCTTTCTTCACTCGGGTTTTGAACTTGCGGAAGAATACCCGATCAACACCGGTTTGGATTTTACCGTGGAGCAGTTGCGGCATTTACCGTCGGAGAAGCTGCCGTTGTTCAGTGAATATGGTTACAACTGGCTGAACAAGAAACAATTCAGTCGTTGGATAACGCGAGTGGCAAAGGTTCGTCGGAAGCACAAGGAATTGGTAACGAACCCCGACCCGCGGACATTTATCGTACTGCACGACCCGAACCCCCACATACTCGCGTTCGCACGCACCGGTGGCAAAAAGCGTATTGCTATTGTGACCAACACCGACTATCATGGAGCACACACAACCAGTGTACATGTCGACACCAAGAGAAAGCAACTCGTTGATCTCCTCGGCGGCAAGAAACCCAAGGTGAAGAATCATCACCTGGTGGCCTCGCTGGCTCCGGGGCAGGCAATGATATTTGAATTTTGACATGAGACATCTCCCGCTCATACTCTGTATCACCTTCTCGATTCTGGCGTCGGGTTGTCAGCGCGATCAGGATCCCAACCGCATTGTTATCTGGCATCAGATGCGGGTGGATGAGCGCGTGATTCTCGAAGAACAGCTCACGCAATTCATGGCGGCCAATCCCGGGGTACGAGTCGAGCAGATATACAAAGAGACAGAGGAACTGCGTTCCGGCTTCATCATCGCAGCAATTGCAGGGCAAGGCCCCGATCTCGTCTATGGCCCCTCGGATCAGGTCGGTCCCTTCGAGGTTATGGGAATTATCACGCCAATGGAAGAGCTGTTTGAGAAAGAGTTTCTCGATTCGTTCATTCCTCAAGGACTGACGTACTACCGCGGTCATCTTTATCAGATGGCGGATAAACTTGGGAACCACCTTACACTCATCTACAATAAAGATCTTGTCACCACGCCGCCTCAGACGGACGAAGAACTGATTGCGTTGGGAATGAAAATCACTGCCGACCACGATGGCGATGGCAGGGCGGATGTGTACGGACTGGCGTGGAATTACACCGAACCCTTTTTCTTTATCCCATTCATGACGGGTTTTGGCGGATGGGTGATGACGGATGAGGGCGTGCCGACGCTGGATGGTGCAGGAACGATTGACGGATTGAAGTTCATCCGGGATTTGCGGGACCGGTACAAGATCGTCCCCGGAGAGGCGGACTACAATGTCGCCGATGCGTTGTTCAAGGACGGCAAGAGTGCCATGATTATCAACGGTGACTGGTCTTGGGCGGGCTACAAGAAAGCCGGAATCAATATCGGTGTCGCCCCGCTGCCGAAGATTCTAAGCACCGGACTCTGGTGTGCGCCAATGATTTCACCCAAAGGGTATTCTATTAACCGGAACGTGACGAAAGATAAGATGCCGGCGGTGGTGAAGTTGCTGAAATTCCTGATGGAGCCTGAGGTGCAATTGCAAACGGCGAGAGAACTCAACACCATGCCAACCCGAAAGGCTGCCGTCATGTCGGACTTTGTGCAGAATGACGACATCCTCCGTAACTCTGCCATCCAGATCGAGCGGGGGAGGACGATGCCCGTTGTTCCCGAGCTGCGTGCCATCTGGGATGCGATGCGACCGAGCTACCAGGCCGTTCTTGGTGGAGCAAAGACTCCAGAACAGGCAGCGAAAGAGATGCAGGCACTGGCGCTGAGGAAGATATTGGAAATGAATGAGTAGGAAAATAAGTCTATAGAGTTTGTAGAGTCTTTGGAGTTTATGGAGTTGTGAATCAACCACGCGCTTCATAACTCTATGAACTCCACAGACTCCATGAACTCCACAAACTCGTTTTATGAAACGCATCGAACATAAATTCTTTATCGGTTTCCTCGTTCTGCCGGCATTCTTGATTCTGGTGGCTGTGGTGTTTTATCCGTTCGTGTATAACGTTATTATCTCGTTCTCGAACATGAACCTTCGCCACATCAAGGACTGGCAGATCATCGGACCGCAGCAGTACATCAAGGTTTTCACGGAGCCGACCCAGCCGGATTTTTATGTGATCTTTCTGAAGACGATTATCTGGACTATTGTGAACGTGTTCTTCCATGTTGTTATCGGAGTGTTCCTCGCATTGATTTTGAATCAAAAGGACATCAAGGGCAAACCAATCTTCCGGACGCTGCTGATACTTCCCTGGGCCGTACCACAGTATATCGTTGCACTCACCTGGCGTGGCATGTTCAACTATGAGTATGGATCGATCAACATCATCCTCAACAAGTACCTGAATCTTCCGATGGTGGAATGGCTGAAGAGTCCGACGGAGGCATTCATCGCATGCATCATCACCAACGTCTGGCTGGGATTTCCCTTCATGATGGTGATTGCGCTTGGCGCATTACAGAGCATACCGCATGAGTTGTACGAGGCGGCTGATATCGACGGTGCATCGTGGCATCACAAACTCTGGAACATTACCCTTCCGCTTATCCGTCCGGTGATGATTCCCGCGATTACGCTGGGCACTGTCTGGACATTCAATAACCTCAACATCGTCTGGCTTGTCTCCAATGCAGGCGAGCCATCCGACCAAACCCATATCCTTGTATCGTTTGTCTACAAAGCGGCGTTCAATTTGTATCGGTATGGCTACGCTGCGGCATTATCTATGGTGATCTTTGCTATCCTGTTGGTGTTCAGTCTGACGTTCATGAGAAAGACGAAAGCAACAGAGGCAGCGTACTAAAAGTGGATAAATGGATTGATGGAAATTTAGATGAAGACATACTCGAAGCGACGTAGTGTTAATCGGGGCTACATGAAACTGGAAGTCTGGCAGAAAGCGATTGAGCTTTACCAGATCGTCTGGCGGGTGTTGGGTGAGGCGAAGCTTGACTTCAAGATTAGATCGCAGGTTGCAGATGCGTCACAATCTGTTTCGGCTAATATCGCCGAAGGGTATAGCAGACGTTCAATCAACGAATACATTCAGCATCTCTACATTGCTCTTGGCTCACTCTCGGAAACTCTTTCGCGGTGCATTTCTCTTCATGAAGCAGGGCAATTCTCTGACGATCAGTTCGAAGAAATTGACACTGTTCACTATGAAGTAGAAAATAAGCTCTGGGGACTGGTCAGAAGTTTGGAACAGAAGAAACGTGATGGTTCATGGGTCGATAGAATTTCCGAAGAGACGGTCGGTTACGATATAGATCAAGAAAACACTGACTCGTGATAGCTCATTCATCCAATTATCCACATATCCAATAATCCACTTATCCAACTATCCATATATCCAATAATCCGTTCTACCAATGATTTCCAAACGCGCTCTTCGGCTCTTCTTCTCGTATCTCACGCTGGTGATCTTCTCGGTCATTGCCCTGTATCCTGTGTCGCAAGTCCTGACCATTTCTCTCCGACCGGCAGACCGGTTGCTTTCCACGTCACTTGAAATCATTCCTGACAATGCAACCCTGCAGGCATACATCACACTCTTCACAGACCGACCTTTCCTCGTCTGGATGCGCAACAGCTTGTTTGTATCGTTTGTCGTGACATTGACGGGTGTTGCTCTTGCTTCCACAACAGGTTATGCGTTTTCACGTTTCAATTTCATCGGAAAGAAGATCGGTCTGCTCAGTTTGTTGACCACGCAAATGTTTCCTGCAACGATGTTGCTGTTGCCGTTGTACATCATGCTCATCAAGCTCGGATTGATCAATACATATCTTGGCGTTATTGTGATCTATGCCGCCACAGCGTTGCCCTTCACCATCTGGACGATGAAGGGATATTACGATACGATTCCGTACACTCTCGAAGAGGCGGCACGCATCGATGGCTGCAATCAGTTCCAGGCTTTTTATATGATCATCTTGCCACTTGCAGCGCCGGCGCTGGTTATCACGGCACTCTTCTCATTCATGACGGCATGGTCGGAATATCTCGTTGCCGCGCAGATTCTCCAAGACTCGGATCTCTGGACTCTGCCTCTCGGCCTCAAGTCGTGTGAATACAACATGTCAACGGAGTGGGGACTGTACGGCGCGTCGTCGCTCATTGTGGCAATTCCGGTTGTCGTGTTGTTCCTTGCACTCAGCAAGTACCTTGTTTCAGGGTTGACGCTCGGCAGCGTGAAGGGGTAGCAAGGATGAGGCAAAGTGGGATTGATGGAGAGATGGATAAATTGGATAGTTGGATGGATGGAATAGATGATTGGATAGACAGTTGATAGGTAATTGGAATGTTGGATAATTGGATGTTCAGGATGTGAAACGTTCCCGCCTCATAAAGTTCTTCGTTTTCGCACTCTCTGTTGTTACTCTTCTCTTTTTCCTCCTCAGTATTCCTGATTCAGAGCAACCTGCGCCACAGAAGGCAAGTCGGCGCCCGTTCATTTGGAACCAGGACGAACGGTGGGAAGCGCTTGAAAGGCGATTTGCCGATGCACGTGCATCGGGCTGCAGCCAGTTGGCGGAGAGTCTGAACACCGGCCTGACACGCTGCAGTCTCTTCATTGCAACACTGACTCATCAACCATTGCCTGCCGAAGATTCCCTCTTTGACATGATCGAGCAAGAGGTGTTTTCCCTCGCTCCATACGTCGGAGCTTGTCCTGACCGTTTGCCGGAATACACCAGAGCCGTGGTGGACCTCCGGACAGCAATCAAGAAACAATCGGAACAATGGGACATGAAGGCGCAGTTTGTGCGCGACCGGATGTATCGTTTGCTCTATGGAAATAGGGCAGCGCTTGAGGAAGTGATGCTGCAGACAAAGGAATTCCCGGCTGGAATCCGTTGCGTTGATGAGCCATCATCGACGCCCAAGGCAACTATGCTTGGGATTGAAGTGCGTAGTGGAGATATTCTGGTCTCACGGGGTGGCGCACCAACATCGGCCTTGATTTCACGCGGCAACGATTACCCGGGCAACTTCTCGCATGTCGCTTTGCTTCATGTTGACTCCGTTTCCGGACAGATATCGATCATCGAATCGCATATCGAAAAGGGAGTTGCTATTGCAACGCTCGACGAGTATTTGCATGACACAAAACTCCGTGTCATGGTACTGCGACTCCGTTCCGATCTTCCTGAACTGCAATCCGATCCACTGTTGCCGCACAAGGCGGCGGCATTGGTTTTGGCGGAAGCCCGCACGCGACATATTCCGTACGACTTTGCCATGGACTTCAATGACTCATCTGCATATTTCTGTTCCGAGGTTGCCTCAGCGGCATATAGAAAATCGGGAGTGACCTTGTGGATGGGACTTTCCACCATCTCGTCGTCCGGTGTTGCATCCTGGCTTGGTGCATTCGGTGTAAAACACTTTGAGACGCAGGAGCCGGCGGATCTGGAGTACGATCCGCAACTGTGCGTGGTTGCCGAGTGGCGTGATCCGGCGACGTTGTACAAAGACCATGTAGACAACGCAGTGATTGATGCCATGCTGGAGGAAGCGGAACGTGGAAAAGAGCTATCGTATGATTGGTACATGCTACCCTTTGCCCGTATTGCCAAGGGGTATAGTGTTCTGTTGAATCTCTTTGGTGTGGTTGGTCCTGTTCCCGAAGGAATGAACGCCACGGCTGCACTTAAGCACAAAAGCTTCAATGCGCGCCATGACGCTGTTACCGTAGCGACAAGAGAAATGGCCCAGGAGTTCCGGAAACTGAACGGTTACACACCGCCATATTGGAAGTTGCTGGGGTTTGCGCGGTTGGAACAGAGCAGGATAGATGGAGGAATGGAGTGATGGAGTGGTGGAGTAAGATAGATGGATAAATGGATAGGTGGACAGATGGAGTAGTGGGGTAATGGGGGAGTTTTCCCCTTGCTTTTCCGCGCCAAGTTCGTAATTTATCTCTGTGTTGCAGGAGGAAAGTGCCGAAAGCCATAGTCCACCAACCCATAGACCGTTCGAATCTCAAACACCCGCATGTAGACGCTGCTGCCACACAATCCCGTCCCATGTGGGTTTTTCTTTGTCCTCAACGCCCCGGCAGACATGGTCAACCAAAACGCTGAACAAATAGCCCGTGACAACATCGACAGGCAATTGACCGCTTGCGGTTGGGCAGTTCAGAAAAAGACGGAGATCAACCTCTCCGCCGGTGTTGGCGTTGCGGTACGGGAGTATATAACAGATGTTGGCCCCGCCGATTATATCCTCTTCGTTGATAAGAAGCCCGTTGGAGTTATCGAAGCCAAACGCGCAGAGGAGGGGGTAAAGCTCACTGTCCATGAAGAACAATCTTCCGAATACGCACAGAGCAAACTCAAGTTCCTCAAGAACGAACCGCTCCCGTTTGTCTACGAAAGCACCGGCGAGCTAACCCGCTTTACAGACTATCGTGACCCCAAGCCCCGTTCTCGACCCGTCTTCACCTTCCACAAGCCGGAGACATTTCGTGAATGGCTGAAGCAGCCGAAGTCTCTCCGGGGCAAAGTGAATGAGTTGCCTGTACTGCAAACTCAAGGCTTGCGTGAATGTCAAATCAGAGCCATCAACCAACTCGACGTTTCGTTCAAGCAGAACCGCCCGAAGGCCTTGCTTCAGATGGCAACCGGCTCAGGCAAGACCTACACAGCAATCACATTCATCTACCGGCTGCTGAAGTTCGCCGGAGCGAAGCGCATTTTGTTTCTCGTGGACACGAAGAACCTTGGCGAGCAGGCCGAGCAAGAGTTCATGGCGTACATGCCAAGCGACGATAACCGCAAGTTCACCGAACTGTACAATGTGCAACGGCTGAGATCCAGCTACGTCGCAACCGATTCCCAGGTCTGCATCAGCACGATCCAGAGACTGTATTCCATTCTGCAGGACAAAGAGCTTGAAGAATCAGCGGAGGAGGAGAATCCTGCTGAAAAGAAATGGCAACCCACGGCCGCACTGCCGGTGGTGTACAATGCAAAACTTCCCATTGAGTTCTTCGACTTTGTCGTGATCGACGAATGTCATCGCAGCATCTACAATTTGTGGAAACAAGTGCTGGACTACTACGATGCCTTTCTCGTTGGCCTGACAGCCACCCCGGACAATCGCACGTTCGGGTACTTCAACCAGAATATCGTGAGCGAGTATACGCACGAGCAGGCCGTTGCCGATGGCGTGAATGTCGGGTTCAACACGTACCTGATTGAAACAAGCATCACGAGGAAAGGCTCGGCCATCTGGAAGGGCGAGTATGTGGATTACCGTGAGAAGCTTACCCGCAAGAAACGCTGGCAGCAGGTGGATGAGGATGTTGTGTACTCTGCGCAGAAACTGGATGATGAAGTCGTCAACCCGAACCAGATCAGGGCAATCATCCGCACGTATAAGGAGCGCCTGCCGGAGATGTTCCCGCACAGGAGCGAAGTCCCCAAGACGCTCATCTTTGCCAAGACCGACAGCCACGCCGACGACATTATCCAAATTGTGCGAGAGGAGTTTGCGGAGGAGAACAAGTTCTGCAAGAAGATCACCTACACTGCGGATGACCCGAAATCCGTACTTGCACAATTCCGCAACGACTACTATCCACGCATCGCCGTTACCGTGGACATGATTGCCACCGGCACGGATGTGCGCCCGCTGGAGTGTCTTATGTTCATGCGTGATGTGAAGAGCCGCAATTACTTCGAGCAAATGAAAGGGCGCGGCACCCGCATCATCTCACTGGACGATCTCAAGAAGGTAACGCCCTCTGCGCAATACACCAAGGATCATTTCGTTATTGTCGATGCGGTGGGCGTGAGCAAGTCGCTCAAAACCGATAGCCGTCCGCTGGAGCGCAAACCCGGCGTGCCACTTAAAGACTTGCTGGCCGCAGTAGCCGTTGGCGCAAGGGATGAAGACCTGTTCACCACGCTGGCAAACAGGTTGGTGCGATTGGAAAAGCAAATCACCGAAAAGGAACATGCGCTGTTTACGGAAAAGGCTCAGGGCAAAACCGTCACACGGGTTGTGAAGGAATTGCTGAACGCCTACAACGCCGACACGCTGGAGGAAATCAGAGAGAAGGTCGAAAAGGAAAAGCCCGGCGCTTCACCCGATGAAATCCAATCCGCAATCAACAATCAGCATTCAGCACTCATCGAGCAGGCCGCTGCGCCATTCACCGGCGATCTTAACACGTTTATTGAGAACGTGCGGAAGGCGCACGAGCAGATTATTGACGCCGTTAACCCGGACACGGTGGAGTTTGCCGGATGGCAGGAACACTCGAAAGAAAACGCCGCCGGACTTGTGAAGAATTTTGCCGCATGGATTGAGGCGCACAAGAACGAGATCACCGCGCTGCAGATATTCTACAGCCAGCCCTACCGCAGGCGTGAACTGACGTATGCGATGGTGAGCCAGTTGGTTGAACTCTTGCGAACCGATAAACCCGCTCTCGCTCCGTTGCGTGTCTGGCGGGCGTACGAGCAACTGGAACAGGTGACTGGTTCTCCAAAGAATGAACTGATAGCTCTGGTCTCATTGGTCCGGCGGGTATGCGGCATTGATCCTGCGCTCACCTCGTACGATAAGACTGTGGACAAGAACTTCCAGGCGTGGGCGTTTAAGAAACAAGCCGGAGCTCTGAAGTTCACCGAAGAGCAAATGCAATGGCTGCGGATGATCAAGGACTATGTTGCCACCTCGTTTCATATTGAGAAGGATGATTTTGATCTGAGCCCGTTCAATGCTGAAGGCGGGCTGGGAAAGATGTGGCAGCTCTTCGGCGATAAGACCGAAGGTATCATTCAAGAACTGAACGAAGCATTGGCGGCATAAGATGGAGAGCAAGAGCATTGAGATAGATAATTTGCCTGCTGGTTGGGCGCAGGTTACCGTTAACGATGTCAGCCTCAGAATTCATTATGGGTACACTGCATCTGCAACTGAGCAGAATACCGGGGTGAAGTATCTAAGAATTACAGACATTCAAGGGAATGAAGTAAATTGGGAGCGAGTACCATACTGTGAGATTGACGATTCAAGTATTGGCAAGTATCTCCTGAAGGAGAATGATCTGGTTTTTGCTCGGACCGGAGGAACGGTGGGGAAGAGCTTCTTGATAAGAAGCAACGTACCTCAAAGTGCTGTCTTTGCATCATACTTGATTCGAATTATTCTGAGCTCCTTCATCGAGTCTAAGTATGTTAGTTTCTTTTTTCAGTCGATGGACTACTGGCAACAAATCCAGATTGGTAAGACTGGGCTAAAAACTAACGTTAATGCTCAGATTCTATCTCGAATCAAACTTTCCCTTCCCCCACTCCAAGGGCAACACCGAATCGTCGAGAAAATCGAAGCGTTCTTCAGCGAATTGGAGAACGGCATCGAGCAACTCAAGACTGCGCAACAGCAACTGAAAGTCTACCGCCAGTCCGTACTCAAGTGGGCGTTTGAAGGGAAGTTGACGGAAAAGGATGTTTCAGATGGTGAACTACCAAAGGATTGGAAGTGGGTAAAGTTAGGGGAGGTAAGTAAGCTCATTACAAAAGGTGCTTCTCCGAAATGGCAGGGCATAAACTATGTCGATGACCCAACTCAGGTTCTATTTGTCACCAGCGAGAACGTCAGGGAAAACCATCTAGACATATCTCAACCCAAGTACCTGGAGAAAAAGTTCAACGCAAAGCAAAAACGTTCGATTCTTGAGAGGGGCGATTTGTTGCTCAACATTGTCGGGGCTTCGATTGGTAGAGCGGCGATATTTGAGCTTGATGTGCTTGCAAATATTAATCAAGCAGTCTGTGTGATAAGACTGGGCGAAGACGTAAACCGAAAGTATGTTAGTTGTTTTCTCAATTCGAATTACGCTCGGAGCTACTACAATCTAAGTAAAGTAGACTTTGCCAGGGCCAACCTGAGCTTAACGGATGTATCAAAGATGCCTCTTCCTTTACCACCAAAGGAAGTACAAGACAAAATCGTGCAAGAAATCGAAACCCGTTTGAGCGTGTGTGACAACTTAGAAGAAACCATCACTGGAAGCCTGCAACAATCCGAAGCGCTCCGCCAGAGCATTCTGAAAAAGGCGTTTGAAGGAAGGCTCGTCCCGCAAGGCCTGAACGAGGAACCAGCAGAAGTTCTGGTGGCTAGAATCAGACAAGAACGGGAATTATTCTTAAAGGAAGAGAAGACGCGGAAACTGGAATCACCCAAAACCATAAGGTTGAGAGCGATCATGAGCGAATTGAAGAGCATTTACAGACTGCTGCAAAAAAGCGGGAAGCCAATGTCTTCATACCAACTGTGGAAAGCTTCAGAGCATAGAGGCGACATTGACGCCTTCTATGCAAAGCTCAAGGAGCTGTTGGACAAAGGCGTGATAAAAGAACTACCCCGAAAAGGAAAAGAATCATTCTTAACTTTGTCGGACGTAAAATGAGAATAGACAAGGTCTATATTCGCAAGTTCAAGAACTTGAGAGAATTCAGCATTGACCTTAATGAAGGGGAGATGAAAACGGTCTTGCTTGGGCAAAATGCCACAGGCAAGACTAACTTCCTCGAAGCCTTAGTGTTGATATTCAAATATCTCGATCTAGAGAAAGAGCCTCCAAAGAATTTGGGTCTCGAGTACCGGATTGAATACTTTTGTCGTGACTACAAAGTCAAAGTTGAATTCCTTGATGGTTCATATCTCTTCATGGCCTGGAAGAAAGGAAAGCTTCATGGAGTAGATACATGGATCCGAGAGTTTGTAAGGACCTTGACCAAGCAGATGTTTTTCAAGAACAAGGACAAGTACTTACCAAAGTACGTCTTCACATACTATTCCGGCATAAGCAACCGTTTGAAGGATCACTTCGACGAACATCAACGCAAGTTTTATGAAAAAATCATCAGACCCGACTTCAAAAAGCACAACATAGACAAACTAAGAAGATTGTTTTATGTACAACTTGTTCATTCTCATTTTGTTTTGCTGGCCTACTACTCATTTGAGAGTGACCGGAGTAAATCAATAAAGTTCTTAAAGGATGTTTTAGGCATTGAGGACTTGGAGTCCATCCTATTTGTACTGAGAAAGCCGAGGTGGAAAGGTCGCGGTGATTCCCGCTTCTTTGGAGCGGACGGTTTGGTAAGGAAGTTTTTGGCAGAGCTTTGGGATTTGTCCATAGCGCCAATCTACTCAAACGAACGAGTCTCGGTTGATTTCCGTGGCGACAAGACCCAGACAAAGCTGTTTCTGTTTATCAAGAACAGAGAATGCTTGAAAAAGCTGACGGATTATTATGATACAAACACTGAGTTCTTCAAGGCGCTCGAGAGTACATACATCTCCGATTTGATTGATGAGGTAAGGGTAAAGGTAAAGAAGAAATTCGTTGATGGAGGTGTTACGTTCAAGGAGTTAAGTGAGGGAGAGCAGCAACTTCTCACTGTTCTGGGTTTGTTGAAATTCACGAAGGACGAAGAATCACTTATTCTTCTAGATGAACCTGATACGCATCTCAACCCCATCTGGAAGTGGCGTTACCTTGAGTTTCTGGATGAGGTGGTTCAGAATGAGAAAAACACTCAAGTCATTCTCAATACTCATGACCCTCTGGTAATCGGAGGCTTGACTAAAGAGCAGGTACGAATCTTTAGAAGCGATGAAATGGGAAAGATCGTTGCTGAAGAACCCGATGTTGATCCTAGGGGATTGGGAGTTGAAGGTGTCTTAACGAGCGAACTCTTTGGCTTACCGACAGCACTTGATGAGAACACACAGCAGAAACTGGACAAGCGGAATGAGCTACTATCGAAACAGCAGAAAGGGGAGCTTACTGGGGCTGAGAAAAAGGTACTGAGCGAATTATTTGATGAGCTTGATGCATTGGGTTTCAATAGTACCTTCCGAGACCCACTATATCAGAAGTTCATAGTTGCTTTCAGAGAAAGGCTGGGAGGGTTAACGAAGGAAAACTACACCAAGGAAGAACTGAAGGCCCAAAACAAGATGGCATTAGAGATTCTAGGCGAACTTGAAAAAGAAGACACGAGATGATCTACATAAATAGAGACGGGCATAACCCCGAACTCAACTGGGTGACGCGTGCGGATCAAGTTACCAATCAGCTCCTCAATGCAAATACAGTTGCCGCGAGAAGTGCGATCATTGACGCGAATGAAGTCCTCTGGGGTGAGCTGAAGGGCTTCCTGTTGACTATTTCGAATGAAAAGTGTTGGTATTCCGAAGCTAAGGACAAGTATTCTCATTTGCATGTGGATCACTTCAGGCCCAAGAAAGTTGCTATCGGCATTGACAAGAAGGATTACGGCGGCTATTGGTGGCTTGCCTTTCAGTGGAAGAACTATCGTGTGTGCGGTGGGGCCGGTAATGTCCGGAAGAAGGATAAATTTGCTGTGCGTGCAAACAAAGCAAATAGTCCTCAAGCTGTCATAGAAGATGAGATGATATACTTTCTGGATCCGACAGATGAAGAGGATCCGCTGAAAATTACATTCAACGGAAATGGGGAAGTAACCCCCATTGAAAAAGCGGGCTGGGATTTTGAGCGTGCTCAATACACCATTACAAGCCTCAACCTGAATTTCAAACCGTTAAAAGAAGCAAGGAAGAAGCTGTGGAATGATTGTTCAACTCTTGTGAAAGAAACGCAGGACCTGATGCAGCAAAACAATCAGAACCCAAGTGCCCACAGGAAGGGTCAGATTAAGGAAAAGCTGAAACGGATCAAGGTACTCGTTGAGGAATCAGCTGAGTTTTCTGCAACGGCAAAAGCGTGCTTGAGAAGCACAGCCCTTGAATGGGCAATGAGTATTGCAGCATAGCTAGGGAGTAATTGCATGGTTGACGAAATACGACTGATGTTGATCGAGAGAGCAAGACTCAACATACCAGTTGAATATGGTGTGGTGATGCAACAACTTGGCTTGGACAACAGGAGGACTGAGCACAGAGACACCCTGAGCGAAGAGCTAGCGTCAATCTCACGTTTCGAACACTCAAAAGGGC
>JBJXHC010000049.1:0-38387 GCA_046160825.1 Bacteroidota bacterium | reverse complement strand
GCTTTCTCATTCTGACAACCTGTGTATTGTTACTCTTTGGCCCATCGTTGCAGGCCCAAACCGACCCACCTGAATTGGTAACATGGTTGCGCAATACCAATGGACGAGTCGGTTACAACAACATCCCCGCGGATGTTCAGCAGGTGCGCTACTCTGCCAACTATGTGTACGTGAACAGCACGGGCATTCCAGCATACGCTATTGGTCCCTGGCCCGGCAATCCGAATATTCCCGTCAACCAGAATTTTGTATTCAAGATCGCACGTACGCCGGCAGTCAACGGGGGAACGAAGACAAACACACCACTCGGCGTCATTGGCGTTTGGAAGGATGGCGTTGCGGTATTCAACGCGCTTGATGCATTCTCGTACAACAACCAAAATATCTGGCACCGGATTGCCGTGATTGCCGAAGCTCCAAGCTTTGACGCGTGCCTGTGTCATCCGGCTCCGGGGGGTGTATTGCACCATCATCAGAATCCGAAGTGCTTGTACACGCCGGACTCAATGCAGCATTCTCCAATCCTCGGGTATGCATTCGATGGCTTTCCGATCTACGGCCCGTATGGTTACGCCAATGCGAACGGCACCGGTGGTATCGTGCGCGTGACAAGCAGCTACCGCCAAAGGAACATCACGCAACGTCACACACTTCCGGATGGAACAGTACTTGCGCCATCGCAATATGGTCCCAATGTTTCGGCGACTTTTCCTTTGGGACTTTACGCAGAAGATTATGAATACGTCAGCGGCCTTGGTGCGTTGGATCGGTACAATGGACGAATATCTGTCACCCCTGAATATCCAGACAGCATCTACGCGTATTTTGTCACGATCAATGCTGATGGAAGCTCTGCATATCCGTATTACATCGGTCCCCAATACAACGGCGTTGTCGTCACGGAGAATATTACGTCTGGCGGTCATGTAACGGTCTCCGAACCAGTGACCGTGTACAATCCGGCAACAAGTGTCGATCCCTGGTGCGGAATGCCTCATGGTTTTGCGTTGCAACAGAACTATCCGAATCCTTTCAATCCCTCAACCATCATCCGGTACCAGGTGCCCGCTGCATCGCATGTTACGTTGAAGCTCTTCGACACTCGCGGCAATGAAGTCAGGACGTTGGTGGATGAGACAAACGAAGTGGGGGCCTACAGCATTGTGCTCGATGGTACACGGCTTTCAAGTGGCGTGTATTTTTATTCCTTGAAGGCAGGTCGGTTTACGTCAGTCAGAAAACTTCTATTGGTGAAGTGAGAGGTATTCTGAGGCGAAGCCTGTCCTCCTCAGATCAAGAAGGAAGAGAGAGAATCACCAACATGTACGAACCACATCACCAAAAGCCTATCCCGCGTCTGCATTTTGTTCGCCGGCTTATCATGCATTCTCTTGGCTCTCTGGGATTGATCGTCGTTTCCATTTTTCTGGGAATGCTCGGCTATCACTACTACGAGGGACTGCCCTGGCTGGACGCATTCCTCAATGCTGCCATGTTGCTCGGTGGTATGGGGCCTGTTGAATCTCCCCAAACAGAAGGGGGGAAACTCTTTGCGGGGTTATATGCCCTGTATGCCGGACTGGTTTTTCTGATTGCAGCGAGTCTTGTTGTTGCCCCGGCACTGCACCGAATGGTCCATCTCTTCCATTGGGAGGAGAAGAAGAAAAGCTAGTCGCATCTCGCATAACTTTATTCACGTCTGGCATTGGTTGCACCTTCCATCTCCGCTATGTACCTTGTGTCTGCATTGACACCTTCCATTTTTATTCAATCTTAAATGCTCCTTATCGCACTTACAGGATCCACGGGCGAAGGCAAGACCTCGGCTTTGCTGCAGCTTGCCGTCTGGTGCCGCAATGCGGGGAAATCCGTTGATGGGTTTGTGGCAATCGCTGGTGAGCGCAAAGCAACCAACGGTGCTGCGTCTCATTACGATCTGCAATGGCTTGCCTCCGGTGAATCAATGCGCTTCGCAACACGGGTTGAATCACTGAAGCCACCGTACAAGTTTGCTGAAGATGCTCTGCTCAGAGTGCAGCAGTGGGCTGAGGGACTTGCAGGGCATACGCCTCCATTTCTTGTCATACTCGATGAGTTCGGCCCATTAGAAGTTGAAGGAGGGGGCCACATGGTTGCGTGGGAGCCGATACGAAGCGCGCATCCCGATGTTGTGGTAATCGCCGTACGTGATGGACTTGAAGGTGCGATAGAAGAACGCCTCGGTACACGTTTTGATATTCGCGTGAAAGCAAATTCGCCGGATGCATGGCAGCAGTTGCGAACGGCTTGTCTTGAACACGAGGACTGGTCGCGTGTTGGTGTGTTTGGCGCCGCGTCCGGTGGCTTCGAAGCGTCAGTTGGCTCCGCCCTGCATGGCGGACGCGTGCCGATGCGCGGATTGTTTCTCTCCAGTATGCAATCCGTTGTGATGACGTATGCCGCACACAGGTTGGGTCAGCGGGGGAGAGTGGTCTGGGTGCCGTTCATTTCAGCCGGACTCAAATCCCTTTCTCCGACGGGAAGCAGACTGGGGCCGATGCTTGCAATCACCATGCAAGGACTCCTGTACGGTGGAGCTGTTACGGCTCTCGGTTGGAATGCCATCGCCGTAATGGTCGGAGGAATTCTGGTCACCGGCTGGGCTGCAGCCCAAGGACTGGTGCTTCAATATCTTCTTTTCGGTGGCGAACTGTTGCGGGCGTATGACACAGTCATTCGTTGGGTGGTCGAACGCTTCAACATCAGTCCCCCCGGCGTTGTAGTGCTGATGACAGTCTGGTGTGCATTGTGGGGAAGTGTTGGTGCGGCGGTAACATTCCTCGCGTGGCGACATCGGGAGACCATCCCGACAAAACTCCGTGTGTTGCTTGATCGTGGTTCGCAGAATGTGCGATTGAACAGCGCCTCACCGACATGGCGACATGCGACCAGGGGCGGCTTGCGTGATCTTGCGCGGCCATTCTTCTGGGTTCCACTGTTAATCGTTACGGCTGTGATTGTCCTCTCCGGTTCGCCTTGGGAATCTGCATTCTGGATTGTCGCACGCGCGGCAACCATCGGAGTTGTGATCTTTTCTCTCGTACGTGTATTCAATCCTCAGAAGTTCATCGCATGGTTGCGCGGTCGAGGACACTGGGGACCTGCTCTGGCTTTTCGACGGGCTATCGGTGAGAAACAGAATCCTTCGTAAGAACTTCCTCGGTTGCACCTCATACACCTTTTCCATATATTTTTCCTGCTTAACTAATTGAATGACTGTAAGTTAGCCTCATCTGTTGTCTTGGAGTTTCCGCTGTGGCATCATTTTCAAAACGCACACATACCTGTGGTCAGTTACGTTCTCAAGAAATAGGGAAGACAGTCACCCTCAACGGTTGGGTGGATACACGCCGTGATCTCGGCGGCGTGATTTTCATTGATCTTCGCGACCGGTATGGAAAAACTCAGGTGGTGTTCAATCCGCAGGTGAATCCGGCTGCACATAAAGCCGCTGAATCTCTCCGTAGTGAGTATGTTGTCTCCGTCACCGGTGTTGTGGAAAAGCGTCCTGAAGGAACAGCCAACACAGACTTGGCGACAGGTGAAATTGATGTGATGGCGAGTGCAGTGGAGATTTTGAACAAAGCCGAGACGACGCCCTTCCCGATTGACGATGCCATTGATACCAATGAAGATATTCGCCTCAAGTACAGATATCTTGACCTGCGCCGTAACAGACTCCAGCAGAACCTGATTACCCGTCACAAGATGTATCAGACCACGCACCGGTATTTTGATGAGCTGGGATTTGTGGAGATTGAAACGCCGGTGTTAATGAAGAGCACACCGGAAGGTGCGAGAGATTATCTTGTGCCGAGTCGTGTACATCGCGGGAAGTTTTATGCGTTACCGCAGTCGCCTCAAACGTACAAGCAAATTCTCATGGTCTCCGGATTTGATCGCTACGTGCAGATTGTGAAGTGTTTTCGAGATGAAGACCTGCGAGCCGAGCGTCAACCGGAGTTTACGCAGATTGACGTGGAAATGTCATTTATAGATGAAGAGGACGTGTATACGCTTGCCGAACGGTTGATGCAGCGTCTCTTCAAAGAAATCAAGGGAATTGATATTCCCTTGCCGTTGCCGCGGCTGTCATACAAGCAGGCGATGGAAACGTATGGCAGTGATAAGCCCGACACCCGGTTTGGAATGGCGTTCACGAACATCAATCTTCTCGTTCAGGATTCGGGATTCAAGGTCTTCGCTGATGTGGCAAAGAAGGGTGGTGTTGTGGCCGGATTTGCTGTACCCGGCGGCGCCGCGTTTACCCGTAACCAGATGGACAACCTTGTTGACTACACGAAGGGACTCGGGGTTGGAGGTCTTGCGTATTTCAAATGGACGGAAAACGGTCTGGAGTCTGCCCTTGAAAAATTCCTCGGCAAGGAGTTAATACAAAAGATTGCCGATGCAATGGGTGCAAAGCAGGGCGACCTGATGTTGTTTGTCTCTGATGTTTGGGCTAAGACGTATAACGTCCTTGGTACTCTCCGCCTTGAAATGGCAAAGCGTCTGAATCTGATTGATGAGTCGAAATACAATCTCCTTTGGGTGACGGAGTTTCCATTGTTTGAATATAGCGAAGAGGATAAGCGCTGGACGGCGGTCCATCATCCTTTTACTTCACCCCATGCAGACGACGTCGGAATTATGGAAACCGACCCCGGCAAAGCACGCGCACGTGCCTATGACCTTGTGCTTAACGGCAGCGAAGTTGCAGGTGGCAGTATCCGTATCCATGATTCGGCGTTGCAGCAGCACGTGTTCAAGCTTCTCGGCATTGAGCAGGAGGAGGCATTCAAGAAGTTTGGTTTTCTGTTGAACGCGTTCAAGTACGGAGCGCCGCCGCACGGTGGAATCGCCTTCGGGTTCGACCGGCTTGTTATGTGGTTTACCGGCAGCAAATCCATCAGGGATGTGATTGCATTCCCGAAAACCGCCAGTGCGGTTTCACTGATGGACGAAGCACCAAGTGATGTGGATGAAAAGCAACTGCGCGAATTGCATATCCGGATAGTATAACATCCAAAATCGAGAATCCACAATCCCGAATCCTCAATTGAAATCTCACATTCGAATAGCAAGCGGCCAGGGTTTCTGGGGCGATCTGCTCACAGCGCCGATCGACCAGGTCACCAAAGGCCCTGTCGACTATATGATGATGGACTACCTCGCCGAGGTGACCATGTCCATCATGCAGAAACAGAAGCGCAAAGACCCGAACCTCGGCTATGCCAAGGACCTCGTGCCTTTGATGGAGAAGATTCTCCCGACAATTGTCGAGAAGAACATCAAAGTCATTACTAACGGCGGCGGCGTCAATCCCACTGCGTGCCGCGATGCAATCTTCAAAGTGGCACAAAAGCTGGGGATCAAGGGGTTGAAGATCGGGGTTGTACTCGGCGATGACATTCTCGATCAATTGTCCGATCTCCAATCAAGAGGAATCAAACTCGCCAACATGGAGACAGGCGAACCGCTCTCCACCATGATTGACCGGGCAATGAGTGCGAATGTGTACTTTGGCGCGTGGCCTGTTGTTGAGGCCCTTCGACAGGGAGCACAGATTGTTATCACCGGCAGGACGACCGATACGGGGCTTACGCTTGCTCCCATGATCTACGAATTCGGGTGGAAGCAGGACGAGTGGGATAAGATCGCTGCCGGCACGGTTGCCGGACACATTCTAGAGTGTGGCGGACAGGCGAGTGGCGGGAATTTTTCAGCAGACTGGAGAGCTGTGCCGGACCTCGCACACATCGGCTTTCCCATCGCTGAGGCATATCCGAATGGCGAAGTGGTGATTACAAAGCATGAAAACACCGGCGGACTTGTTTCCATGCAAACAGTGAAAGAACAACTAATGTATGAGATTGGGGATCCGAAGAGTTATATCACTCCGGATTGTGTCGCTGACTTCACCAGTA
The DNA here is from genome assembly GCA_046160825.1 of Bacteroidota bacterium. Taxonomy (GTDB): domain Bacteria; phylum Bacteroidota; class Ignavibacteria; order UBA10030; family UBA6906; genus JBJXHC01. The sequence goes on along the minus strand of JBJXHC010000049.1, from coordinate 32,421 downwards.
TTAGACTTGAGAGTGCAGGTGCTAACAGGGTAAAGATGGATGGAGTTAAGGGCAAGCCGGCAACAGAGTTCTACAAGGTCTCCATGTCCTATCTCGACGGCTATACCGCGATCGGCACACTGACGTATGCCTGGCCGGATGCGCTTGATAAAGCGAAGGCTGCGGAAGGTATTCTCCGGACACGTCTCGCTGATCTTGGATTGAAGTTCGATGAGATACGAGCGGAGTTCCTCGGCTACAACTCGTGCTTTGGACCGCTCTCCGTCCTCCCAAATGAAGTCAATGAAGTTCTTCTACGTATTGGAGTTAGAGGGTCGGACTACAAGTCAGTTGAAAGATTTGGGATGGAGTTGGCCCCGTTAATTCTCACCGGTCCGCCTGGAGTTACGGGTTTTGCCGGTGGCAGACCGAAGCCAAGCGAAGTTGTCGCGTATTGGCCGGCGCTCATGCCAAAGAGTGCCGTGATTCCTGTAGTTGTGGTGGAGCAATCATGAAAATACGACTGATTGACATTGCCCACGCCCGTTCAGGGGACAAAGGAGACACCGGAAATGTTGGAGTGATAGCGCGAAAGCAGGAATACTATCCGCTGCTCGTGAAGTACCTGACCGTTGAAAGAGTGAAAAAACACTTTGAAGGCATTGCACTTGGGAAGGTCGAGCGCTTCGAAATGGAGAATCTCTGGGCGATCAATTTTCTCCTTCACGAGTCACTTGGTGGTGGCGGCACAAAATCCCTGAAGAACGACGCTCAGGGCAAGACGCTCAGCAGTGCCATGCTCCGGATGGAATTGGATATCGACGAAAAGATATAGAATTGGAATGACACCCCACAAAGAAATCAAAATCATTGGGAATCGGAGACCAGGCAAGCGTGGGATAGCGTCTGCCAATGATTTTTTGAAACTTGCGATCAAATTGCGTGGGGATAAGCCCTTTGTTCCGAAAGGTGTCCATCGCTTTAAAACCTTTGAAGAGAGTCAGGAATGGACGATCAAAATGCTGACAAGGCGCCGGAGTCCAGGCCACCAAGCACCGACGACCTAGTTTTCCTCTGCCGGAAGTTAAACGAGGCCGGTGCTCGTTACATTGTCATTGGCGGAATGGCAATTCTGCATGCTGGTTTCTCGCGTGCGACGGAGGATATTGACCTTCTCCTGGACGATTCGAATGAGAATCTAGGTCGCGTGAGAAAGGCGCTCATGCACCTGCCTGATCAGGCCATTACTGATTTGAAGGAGGGGGAGCTTCAACAGTATCAGGTTGTACGAATAGCGGATGAGTTCGTAGTGGATCTCATGCTCAAAGCATGTGGGGTAAATTTCAAAGAGGCGGAGCCGCAAATAGAATTCACAAAGCTTGACGGTGTGAGAATTCCTTTCGCCAGCCCGGAGTTACTATGGCGGCTGAAGCAGAGCATGCGCGAGAAGGATAAACTTGACAGGATATTCTTATCGGAACTGCTGAGAAAAAATAGTTGAAGTACAATCTGAGGCGAAAATGTTTGAAGATCAAAAAGAAAACGTTAAGGAACTGAAAAAAAAGCTCCTCGCACTCCGAGGTTATCTTTGACTTGGATGAGCGGGAAAAGAATCTCGCCGAGCTTCAAAAGCAAACCGAGGTTCCGAACTTCTGGGATGATAATGTTGCCGCCCAGAAGAAAATGCGACAGATCAGCGGTGTAAAGGAATGGGTGGATGGATGGAATGTCCTTGACCGAACCCTGACGGATGCCGCTTCGCTCATCGAACTCGCCGAGGAATCCGGCGACGTCTCGCTTGCCAAAGAGATCGATAAAGAGCTTGCAACCGTCGAACAGGGCATTGCCGATCTTGAATTCCGGAACATGCTGAGTAGTGAGGATGACGAGAGGAATGCAATCCTCAATATCCATTCCGGCGCTGGTGGAACCGAATCGCAGGATTGGGCCGAGATGCTCCTGCGCATGTACATGCGGTGGGCCGAGCAGAAAGGCTACAAGGTTTCTCTTGTTGACAGGCTTGACGGCGACGGTGCAGGCATCAAGAGTGCAACCGTTGAGATCCTCGGCAAGTTTGCCTATGGCTATCTGAAAGCGGAGAACGGGGTCCATCGCCTTGTTCGCATCTCGCCGTTTGATTCCAACGCACGTCGGCACACTTCATTCGCCTCCGTCTTTGTCTATCCTGAAATGGAAGATGATGTTGAAATCGAAATTAACCCTGTCGATCTGAAGATTGATACATACCGTGCCGGCGGCAAGGGGGGACAGAACGTCAACAAAGTGGAGACGGCGGTGCGCATCACTCACATGCCGTCAGGTATTGTGGTCGCTTGCCAGCAAGAGCGGTCGCAGTTCCAGAATAAAGAGCGGGCATTGAAAATGTTGAAGTCGCAACTCTACCAGAAACGGAAGGAAGAGGAAGAAGCCCGGCTCAGTGCCATTGAGAGCACAAAGAAGAAGATTGAATGGGGGAGCCAGATTCGTTCGTATGTGTTTCATCCATACAACATGGTGAAAGATCACAGGACCGATGTGGAAACAAGCAACGTGCAGGCGGTAATGGATGGCGCCATTGATGAATTCATCAAAGCGTATCTGATGGAGTTCAGTGCGAAAGGATCCGGGTAAGTCTGAATGTCTTATTCCTCATTCATCGCCCGCAGATATCTCCAATCCCGCAACAACAACGGTTTCATTTCCTTCATTACAGCAATAGCAATCACCGGAGTCGCACTCGGTACGGCGGCTCTTATCATTACTCTCTCGGTGCTTGGGGGTTTTGAAAGGGAGATCACACAAAAGGTGATCGGCTTTACGAGTCACGTGCAGATACAAGGATTCCAAAGCATCCCGCTGACCAACCACATTCAGAACGCCCTCCTTATCGAGGACAGCATCGAGGAAGTGCAGGGAGTCGCACCATTTGTTTCGCGTGAGGCTCTCATCAGATCCCGCGAATCCGTTGACGGTATATTTCTGAAAGGCTTGGATCCCGTCCGGGACTTTTCTTCCGTGGGAAGATTTATTGTGCAGGGGAAATACGAAGTCAGCCGGCAGCCCGGCACATTGCCAAGTCTTGTTATAGGAAGGAAACTTGCGCGCAAGCTTTCGCTTTCTATTGGAGACAAGGCGACCGTCTTCGGTATCGGCCGTGGAGTGGACATCGGGCAAATGCGCGCAAGGCAGTTCCGTGTGTCGGGAATATATGAGAGTGGCATGGCGGAGTACGATGACGTCTATGCCTTCACATCCATTGAAGATGCGCAGAGCGTGTTTCAAATGGGGAATACCATCTCCGGCTATGATATCCTTCTCACCGACGTGGACAGCGCCGAAGTGGTCGCATCGAAAATCGAGCAGTTGCTCGGATATCCGCACTATGGACGAACGGTCTTCCAAAACTACCGCAATCTGTTTACGTGGATTGAACTGCAAAAGGAACCGGTTCCCATTATCCTTGGTCTGATTATTATCGTCGCCACGGTGAATATCATCGGCACCTTGTTGATGATGGTGCTGGAGAAAACGCGGGAAATCGGCGTACTGATTGCGCTCGGTGCGACACGATGGGGGATTGCGCGCATTTTTCTCCGGCAGGGACTGACCATCGCAATCACCGGTACGCTTATCGGGAATGCTCTCGGATTTATCCTCTGCTATTTACAACTCGAACTCGGGTTCTTCTCACTTCCCAGTGATATTTATTTCATGACGTCAGTGCCAATCCTCTTGCGTCCGGAGTATTTTATCATCGTCTCCCTTGTCAGCATCGGTTTGTGTGTTGTCAGTTCACTTCTTCCGGCACGGCTTGCCTCCGGGCTGAATCCCATCAATGCCATCCGGTTCGCCTGATGCTGTACGAGCGCCTCATTGCACAACGGTACCTCCGCTCAAAGCGCCAACTGCGTTTCATCAACATCATCATGATGGTGTCGATCATCGGCATTACCGTCGGTGTGGCGGCGCTGATCATCGTGCTCTCAGTGTTCAACGGATTCAACAGTGTTGTGACCAACGTGCTTGTCGCGTTCGACCCGCACATCCGCGTGGAACCTGCCAAGGGAACGTCAATGGTGTTGGATGACAGCCTTGTTACTCTCTTGCAAAGCGACCCGCAAATTGCAGGCTGGTCGCCCTTTATTGCCAGTAAGGCATTGCTGTTGGGTTCGGATCTCAGTCGCGTGGTGTACGTTCGTGGCGTCATCGACTCAACGATCGACAAAGTTTCGGGAGTGAAGGAAAGCATCGTGCTCGGTGAATTCACATTCGAGAACGATCCGGTGTTACCCGGTATTGTTCTCGGCCTCTCGCTCGCTGATCGACTCGGCGCAACCGTTGGCACCGAAGTGACAGTGGTCAGTCCTGTGGGTGTGGATGCGATGATGCTGCAGTTCGGTCAGCCGTTGATGAAGAAATTCCGCGTGGCCGGAATATACGATTCCAACAACAAGGACTATGATGCACACTATGCGTTTGTAGCGATTGATGCTGCGCGGACTCTGTTTCAATATCGCAACACCTTCAGTGGGATTGAAATGCGGCTGCGGAGTATTGATGAGGCTGAGGAGTTCAAGGTTGCGTTGGAAGAACGATTGCATGGTCGATTCGTGGTTTCGTCCTGGTACGACCTGCACCGGGATCTGTATTCCGTGATGCAAATTGAACGCTGGGCGGCGTACGTTATTCTTTGTTTGATTGTGGGAGTGGCGACATTCAATGTCCTTGGCTCACTCACCATGGGTGTAATCGAAAAGAGGAGGGACATCGGAATCCTCAAGGCGCTCGGTGCAACGAACGGAAGTATTGCCCGGCTTTTTATGTTTGAGGGTGTGCTCGTCGGAACCCTTGGTACCGTCATTGGAATCATCCTCGGTCTCGGGGTGTGTCTGGCGCAGATTCATTTTCAGCTTTTTCCGCTTGATCCCACGGTGTATATTATCCCCGCGATACCGGTCGAAATACGATGGGGTGATTTCATTTCCGTGTCTGCTGCATCAATGCTGCTGAGTTCGCTCGCGTCGTTGTATCCCGCGATGCGCGCGGCAAGAATGCTGCCCGTCAGTTCTCTGAGGTGGGAGTGATGGCAAAAAAGAAGCCGGAAGACATACTGATCGCCGTTGATTCCGTTACTCGTATCTTCCCGATTGATGGAAAAGAAGGGAAGCTGTATGTGCTGCGGGGTGTTACCATGTCAGTTGCGCGTGGACAAATCGTGGCGATCGTTGGTGCGTCGGGCGCGGGCAAGAGTACATTGCTGCATGTGATGGGAACGCTCGATCGTCCCACGTCCGGTACGGTTCATTATGACGGTGCCGACGTCTTTGCACTCAAGGATGAAGAACTCGCCCGCTTCCGGAACAAATGGATCGGATTTGTTTTTCAATTCCACCACTTACTGCCGGAGTTTAGCGCGCTGGAAAACGTGGCCATGCCGGCACTCATCGGTGGTGCAAAGTTGCCGGATGTCCGTGATCGCGCAATGATGCTCCTCGACCAGGTAGGACTACGCGAACGGGCAGAGACCCGTCCGTCAAAACTCTCGGGCGGAGAATTGCAAAGAGTGGCAGTTGCAAGGGCGCTAATGAACAGTCCCAAGGTTATTCTTGCGGATGAACCCTCGGGTAACCTGGATACCGCCAATGCACAATCGCTCCATGAATTACTCCGAGCATTGAGCGTGGAACATGGGCAAACGTTTGTCGTTGTTACTCATAACGAGGCACTGGCAAAACAGGCCGACAAGGTGATAAAGATCGTTGATGGGGTAGTGAAGTCATAATTTCTTCACTTGCAGACCATCCTTCTCGTGAACCTATAGAGGTTCTTCATAATTTTGTCCTTGACAATAAGAGTGAATTGTGTAAATTTACGCCTGACCTCTACGACAGTTTCTCCCCTGACTGTTGTAAATACATGGTCGAGCCCGGCGTTCCCCCCAACGCTGGGCTTTTTGTTAGAACATTTGCAGGTGTTTTCCATCTCATTCGGGAGATTGATCCATGGCAAAGATAATAAAGAAACGAGAGGTGCGAAAACGTGTTTCTCGCGATGACGTATTCCCTCTAAACCGGGACAACTTCGTTATCCTCGGTGTTGGTGTACTGTTGATCCTGCTGGGATACTTGGCGATGAACGAAGGAAGTGTTGAGGGATTTCTCCCACTCTACGCAGCCCCAATCTTACTCGTGTTGGGGTATTGTGTTGTAATTCCGCTGGGAATCCTCTACAAGAAATCTCATACTGTGGTTGAAACCACGGACTCCTCCAAAGAAGTTGCTTAAGGCTTCGCGGTTGTAGGAAAAAGCTTGACTTAAAGTCCTGCTAATTTTCCCACCAATCGTCGGTGAGCAATAACAACAGCGGGCAGAGTGTTCCCATCTCTACCCGCCGTCTTTCCCCCCGTCCCCCCAGAATTACTTCGTCAATACCATCTTCTTGAGGTTCGAGTAGGTCTTTCCGGAACTTCCGCGAGCATCCATTTTGTAGAAGTATATTCCGCTGGCAACGGCTTGGCCTCCATCATTCGTGCCGTTCCATGTCACCCGGTAGGTGCCCATCGGTTGATGATCATCGGTCAGTTGAATAACCAATCGACCAAGGATATCATATACTCCTATTGAAACCCTGGCATCCTCAGGAATGCTGTATAATATAGTTGTGGAAGGGTTGAATGGGTTAGGATAATTATCATTCAAGGAGTATTCCACAGGCGAATCAGGGTTTTCTTCCGACTCCATCTCCGGGCTACCTGCTGATCCACCGGGTGCTGAAATCGGGACGAGGACAACATTGTCGAAGAAGTAGTAATCGCCAGCCGCATCATATGGGGCAAGCCAGAATCGCAGTCTTGCGTCATTCACTGTACCATTGAACCCGCCAGCGGTAAACTGAATCGAAAACGACCGCCAACTTGTGGTCAGGTTTATCACGTGCTCATCCAGACCATAGTTCGTATATGGTGATCCTTGCTTATGCATCCAAACGGAGAGATTGTGTCCGGTCGAGGAATATGCGGAGAATGTCAATCGATAGCTCACACCGGATTGCAGCGAGACGCCTGATTGGTACAACTGCACATTTTCTCCCTGCCGCGTGATACGGATCTTGGCAGCGTTCGGTCCATCAACGCCCGGGCCATCCGAAGAGAACGTCCCTGTACGGTCGGTGTGGAAGGTCCAACCTGATGTACCGGATTCAAAGCTCGGATTGTTTATGAGATTCGTTACAGGCACCGGATCATCGGAAATAATCGAAACGAAATTGATATTGCCCTTCGATGTTACACTGCCAATGTTCTCCGCGACGATTCGCATGACCTGTCGACCGGAGTCAAGCTCGATGCCGGATTTGGAAATGGTCTGCCACGACTGCCATCCACCAGTGGCGGGTATGGCGATCGGTCCTGTCTTATCGACTCCATTGAACTCGATATGGATGGTGCCACCACCGCTTGTCGATGCAACACGGGTGTCGATTATGTATGCCCCAGATTGGGCGATGTCAACGGTGTACTCAAGCCATTCGTCTCCTCGAACCCACGCGATGTTGTAACCTCCTCCAACGTCAGTGGTGGCCTGGAGATCGACGCCGGTTGCCCTGTACACCCCTCCTTGGTTCGATGGATCGGTATCAGAAAACGCAATCTCTTCGCCACCATTGTCGAAATCCTCCGCCTGAACCGTCCCGGGAATTGCAAATGGGGAACCGAGGAAAGGAGTTTGTGGGTCGGTATCACCAACTGCTACGAAGGCACTGGTAGTCGAGGTGCCCTGAGCGTTGTTGAGTGTGAGAACAAATGTTGTTGAAGTATCCACAAGGACAGTGAGTGATCCATTTGTGGGTACCTGACCTATACCATTGTCCAGCGACGCGCTCGTGGTGTTCGTCGAAGACCATGAGAGAGTAACATTGCCTCCACCAACAGGAAGGGAATTCGGTGTTGCGGTAAGCACACCAGATGGTGCCGGGTTAGGTGTGCCTTCGAGGAGATCTGCAAGCTGTCTTCTGAATTTTTCAAACCGATAGCCGCGTTGGGCAAATGTAGCTTGTTCATTCTGCGGTGCCTGATCAAATGCTTCGGGCACGAGGCTATCAACCAGAGCGCTGACATTTATTCCCATCTGACGGGCAAGATACAAGTATTCATAATCCTGCGCACCACGCCGCCAATTCTTCATCCGTATGCCGGCAATTGGTCCCGCCAAACCACGATCATTGCCAAGAGTACTATTCTTGTTTTGTCCGGCGTAAATAAAACTGCCATCTCCCCAGATCTGATTCCTCTTGTCGCCTTTCCAGGGATCAATGGGTGTACCTCCTTCGTCACCCCAGTGGTTCACGTACCATAAGTAGTACATGTCCGCTTTGTACTTCCATGCGATCCAGGGATTTACCCGCATGTGTGTTGCAGGTGCATCAAGGGCTTGGGTTCCAAACGAGGGTGCGGAGCCGTTGTAAAAGCCTGCGAGTTCGCCACGTGCTCTCGCAGCGTTTGCTGCGCTGATAACGTATCCTCCGGGGTATGGATTGGCTGCGCCATAGACATAGCCAGACTGTCCGGATCCCATCCAGATATCAATTGATCCGCGCAAGTCCGGCCGGATGTTCGATGTGGCAAGTGTTCGTAACCGCCGCCCCGATCCCGGATTTGTTTTCAGCCAACCAGCCTTGCGTCTGATATCCTTGAATATGCTGGAATCTGTGGTGACACCCGGCTCGTCTGCCATGTACTTATGAATCCGGGTTGCGGGCGCGTTAGCCTCAAACCAGTTGACCCATTGGTTCGAAGCGCTCTGCCACGTTGCCTTGAATACGGCCAGGTCAGAGTCATAGGTGAATCCGGAAATCGAGCCTCTGTCGGGGCTCCCCGCGCTGCGCGGTTGATCGTACGTACCGATCGAGTATGTCAGGTTTCCAACTCCTTCTCCGGGACCCTCGTATTTATTTGCCGGTGTATAATAGGTTCCCGTGTACATACTTCCAAGATTTGCCGTAAAGTTGCTCAGGGTTAATCGGCCATCTGTCACATCCAGACGATGTCGATGCCCCATGGCGTAATACTTTTTCATGAGTGACCAGTACTGGGAACTCCATTTTGTTACTCCATGTCGTCCGACGATACCTGGAAAATCAATGTGTGCCATGCTATGCAGATGTGTTGTATCCGATAACATGAAATCATATACTTTCAGTTTTACCGGAAGAGAATATCGAACCGTCGAATTCTCCGTTACGCGCAATATGCCGGCGTATGAACCTGCAGGTGTCTCACGCGGAATATAGATATCCACCCATACCGCTTGGTTCGCGAGCAAGGGAACGCTGAATGGTGCGCCTCCCTGGCCGTGCGTCCGATTCCCCGCAGGGGATTCAAACGGTACCAGTTGTTCCGGCATGTAGCTGGTGAAGTCGATGTCGGGCAGAGGTCGTGCGGAACCCCACCACAGGAAGCTTGCAGATGATCTATTGGTTACATTCTGATAGTGTTCAACAAACATCTCAATTTTCTTTCCAGCATAGTTGTACGGGTCTCCAAAGCCTCCCGTGTTCTTTATTGTGTACGCCGGTGTAGAGCTCTTGGTGAGACTGTCCAATCGGACATTCACACCTGTTGCCCCTAGCAGACTTCCCTGAACGATCAACTGAAAAGCAACGACTTCGTTTCGTGCACCAAATAGACTGATCTGACTGCCACTCCATACAGGGTTATTGGTCCCATTGGCAGCTGGATAGTTTATTTTGTTACGCTGAATTTTCTCCCCATCATCAATTGCCCACACACGGGCGATTCCAAGTTGTGCATGTGATTGGTAAACACCCAACCCCAACGACATGACGATTAATGCCATTCTAAGAGAACGCATGACGAAATCCCCTCTACGTATCCGCCCCTACACTGTGACGCGGTATGAAACATAAATGTAGTTAATTGAACTCATCAGGAGAGATGCAGTCCTAGGCTTTTGCTGGGAAGCGGAATAGGTTGCAGTGTGACAAAACGGGGAAGAAGCAGCAACAAAAAATGAAGATATATCTTTGCGGTAAGGTCCCACAGCCCATCGCACTAACTTCTCATTACCTTGAAGCTCAAACCACTATACATTTTTTCTTGAAGCATGTCAATCCTATTAACAAAAACTAATCACACGATAGACATTCCTGAATGCAACATATTGTCGTTACCACTTGGTGGTGAACAACATGGAGAATCGCAAGTGGCGGATATCAGTAGCGGTGGAGACAAGCATGACCATGATTTGGAACAACTCCAACTGTTTCTCTCTCCACGACCAGCAAGAATCACAGTCCAAGCAGAAGGTGTTGATCTCATCCCCATAATGTTGCAATGAAAATATGAAGGATGATCCTGGAAACACTGTTGCCTTAGTGGAACCTTTTTTGTATTTTTGATGCACCACATGAAGTTACTCCTCAGATATGGGAATCAATCCTGATCATTTGTGGCTACGACCGCGTAGCTCAGGGGTAGAGCATCTGCCTTTTAAGCAGAGGGTCGGTGGTTCGAGCCCACCCGCGGTCACTGATACATATGCAATAATTGCGGAAGTGGCGAAATTGGCAGACGCACCATCTTGAGGGGGTGGCGCCCACAAGGCATGCGGGTTCAAGTCCCGCCTTCCGCACGAAAAGGGGCCTTTTTGTCGAGGCCCTTTTCTTTTTCATCTCCCCCGTTGGTGGGTTGGTTCGGTCGGTACACTAAAGGCACCCGCGAAAGCCGATACGGTTTGAAATGCTTGACATTGACCACCATTGACCCTATATTCCTGAAGGTTTTTATCAGGCAATCAAACTTCCCATGAAATACATCAAGACATCAGTACTTGCAACGCTCTTTCTTTTGACCACAGCGATAGCCGCCCCGATTGTTGACGGCTCCCTCTCTGCGATCAGTGATGGAACGAGTATCACTATTCGCTGGCGTAGCGAAGATGAGACAGACGTCGCACGATACGAAATTGAACGCAAAGCCGGAGTCAACGGGCAGTTCATACCGCTTGTTGCCATTTCTTTGCGCGGGAATAGTAGTGCATACGAATATGTAGACGATTCCGCCTTTCGTATCACGGAGAGTATCTATCAGTATCAGGTCAAGGTCGTTTTCGCCAACGGCGCTGCACCAATCTATTATGGCCCGATTACCGTCAGACATGACGTGAGTTCCGTAAACCGTACGTGGGGCAGTATCAAAGCGATGTTTCGCTGAGGTGAGTGAAGAGAGATATTGAATTTTTCAAGGCGATGCCAACCGTATCGCCTTTCTTTTTTTGTTCGCGTTCATATGGAGTTACACAAGCCACTTGTCCTCGCGTCAGCTTCGCCGCGCCGCATCAGCCTCTTGAGACAAATCGGCCTATCGCCTGATGTTGTGCCAAGTGAAATTGATGAGCAATTCGATGCAACCAAAAGTCCCGATGAGAATGCCATGGCATTGGCGCTTGCAAAGGCGACTCAGGTTGGCAATGGTATGGTTGAAGGAATAGTGATTGGTGCTGATACGATCGTAATTATTGATGGACGCCTTCTTGCCAAGCCCGCGAACCGGGAGGAAGCGATTGAAATGCTGGAGATGTTGAGCGGAAGGACACACCGGGTCTGTACCGGGTTTGCGTTGCTCGACAGGCCGTCCAACCGAACACTGACCGATGCAGAAACCACACTTGTGACATTCAGGCAACTGCCGAGGGAAGAAATAGAAACGTACGTTGCAGGTGGTTCTCCCATGGATAAGGCCGGAGCCTACGGAATTCAAGACGACTACGGGGCTGTTTTCGTGACGAGGATTGAGGGGTGTTTCTATAATGTCGTTGGATTCCCTCTGGCAAGATTCCATCAACGGCTGCTTGAGTTTCAATCCCAACTACAGTAAGAGATACCATGAGTAAAAGAATACGTGTTCTCGTCGCAAAAGTAGGGCTGGACGGCCACGACCGCGGAGCCAAAGTTGTAGCAGCCGCGTTACGTGATGCAGGGATGGAAGTGATTTATTCCGGACTGCGGAAAACACCGGAAATGATTGTCGAAGCTGCGATTCAGGAAGACGTCGATGCAATTGGCGTGAGTATCCTGAGCGGAGCGCACATGACGGTCTTTCCAAAGATCATCGGCCTGTTGCGAGAGAAGGGACTGAATGATGTGTTATTGTTTGGCGGTGGGATAATTCCCAATAGCGATATTGAAGATCTGAAGAAACTTGGTGTTGGCGAGCTTTTCACGCCGGGTGCTTCCACGCAGGCAATCATTGAGTATATCAACTCCTCCGCGGCCGCAAGGAGCTAGTGACAAAAAAATCCCCTTGATCAACCCAAGGGGATGCCAAACCTTAACCGGATGCGCGTTCCGGTACTACCTGTTCAACGTTCAGCCAACCTTCGACACATTTGTTGCTTGCAAACCCTTTGCACCCTCCTCAACTTCGAACTGAACTGCATCGCCTTCCTTGAGGCTTTTGTAGCCATCGCCTGCGATTGACTTGAAGTGGACAAATAAATCCTCCCCCGTCTCTCTCTTGATGAAGCCATAGCCCTTTGCGTTGTTGAACCATTTCACGCTTCCTTGTTCCATACGCGTGGCGCCTTTCACGATGGTGAAATTGTATGAACACCTCGCTCGCCTCTCTCAGTACGCGAGGCGGACTCTGTTTCGAGTCAGATTCCACCACCACTCCAAGCCCACGAATACTCCTGAAAACAAAACAGACGGTGTTACGTAAATTATGGGACAATGGTAATAAAGCGCGTACAGAAACGCAAGCGTGAACCGGGAGTCATTCCGATGGCCCGGCATCCATTCCTGGTGTTTCCTCCGGTCGACTTCGCTCGGAATCGGTTACCTTTCTCGTAATCAGCGTAACCCCTTGAACAGTAAAAGGAAAGAGGTCGTCCGGCGAAAAAACCGAGCGGAAGTCCTTTGGCTGGAAAAACTCATGGAACTTTCCGGCAAACTCATCCAATCTCCTCAGATAAAATGCTGTGTTCTCATCAGGAAAGTTGGGGTTCCATTCCGATGCCGGTTTGCAATTCTCAAACCCTCGCGGGTTGGGATCGCTTCCTGTGATGTAATAGGAGACACGGGAGCCGCGTTTGATCGGTCGCCCGATGCTTATGGCGACTTCGTAAGCGGCGCTCTTCTTTCTCGTGCCGGAATCAACGTCCCGCTGATAGTCCTGAAGTGAGTCCTTGAGCGACTCGGTGCGGGCGAAATCCTTCACATCAATTTTATGGTCGAGAATGTTCTGTGCTGTTGTAGTATAGAGTTCATGGAGTATTGCGACGTTCTGTTGAAGAAGGCATTCAATGGAACGCTTGACGAACACTCTGCCGAAGCGTTCCATACTGCGCGAGATCAGCGAGGAACCTTTGATCGTCATCCTGCCATCGTAGCCAAGAAGCGCGTAGTTCTTCATCTTGTAACTCAGGATTTTCTGATAACGCCCATCAAGCGCCACCGAAATTCCTTCCGGCAGTGTTGCCGACATTGCCAGGACGAAATCCATCTCACGCTCTTCTCCATGAACACCCTCGGGAGGTACGAAGAAAATTCCATCTGTATCCACTTCCACGACTTTACCACCGTGTTCCTCGATGTATGCGATCATGTTGCGGAGAAGCAACTGGCCGGTCTGGGTAACGACATCGGCCTGCTTGTAATCATTGAATATTCCGCGGGAGTACCCGAGGTAGCCATAGAATGAATTGATGAGGATCTTGAACGACGATTGCATCGCGTCGAGGCGGGAACGCTCTTCCGGCAGAGCGGCACTCTTCATTGCCCGCTTCGCTTCCAGCCGCCTTGTTGTCAGGCTCTTCAGTAATTCCTGGAAAACTTTCCTGACGTCTGTTGCCGGTGCAACTCCGTTGCCGATCATGATCGAAGGATACAACGATTCAACGTCGGCATGAATGATGGGGCCGATGACGCCGGAGACGAAAATATCCGTGTACCCGCCCGTCGTCTGGAAGCCTTCGCTTGGTTTCGGGAGAGAGTGCTTCACCCGAAGATAATCGCGGACGATCAGGCCTTCGATTTTTGCCGCCGCTCCCATTCTCGCCACCAGTCCATATGAGAAAGGAAGCATCTGCACCAGATAAAACGCGCTGCCGGAGAGCCGGTCACTCAGGCCGCGGGTTTCTCGGACATCGTCCATGGCATAGTCCATTAACGGCTTGGGATCGTGGTCCCAGTGCCACGCGATCTTGCTCCCCTCAATGTATGTCCGGTTCTCGCTCGCAATACCAAAGTACTGTGCGGCGTACTTCAGTCCGTGACTCTCCATGTTCCGTTTCACCATATCGTAGCTCTGGACGAGCATGAATGTATCAACGATATGTCGTCCTGGAATTTCAGTAACGGTATACTCAAATGTCCGTTCGGCATAGGAAGTACGACTGTTGAATGACTGCGGTACCGCTCCATTGCGGCCAATGGCAAACGGTACGCTATTGATCTCGCACCGCTTCAGGATGTACGGCAGATCGAAATTGAAAATGTTGTGTCCTTCTATCACGTCCGGATCGCGTTCACGAATGATCCGGACAAGCTCCACGAGCATTTCCCTTTCCGTCAATTCCTTTCCGTTGATGAGATACTCCCATCCGAGACTGTCGGATAAAGAGATGAGGATGATCCTGTCCGTTGGCCGGCTGGAATTACTGAACTTGAATGCAGGGGCAGTGTAGGTTTCAATATCAAGTTGGAGGCGGTGCAGGCTGGCAAACTCCATCCCCTTAAAGAGAGTTCTTCCACTCTGCATCAAGTACTGGGTGACAGGGTCAGAATAAAAATGAAGGATGTCGAGGTAATTGTAACTCTCGACCTTTGTCAGCGCGTCCTGGTTGTATCGGTCGAGAATGAATCTGATGGCATCCCACATGTCCGGCCATTCCTCGAATGCGCAGAGGTGTTGATAGAACAGTTCGCCTTCGAGTTTCTTCAACCAGTGTTTCTTTGAGAATCCTTCGAGGAACTTCGGATCGGAGAGAAAGAGGAAGGGAAAGAAAGCAGCATCCTCGTGACGGACGCCGCCTTCTTCGCGGAAATACACTCGCATCGTATGGTCGTCCTGTTGATGGACGCCGACAATACGTTCATCTGCATTGAGGCCGTAAAGGAGCTGATCCATCCCTGATTATTTTTTCTTGTAGGCCTCGATGAGTGGCGCGATCAAATCGATGGGGAAGGGGAAGACGATGGTTGAACTCTTATCCGAAGCCACTTCAGTCAGTGTCTGAAGGTAGCGGAGTTGCAATGCCATCGGGTGACTCTCGATGACTTTTGCTGCGTCCGCAAGCTTCTGTGATGCCTGGAATTCCCCTTCGGCATGGATGACTTTGGCGCGACGCTCGCGCTCGGCCTCGGCTTGCCGCGCCATGGCGCGCTGCATTTCCACGGGGAGATCAATGTGCTTCACCTCGACATTGGAAATCTTGATGCCCCAGGGTTCTGTTTGGTGGTCGATAATCTTTTGCAACTCCCGGTTGATCTTGTCTCGCTCGGCGAGGAGTTCATCCAATTCCGACTGACCGAGGATGGAGCGGAGGGTTGTTTGCGAGAGTTGGGATGTTGCAAAAAGAAAATTCTCCACTTCAACGATTGCTTTGTCCGGCTGCACAACTCTGAAGTAGACAACGGCATTCACCTTGATGGAGACGTTGTCCTTGGTAATTACGTCCTGCGGAGGAACGTCCATGACGACGGTGCGCAAACTGACCTTCACCATCTTGTCGACAAGAGGGATGAGGAAGATAACGCCGGGTCCTTTCATGGCGACTAGACGTCCGAGACGGAACACGACACCCCTTTCATATTCACGCAGAACACGGATGGCATTCGTCAGCAGCAGCACAACAAAGATGCCGATAACAACAAAGACAGCACTGAACATTTCCATGTGATACTCCTTTCAGGTCAATGTACTAGTCGCTCTTCCTTACTGTAAGGAGGAGGTTGTTGATGCGTTCAACGGTGACGCGGGAACCCCTTTTGATTTTTCCTTCCACGCTTACAGCATTCCAGATCTCTCCGTGGACGCGGACCTGCCCTTCGGGATTGAGATCACCGAGTGCCTCGCCTGTTTCGCCCACAATTCCTTCTGCACCGGTGACCGGTTTCCTCTTCTGCGCACGGATTGCCATACCGATGGCAAAGAGGAAAAATAATGCTGTGCAAACAATCACGGGAACGATAACACTCCATGATATTGCAACGATTTCCAAAGGGGAATCCGTATCGATGAGCATGACTGAACCGAGGAAAAGTGAAACAACACCTCCGATTGAAAGAATGCCATAGCTTGTCACTTTGATCTCCAAAATGAACAGAACGATACCAACGACAATGAGTGCCAGTCCGGCATAATTCACCGGGAGGGTGTGCAGAGAATAGAACGCCAGGATGATCGAGATCGCTCCGATCACGCCGGGGAGAACAGCTCCGGGGTTGTAGAGCTCGAAGAAGAGTCCGTACAAGCCGAGCATGAAGAAGATATACGCTATGTTCGGATCACTCAGCGTATCGAGAAGTTTATGCTTCCAATCCATTTCCTTCTCGATGATTTCCGCATCCTTTGTCCGGAGGGTCTTGGTCGTGCCATTCAGTTCGATGGTCTTTCCATCAACAGAATCAAGAAGGGAGCGAACACTCTGGGCGACTAAATCAATCACACTATCCCGCAAGGCCTCAGTTTCAGTGATGGAGATACTTTTGCGCACAGCATCCTCGGCCCACCGGACGTTACGATTGCGTTTCTCGGAGATGGTTCTGATAAAAGCGGCGGCATCATTCGTGACTTTCTCGTTCATTATCGAATCCGGTTCTGATCCTTGCATGCCTACCGGATGCGCTGCACCGATATTCGTTCCCGGTGCCATCGCTGCAATGTGTGCTGCCAGTGTGATAAATGCGCCCGCCGAAGCTGATTGGGCTCCCGACGGTGACACGTACACGATGACCGGCAATTCCGCGGTAAGAAGATCGCTGACAATTTCCCGCGTTGACTTGAGGAGTCCACCTGGCGTGTTAAGCTTGATAACGAGGCACTCTACCTCTGCTTTTCGAGCCTCAATGATGCTCTGCCGAATATAGTCCGCGGTCGCCGGATTAATGCTCGCGTCGAGTGTAATCACAAGCACTTTCTGTTGCGCGTGCAGCGAGACAAGCGTCAATGCGAGAAGAATGAATGTCTTGAGGATGTATCCCATTGTATTAGCCTTGTACAGTGTGGCTCAAAATGGGTGAGGACAACAAAGTTCCGAGAACCAAGGCTGGCATGGTGTGACTGACTACGCTTGGGAAACAGCTTGGTCAGTCAGGATTCTCTGCTTTACGACTGCCTTTCCTGATCCTGTTTTGAAATATTTCTCAAGATTGCGAGCTTGTGTTTCGTTTGCAACAGCGATGTACGCTGCAATTTCAAGTGGTCTGTAGGCTTTAGTTGATTGAACAACTCCCATCGTTGTGTTCTGCCAACCGGCGTCTCAGGTCATTCGTCGAACCGACATAGACAAAGTCTCGGATCTTGCTCCTGAGAATGTAAACGAACCAAGCTGGCATAAAAAACTCAAATCGCAAATCGACAACTTGTTGCCTGCAAGACGAAGTTCCGTCGGCAAGTTGTTTTATCAACAAGTGTTTACGGAACGTAGTCTTGCGGAGAGGGTGGGATTCGAACCCACGATACCGTTGCCGGTATACTACCTTTCCAGGGTAGCCAATTCAACCGCTCTTGCACCTCTCCGTGCAAATTCGAGGGAAAAGATACAAAAAATGGCCGGAGAATGCAATTTGCTATTCCCTCTCATGATTCTATATTGTCTGCCGTCCTCATCATCTTCGATACAACGAATGTCCAGAGCAAGAACAATTTTCAAGAGCGCAATATGGAATCACGCGGGTCGCACGCTTGAATTTGTATTCATGTATGCTACCTCCATTGCGCTTGCCCGCGGACTCAGCGTCGCGGAAAACGGAATCTTCGTCAGTCTGCTGAGTGTCTCACACCTTCTGCTGGTTCTCTCTTCGTTCGGACTTGAAGCTGCACTGAACAAACACATTCCTCAACTTCCCGCCACACAAGCAGACAACCAGCTCCGTCGCATCCTTCGGGTCGTGCTCAGCATTCGCGGAGTGCTTGCGATAGCTGCAGTGGGGATTTTGTATGTTGCGATAAGCCTTCTGCCGTTCTCTTTTTCCGGATACATCTCCGCCTACTTCTGGCCGCTTGCGATTCTGAGTGTTGCCAGATCATTTGCAGCCCTCCTTGCAATGGTGTTGACTGCCCAACTGAAAACCACGACCACGGCTGCGGTTACGGCATTGACGAGAGGCATTGAATTTACCGGTGTACTGGTACTGGCCGGAAATGGACTAACTATACCCACGGTGTTGCTGTTCCTTGCAGTGACATCAATCATCCAGATGCTATGGTATCTCGTTTTGTTGCGAAGAGAGTTGCTCGGTTCCTCGTCCAAAGTGTCCGTCGCTCCGCTTATCGCGTTCGGTGGAGCGTTTTGGATCAACACGATTGTTGATTACTTCCTCGGTCGCCAGGGTGATCTGCTGATGCTTGCCGCACTAACGGACGACGCCTCGGCTGCATCGCTCTATGATGTTGCCTATTCGTTATCGCAACTTGCACTCATGGCAATGACCGTCGGGTTGGGGGGAGTCGCCTTTGCAACGTTTGCAAGACTGGCAGTTGAATCATCCGAGACTTTTGATCGATTCTATTCATTCCTCGTCCGCATCATGTCATTGTTGACAATTCCGCTCTTTGCGTTTCTCTTGTTCAATGCAGACTCCGTCTTGAATGTCGTGTATTCTCACCGGTACGCTGGCGCAATGTTATTGGTGCAGGGAATGATGCTCTTCCGCATTCTCTCACGACTGTTTGCGGGTCCCGAAAATGCCGAGTACCTGCTTTCCAATGGACAGGTATGGATTGTGGTGGTGATTGGATTGGTCGGTGCCTCAATGAATCTTGTGGGAAATGTTCTTCTCATCCCGAGATTTGGGGCGGTGGGAGTGGTGGTGGCGAGCGGTGTTGCGAACCTCATCGTGAATTTCCTCGGCGCACGGTCGGTCTTCCGGATTTCGCAGACCGGACTTCAGGTAAGTTATTGGATGAAACTCACGCTCGTCGGTTGTGTAGCGTCGTTCTGTGTCAGCGTCATTGACCTGCCGTGGGACATTCTCACTCTTGCGGTGCGAATAGCAGCCTGTGCTCTGCTCGTTACCGGAGGATTGATCCTCCTCAAACCATTGTATGCAGAGGATCTTGATTGGCTTTCGCGTATTGATGCCAGACTTCGCCGTCCACTTGCACTTTTCGTACGAATGAGTAAATGACAATGCGCATCGCACTCATCACCGACGCCATCAACGACAATTCCGGACTCGGTAGAATCGCAGCCGCGCTCGCCTCGGAATACGCGAAGGTAGGTCATGAAGTTCACACCATCGCACAGCATAACAATATCACCCTGCAAGGAGTGCGACAACATTCTGTTCCGGGGTTGCCGCTTTCTGCCGCTCTCAACAAGCTCATCCTTCGTCACTCAGGCACCACAGTTCTGCAAAAACTCTCGTGCGATATCGTCCATTCGTTCGGTGTTGGTCGCCACGCCAATGTGGTATCTGCGCAGAGTTGCCATCTGGCGGGAATGCGTATCCGCGCAGAGTTGCGTCATCGCCATCGTCTCTTCGAAGAACGCAATTGGGGTCTTTTCGATCATGTTGTGCTTCAAGATGAAAAACATCTCCTCACGTCCTCTGAGACACAGCGCATCGTTGCAGTCTCACATCTCGTGCGCAATCAGTTACGTGAGTTCTACAACGTGCCGGCGGAAAAGATCGTTGTCATTCCGAACGGCATTCATGTGCAGCGCTATGCGCTTGCTCATCAGGATGACACACAACAGAAGATGCGCAAGACACTCGGCTTGCCCGACAATCGTTTCGTTCTGTTGTTTGTTGGAAATGAATTCGACAGAAAGGGACTTCGTGTCATCATAGAGTCTCTCGGACGGTTGAATGATCCATCGCTCACATTGCTCGTCGCAGGCAAGGCCGATCCGGCGCCCTATCAAGCATTGGCGCGACAACTCAATGTCACCGCCCAGGTGAAGTACGTTGGGACCATAAACCCGCCAGAGCAGCTATTCTTTGCCGCCGATGCGTTTGTCTTCCCGACGCTCTACGAGCCGTTCGGTATGGTGGTCATCGAAGCAATGGCGGCCGGACTTCCCGTGATCACTTCAAGACACTGTGGATCGGTGGAAGGTATGGAGGATGAGAAACAACTGCTCCTGCTGAGTGACCCGGAATCGGTTGATGAACTGTGCGAGAAAATACGCCGACTGAATAACGATGAAACCCTGCGCAAGACAATTGCTGACCGTGGGATGGAAGAATCGAAGCGGTTTACATGGGAGAGTGTTGCGGAGAAGATGATGGACGTGTATAGAACAATTCAAAAGTAAAAAGGCAAAAGTAAAAATGGATAAAGCGGTCAACCATTAGCAAAAAAAGAGAAAAACTTGAATCCCAAATCTCACATCCCAGATCTAGAACCCAACTCTTGAACACTGAATCCACACGCGCATCTCCTCGCATTTGCGCCATCGTTCTTAACTGGAACGGCGGCGAACGGATTCACCGGTGCGTTCAATCGCTGCTCGCATCGACCGGTGCGCAGGTTAATGTTGTTGTGGTTGACAATGGTTCAACGGATGGCTCGAATGAATTACTTGCCGTTACGTTCGCATCTATTTCACTTATTCGACTCGGAAAGAACATCGGTCTTGCCAAAGCGCGCAACGAGGGACTACGTTGGTCGATGGAACAAGGGTTTGACGCAATGCTTTTTATTGACGACGATGCCCGTGTTGCGCCTGACACGCTCTCGCAACTCTGGCAGACTCTGCAAAGTTCTCCGCAAGCCGGCATTGTAACGCCAAGGATACTCGACGGCAACAACGAAAAGATTATTTGGTACGATGGAGGAGTAACGAACACCTTCGGCGACCCGGTTCACAGGAACATGGGTGCCGAAGCCGGTACCGTAACGCGTGAATCTCTGGAGATCGAGTTTGGCACCGGCTGCTGTCAGCTCATCAAACGTGAGGTTGTCGAACAGATCGGCTTACTGGATGAAACATTCTTCGTTTACAGTGAAGATGCAGACTATTCGTTTCGGGCGAGGGAGGCGGCGTTTCGCATCGTTCATGTTCCCGGCGCAATTGCATGGCATGAACAATCGGGCGACACGAAGAAGAACAAGGGCAAGTGGTATCGGGATTACTACGTCACGCGGAACAAACTGATGCTCTTCAGCAAACACTATAAGGGGATGAAGTTCATTGTTGCACTCGTGGGATTTGGGATTGTGGATTTCGGATTCCGGATTGGATACTTCATGGTGATGGGTGAGTTCCGACGGTGCAGAGCAATCTTCGACGGCGTGACTGATTTTCTTTGCGGCCGGTTTGGCGAGAGGTATGCGTGAGAGCTCTGGTCGCATTCGTTGGATTGTGGATTGCGGATTATAGATTCCAGCTTGCACTCCAAGTGAGGCACGCATGAAAATCCTCGCTGTTGATCAAACCGGTGTACTTGCAGCCGACCGCGGGCTCTGGCGCGCACTGAATGGCGCAGATGCTTGCACGGTTGTCCTCGTCGTTCCGGAATCCTGGCCGGAAGGAGGGATGACGCTGCAGTACGAGACTGAGGCGTCCCGTCTGAAAGTCATTCCAGCCCGAGCACTGTTCGCAGGCAAGTCGCACCGTGCGTTCTATCCATCGCTTGGTTCGGTTGTCGCCAGCGAGAAGCCGGACATTCTCTACGTGAACGCCGAGCCGGAGAGCTTCCTCGCGTGGCAGGCGGCGCGCATCAAGCAGAAGAGCCCACAGATGAAACTCGTCTTCATGTCGTGGCGGAATATTGATTATCCTCCTGGCGAATTTCCGTACAAGTTGCCGCTTCTCAATGCGCTCGCCGAGCGGACAACGCTTCGTTATGCCGACCATTGCATTGCACACAACCAGTCAGCAAAAGAGATATTCCAGCGAAAGGGATTCAAAGGTATCACCGTCATCCCTCCGCCAGTTGATACAGCAATGTTCAACCCGTCCCACTACTCCACCACTCCATCACTCCACCAGAAAGTTTTCACTGTTGGATTCATCGGACGACTCTCCTACGAGAAGAATATTGACTTACTCCTCCACGCAGTTGCAGGACTCACGCTCGACTACCAACTGCATCTCGTTGGCGATGGGCCCGCGAAAACCGGGTTACAGCGACTCGCTTCGAGTCTTGGCATCGCGGGTCGCATAACGTGGACTGGTCCTGTTCTTCATTCACGGGTTGCAGAGCAATTGCGTGCAATGCACGTACTCGTACTCCCTTCACGGACGACGAAGTACTGGAAGGAGCAGTTCGGTCGGATACTGATAGAAGCAATGGCTTGCGGCGTGGCAGTCGTTGGATCTGACTCGGGGGAGATTCCCAACGTGATCGGCGATGCGCGACTGATATTCAAAGAAGGGGATGAAGAGGGACTGAGGACGCACCTGATTACGCTGGCGGATGAGAATGTGAGGAATGGGTTTGTGCAAAAGGGATTTGAGCGAGTCTCCAAAATATACAACCTGGGAGTGATTGCCGGGCAGTGGTTGCGAGTGTTCAAGACGGTGAGGGCTTGACTTCTCTTTGGGGATTCGATAGTTTGCAAGACATTAAGAAAGTAACGCTTAGAGCAATCTTCACATCCACCAGTATAAATCACTGTTCACAAACACCACGTTAACTGGCAAGATGCACAATGAACTACGAGGAACAGGTAAGGCCCCTTCTTGCTGAATTTGACAACACCATTCGTTCTGTTGCCGGTGTTTGTTTCGATGCTATGGAGGGGTTTTCACTGAATGTCAAAGAAATCGAAAAGCACCAACGTGAGTTCATTGAAAAATCAGATAGCAAAGAACCTGCCGATGTCCAGATGCGACATCTTGATTCAGCTTGGATACTATATGGTGAAGGAAATCCGAATGATTCGGGGACAATTTTGCATCACCGTAGTACTCAAAAAGATTTCAAAGTTCGCAATAGTGAGGGAGGCAATAACCTCAATTTCATAGGCAATATGGGGTTGATCACTATATATCACTATTGGGACGAACTATACAGAGTTCGAATAGGAAATATTTGTGGTGTCAATAAAAATGAAGTCCAATGTGATGTGTTTGGTGATATGCGTCTCATACGCAATTCCATCCTTCATAATAATGGGATTGCAAAAGAGGATGTCAGGAAATGCAAAACCCTACAGTGGTTTAAGTCGGGTGATTCAATCGTCATAGATAAAGCCAAGTTCTTAGAGTTGTTGCGAAGTCTAAGATCTTTGCGTATTTCTGTTGGCAAACAGACTCCAATTACCCTCAAGTGATGACGGAACGGTCTACACTTACCGTAAGTGCCATGAAGAAGGAGCCCCACGTGAAGCAAATGATAACAATCCTTTCATTGCTGTCGACAACCTTTTGTGGTGGGTGTGCATCTACAAGGATGACATCTTTTACGGATCCGGACTATCGTCAAACAACCTTTAAGAGAATCCTAGTGCTTGCCAATACTTCAGATTTAGAGCGCCGACTGCACTTCGAATCAACGATGGTGGAAGTCTTGCTGGATGCTGGTGTTGTTGCCATTGAGGGGTTCAAACTTTTTCCTCCGACAAGGAACTTGACCCCAGAGAGAAAAGTGGAGTTACTGATCCAAGATAGCATCGATTCATATCTTTCAATCTCAGTTGGCGAGAGCGGAATGGAGCAAGTATACATTCCTCCAACCGGCTCAACTACTACGACCAAGGGGAAAGCATCTGTCACTGGTAATAAGCTTGAATACAGAGGTAAGTCCACAACCACAATTGAAGGGGGGTACAATTTCTCGAAGCCTTGGGCCGCTTTCGATGTTGAGTTAGTGGACGTATCAACAGGCAATACGGCGTGGGTTGCGTCCGCTTTCACTGGAGGAAATGCTTTTGCCAACTTTAGCACCGTAATCAATTCATTTTGCGATCAGACGATAGATCAGTTAGCAAATGACAAACTCATCAAGACAAGGGAACAAGCAAATCGTGAAGCCGAAAATGATAGTAAGCTGCTGAAGAAGAAACAGTCTGAGAGAGAATCACCGGACATGGTTTACCTCAAGGATGGCAGTACCATCAGAGGTATCATAATTGCCGAGGTGAAATCAGGAGGCAAAATGGAGACAATAACTATTCGAGATCACAATGGCCAAGTTCGAACACTCGGCATGTCCGAAATTGATCGAATCCTAAAAAAGTAATAAGTAGAGAACGATTCCATGCCCCGCATAGTTAATTCGCGTTCTGTTCTCGCTGTCCGCAATCTGGAGGAATCCACGCGGTTCTATATGGACAAACTGGGATTCAAACGTGACTTCGGCGATGGCTCCGATGGCTGGAGTTTTCTATCCAGAGATAACTTCCAGGTGATGCTCGGCGAGTGTCCGGATGAGAAACCAGCTGGCGAATTGGGAAACCACTCATACTATGTCTACCTCCTGGTCGAGGGAGTGGATCAGCTTCACAAGGAACTCTCCGCGTACGGAGTGCAGGTAAACTCAAAGCCTGAAAGCAAGCCATGAGGCCTAAGGGAGTTTGGCATCCGTACACCGGATGGACATCGCATCATGTTCGGCGAGCCATTACAGACAAGCTAGCAAACGGGTAGTGCTCAAGTCTCATTGTGGGTTACGCGCAGCGGACAAACGGGGACGTTTGTCCTACTATGACTTGAGGAGTAGGTCAAGCGTCCCCGCTTGACCAGAATGGCTCAAACACTCGCGTGTTTCTGAAAATCTTGCTATATTCGAATAGTGAATATTGGAGGTCTAATGGACTCAAACATCGGCAAAGAAATAAAAAAATTGAGCATCCCGGAACGCATCCTCCTCGTTGAGGAGATTTGGGATAGCATTGCGCATGAAAATGAAGCATTCGAGCTTTCACCATCTCAACGGGATGAGTTGCAGAGACGCTCCGAATCGTTCTCGCAAAACCCGGGTCAGGGTCGGACTTGGGAAGAAATCAAAGCGGACTTTCTAAACTCGAAACCGTGACTGTTCGTTTTCATGCCCAAGCTGAAGGGGAATTTCGTGATGCAGTTGTATGGTACGAGCATCAGAGAGTTGGGTTGGGCTCTGAATTTTTTCTCTGTATCGACGAGACTGTTGAACGCATCCGACGCAGTCCTACAAGTTTTCCAATCGTCCACAAAAACATCCGCCGTGCCGTTGTCAGGCGATTTCCCTTCGCAGTGTTCTTTGAGACTGAGAAATCTGAAGTTCGGGTTCTAGCGGTTTTTCATTCCCGCCGCGATCCTTCGCGTTGGCGTGAACGGCGCTAATCACTTCAAGAACAAAACTCCTCATAGACCTGATGCCAGATGAATGGCATCATGATGAAGTTCAATCAAGCATGACTCGACCACCATCTCTCAGAATTCTATTTCCTCCTCCGCTAGTGTACGCCGGTGGTTTCGGCATCGGCTGGTTGCTCGGGCGGACATGGCCCATTGATCTCCTTCCTGAAGGCGTGAGACCGGTTGCTGTTGTGCTTGGCTGGGCTCTCATAGCAATGGGCCTTGGTATGACAATGACCGGCCTGTTCACTTTCCTGCTTGTGCATACCGGCATTCTGCCCAATCGTCCCTCGACAACATTGGTGACGACAGGCCTGTACCGGTTCACCCGCAACCCGATGTATGTCGGCATGACCCTAGCGTACATTGGTGGTGTGCTCTTAACGGACAATGCATGGTGCCTTGCAATTCTGTTTCCCGTTCTGGCGATCATCAAACATTTAGTGATCCTGCGGGAAGAGAAATACCTGACGGCGGTATTCGGAGAAGTGTACACAGAGTATTGCGCACGTGTGCGTCGGTGGGTATGAATCGGAATAGGATCGAAGGTTGAGCGGAATGTTACAGCACACTATCCACCGGATGGGCCGGGTTCTGCGGAATTCGCCCAACCTTCTTCGAGGTTACAATATCTATGTGAATGGAGAAAAGCTGCGGCTGATTGATCGGGCGTTTGGGTCAATGAAGGTTGCTCCACGATCTTTTGCAGATCTCGGCGGTGTATGGAAAGTCAACGGTGCGTACACGATATATTCGCTCAGGAATTTCAACATTGATCGGGGAGTAATTGTTGACACGGATTACCCGCAAGAAGTGCGGCAGCGACTGGGCAAATTTCCACAGCTTAATGTCCTCCAAGGCGACTTCACTGCTCACCAACAGACCGAGCAAGTGAAACACGTGGACATGGTGTATATGTTCGATGTGCTTCTTCACCAGGCAAATCCGGATTGGAACCAGGTACTTACAGCGTATGCGGGCATCACCAATTGTTTTGTTATCTTCAATCAGCAGTACGTCATTAGTCAAGATACCGTCCGTCTGACAGATCTTCCTCTGGAAGAATACATGAAGCTTGTTCCCTCCGGGAGAGAAACATTCTACCGCAACGTGTATGCTCACAAGAAAGAGATTCATCCAATACATGGCAAGCCATGGGGAGACATACACAATGTTTTCCAGTGGGGAATTACGGACAGGGGTCTTCGGTCTATCATGAAAGACTTGGGCTTCACGGAAACCTACTACTGCAATCACGGGAGGTTCTCCAATCTGTCGGCGTTTGAGAATCACGCCTTCATATTTACGCGAGACCCGACGTAACCAAGGGCTCCGGATTTCGTATTAGCAACCGGTGATTTTATTCCACGTAGGAGAGACGAGTGACAAACAAAGCAATCGGTGAGTTTGATGTGAAGCTGAATCCTCAGCAGCCGGAGGAAAGCGTCGGTGATCCAACCGTGGGGAGAATGTCCCTCGACAAGCGTTTCCATGGCGAACTCGAAGCGACGAGCAAGGGACAGATGCTCGCCGTTGGTACTGAGGTGAAAGGCTCTGCCGGTTATGTTGCCATGGAACGCGTGGTTGGAACTCTGCATGGTCTTAGCGGCTCGTTCGCTCTGCAACACAGTGGCACCATGACGCGCGGTGTACCGCAACTTAGTGTCACTGTCGTGCCGGATTCCGGTACCGGTCAGCTTGCGGGGCTTGCCGGCAAAATGGCAATCAACATCGTTGAGAAGAAACACTTCTATGAATTCGAATACACGTTTCCGGAAACCAATTAGACAATCACAATTCTAGAGATGCCAATGTCAGCAGACAATTCCCACTTTCCAGAACCCACAGAATACCTCGCCTACTACGGAAAGTACGTCTCACTCGTCCCGAAGGCGGATATTCTGTCAACACTTAACAAGCAGATGAACGAAACACTGAGCTTGCTACGCAACATCCCGGAAGCCCGCTCTCTTACACGCTATGCGCCTGGTAAATGGAGCATCAAAGAAACTGTCGGCCATATGATTGATTCGGAACGCGTGTTTGCGTATCGAGCCCTTCGCTTTTCACGAAACGACAAGAACGCTCTTCCGGGTTTCGATCAGGACCCGTATATTCTGTACGGTAACTACGATGCTCATCCATTCAATGAGCTTGTTGAGGAGTTTGCTCATGTCAGGCAGTCAACAATATTGCTTTTCAAGCACATGAGTGACGAGGCGTGGTTGCGCAAGGGAGTTGCCAGTGATGCAGAAATATCCGTGCGAGCACTGGCTTATATTATAGCAGGTCACGAACTTCATCACATGGATATTCTTCGCACAAGGTATCTATGAGCGAAGGAGGAAGCCGTGAAAGCAGATGACTTCCGGAAGATTGCACTGAGCTTCCCGGAAACCCGGGAGCAAAGTCACATGGATCATCCGGACTTCCGCGTATCCGGCAAGATCTTCGCAACACTTGGCTATCCCGACAACGGTTGGGGCATGGTGAAACTCACGCCCGCGCAACAGCATTTCCTTGTTGACACGGAGCCGGAAGTATTCGTACCGGCAAAAGGTGTTTGGGGCAAGCGTGGTGCAACCTCTGTGTTGCTTCGGAGTACACGAAAGAGCATCGTGAGCAAGGCACTCGCCTCGGCATGGTACAACACTGCACCAAAGTCGCTTGCCAGGCAGTTTGAGTTTCCATCGTTGGCGGATTAACATTCCTCTTCACATGAAAACAAAATTGGTGTATCAATGAAAGATGACTTGGATCTGGTAACCGTTCTTGAAACCAGCAGTGAACCCGTGATTGCAATCGTCAAGTCCATTCTTGATGGAGCGGAGATTCCATATTTCATAAAAGGAGAGGGGCTTCAGAACCTTTTCGGAACAGGGACAATTGGTCTCAATCTGGCTGGCCCGGCGTTGGTACAAGTAAGGCGCGAGGATGAGTTGGAGGCACGGACATTGCTTGAGGGAATTGGAGAGTCGGATTTCGAAAGCGAGGAGGAACTATGACATCATATAGAAACTCCCTGCCGCAACTCGATGACGGGCTCTTTCTCTCGGATGGTGGTATTGAGACCACGCTGATCTTTCATCAAGGACTTCAACTTCCATTTTGATGTCGTGTTGGATAATCCCGTCCTTCCGACTGCATGTTTTTCTTCCCCAGAAACCCTTATCTTGATTCACGTTGCAGGAACCATAATGACCCGTTTGCCGTTGGTTTCTATAGCTTCCCAAGTATACAAACAACAAATGCTGATAGCGCTGCATCACGAAGAGTGCATACTATGACAAAGAAGACACGAACCGGATTGATCATTGGTGTTATCGTTGTGGTGGGGTTGGCGTTGCCGAAAACCGGCCTCTTCGATTCCGTGCAGAGTGTTGGTGCAGATATGGGTGGCCAGAGAGACCAACGGATTCCGGTACGCATCAAGATTGTTCAGAATGAGAAGATCGGTGAACGTGTGCAAACTGTCGGTACGATTCTCTCGAACGAGGAAATCGAAGTGCGGAGCGAGATCGCAGGGAAGGTCGAGAGTATCGCTTTCAAGGAGGGAGGAAGAGTACAGAAGGGTGCATCACTGCTGAAGATGAATGATGATGAATTGCAGGCGCGGCTGCTCTCGGCACGGTCACGCCTTGAGATGTCCGAGCAACAGCAGGAGCGTCAGCAACAATTGTTGTCAAAGAGTCTCGTGAGTCAGCAGGAGTATGATGCCGTGACCAACGAATTGAACGTGGTGCGTGGAGAAGCTCAGTTGATTGAAGCACAGCTCACGAAGACGACACTGCGAGCGCCGTTCGATGGATCAGTCGGGCTGCGGTTTGTCAGTGAGGGGAGCTACATTTCACCGAACACACTCATCACCACTCTCCAGGATATCAGCGCTGTCAAGATTGACTTCACCTTTCCTGAGAAGTACGCCAGCGAAATCAAGAAGGGGGACAAAATCGAGTTTACTGTTCAAGGGAGGGAACAGAAATTCAGTGGGGCAATCTACGCCGTCGCACCAAGAATTGATGAAGCGACGCGTACCGTACGTGTACGAGCGCTCAGTCCGAACCCGAACGGGTTGTTGATCCCCGGCGCTTTTGCGAACGTCGAAGTGCAGTTGCGTGAGAAAGAGGGATTGGCAGTGCCGGCGTTTGCGGTGATACCGGAGTTGAAGCGACACAAAGTGTATGTGTACAATAATGGTACAGCGGAGGAGAGAGTTGTCGAACTCGGAGCGCGGACAGAAGATCGTGTGGAAGTCGCACAGGGTTTGGAGTCCGGCGACTCTCTCATTATTTCCGGTATTCTTCAGTTGCGACCGGGTATGGCAGTACGCTTGTCTGAGAGTCCGGGCAAATAGCGTTGACGTGGTTGCGTTTGGTATGAATATGAGGAATGCAATTTGAGTTTATCAGCAGTATGCATACGTCGACCAGTTTTGACCATTGTTCTGGCGACGATTATTGTGCTCTTTGGCTTTATCGGGTTCACGTATTTAGGTGTGCGAGAATATCCAAATGTTGACCCCGCAATCATCACCGTCAACACGAACTATGCGGGCGCCAACGCCGATGTTATCGAGTCGCAGATTACCGAACGGCTCGAAGATGCAATCAGCAGTGTTCCGGGTATTCGTACCATCAACTCCACCAGTCGTGACGGACGTAGCATCATTTCCATTGAGTTTGATCTCGAAGTCGATCTCGAAACTGCTGCCAATGATGTGCGCGACAAAGTCGCCGGGTCGGTTGGCAACCTGCCGCCGGACGCCGACCCTCCCGTTGTTTCCAAAGCCGATGCCGACGCAAATCCGATCGTTGTCATTAATATCAGCAGCAACACCCGTAACCTGCTTCAACTCAGCGACCTCGCCGACAGGGTATTCAAAGAACGTCTGCAAACCATCAACGGCGTCAGCGAAGTCCGCATCTTCGGCGAGAAGCGTTACTCCATGCGCCTCTGGATGGATCCCTCGAAGCTTGCGGCCTATCAGGTTACGCCACTGGATATTCGCAACGCACTCAATACGGAGAACATCGAACTTCCCGCCGGTCGCATAGAAGGAAATGACGTTGAGTTGACGGTGCGGACACTGAGCAGACTCGAAACCCCTGAGGAGTTTAATAATCTTATCATCCGCGAAGAGAATGGCCGGATCGTGCGCTTGCGCGACATCGGCTTTGCGGAACTCGGCCCCGAAAACGAACGCTCGATCTCCAAGGGACTTGCGGGCCCTCGTGTTGCCATTGCCATCGTTCCCCAACCCGGATCCAATCACATCGCCATTGCGGATGAGTTCTTCAAACGCATTGAACAAATTAAGAAAGATATTCCTGAAGACGTGGAGTTAAGCTCCGGCTTTGATACCACAAAATACATCCGCTCGTCCATAGAAGAAGTGGAAGAAACGATTATCACCGCGTTTGCCCTGGTGGTGCTGGTCATTTTCCTTTTCTTGCGGGATTGGCGGACCACGCTCATTCCGGTCTTTGCCATTCCCATCTCGCTCATCGGTACGTTTTTCATTATGTACCTTGCGGATTTCTCCATCAACGTTCTCACCCTGTTGGGAATCGTTCTCGCCATTGGCATGGTGGTGGACGACGCCATTGTGGTGCTGGAGAATATCTATGCAAAAATTGAAGAGGGGATGAGTCCCATTGAAGCCGGACTCAAGGGATCGAAGGAGGTCTTCTTCGCCGTCATCTCCACGACGATTGCGCTTGTAGCGGTGTTCCTGCCCATCGTTTTCCTGCAAGGATTCACCGGACGGTTGTTCCAGGAATTTGGCGTTGTGATTGGTGGCTCTGTTGCCATCTCGGCGTTTGTGGCGTTGACATTGACGCCGATGCTGAGTTCACGGATGATCAAAGCGCACAGCGGACACAATTGGTTTTATAACAAGACTGAACCTTTTTTCGAGCGGATGATTCGCGGGTACGAACGTTCGCTGAATACATTCATGCAGAAACGCTGGCTTGGCTTCGTCGTTGTTGTCGCCTCTGCAGGGATGCTCTGGCTTTTCATTCTCATCGTTCCCCAGGAACTTGCTCCATTGGAAGACCGGAGCAGGTTGCGCATGAGTTCCACAGCGCCTGAAGGGACGTCCTTCGAGCGCATGGATGAGTACATGAACGTTATGATTGATCTCGTCAAGAAACGTGTGCCGGAAGTTGAGAACGTCATGGCGAACACGTCAGGATATGCAGGCGGTGCGAATGCCGGCTCGACGACGATAACGCTCGTGCCGCCCGATCAGCGCACGCGTAGTCAGGCGGAGATTGCGACTGACCTCGCCCGTGCAGCGCGCACACTGAACGATGCGCGCACTGTCGTTTCGCAGGAGCAGACAATCAGTGTCGGCGGCGGTCAGGCACGCTTCGGACTTCCTGTCCAATACATTCTACAGGCCCCGACATTGGAGAAACTGCGTGAGACCTTGCCAAGCTTCCTTGATGAAGTGGATAAAAGCCCGGTGTTCAGCATTTCCGACCTGAATCTGAAATTCAATAAACCTGAACTAACGATCTCCATCAACCGTGATCGAGCGCGGACGCTGGGCGTTTCCGTCACCGACATCGCGCAAACGCTGCAACTCACACTTGCCGGGCAACGTTACGGATATTTTATCATGAACGGCAAGCAGTACCAGGTAATTGGCCAATTGAGACGGGAGGACCGAGACACACCGCTGGACATGACGTCTATGTATGTCCGTAACCGTCGTGGGGAATTAATCCAGCTCGACAATCTTGTGACAGTCGCCGAACAAGCCAACCCGCCGCAGCTCTACCGGTTCAACAGATATGTCGCCGCGACTGTTTCTGCCGGGCTTGCACCCGGTTATACCCTTGGCGATGGTATCAGCGCAATGGACGCAATTGCCGACAGTGTGTTGGATGAATCGTTTACAACATCGCTCGCTGGCCCAGCACGTGACTTTGCAGAAAGCTCGTCAAGTTTGATCTTTGTGTTCATG
>JBJXHC010000048.1:0-3903 GCA_046160825.1 Bacteroidota bacterium | reverse complement strand
GATCAGAATGCGGCTGTTGTAGGCTTAATTTACCAACTCGTTAGTTCGTGGGACAGCAGAAATTCTCGGATCTTCGGCAAGAGTGCTGATTCCGACGTGACTGGGCTCGAACAAGAAAACACCTACGCTTGAATCTGAACCAACAATTGAGTAAGATTCGTAGGTTCACCGATCCGTTTCGGCACTAGAATTTGGTGAACACACGAATCGTACGTTGTGCCAAAGATGGCTTTGAATTGAGCTATGTCGCACTTCAACACGATACGCAACGTTTGTCCCATTCCTGCCAAATTAGTTTTTGGCGCATTGCTCCTCACATTGCCAGCCATAGGAGTCCGCGCAGGGGAATGTTACGACCCTGAAAGTGAATGTTCGGCACCGTGTCCGGCCGCCGGTTCCTGCTATTCGGATGAGGATTGTGATGCCGGATTTTTTTGTTCCTGGGATAAGCAAACCCCTGCATACTGTGCTTGCAACAACGGCGCGTGGGTCTGCCCTCCTTGGGACTTGATTGGGGGGTGTATTGTGACTCCGCTCAACCCTCCGCTACCGACCTACACGATCCTTGATCTCGGTACGCTTGGTGGGGCAACGGGACAAGCTCGAAGCTTAAATAACAAGGGGCAAGTCGTTGGAGAAGCGGACGATGCGACCGGAAACCGTCGTGGGTTCCTCTGGACGGACGGTCAAATGCAAAACCTACATCCTCCCATTCCCTCAACCGCGTGGAGCAGCGCACATGACATCAACGAGTCAGGCCAAGTCATCGTCGTAGACTCGGCAACTTCTCATTTTTGGTCCTGGGGCGTTTTTACCCACATCCAAGGACTAAATGCAGGGGGAAGTGCAAGGGCCAATGCACTCAACAATCGAGGCGAAGTCGTGGGCAGCTCGAGAGTATCCGCGAGTCAAACGCATTCCTTTCATTGGCACAATCAAGCCACCACTGACCTAACCCTCACGCTGGGAATTGCGGCCGCTGACATCAATGATCTTGGGCACATAGCGGGTAGCGTTGGGGCATCGGGCAACCGTCGCGCGGCCGTTTGGGATGGCACCACGTTACATGACCTAGGAACTCTCGGAGGGAAGACAAGTGGTGCAGGAGCAATTAATAATCTATTCGAGATCATGGGTTTATCAGCCAATCCCGACGAAAATGAACCAGATCCTGCGTTTTTTTGGCAAGAGGGCAAAATGATAGACCTTGTCGCGAACAGCGGCAGGAACATACAGTCCTTCAAATATGTTCTAAACAACTGCGGAGAGGTTCTGCTCGACGGGGACGTTTCTCCGGGGCCTGCTTTTTACATTTACCACGTCGAGCGCAATTTGGCTCCAGTTCGTGGAGTTACCCTTCCGTGGACATCGTGGGAAGAATTGATCGGCTACAAGATGAACGACCGCGGGCAAATTGTCGGTTACGGTAGGTTGGACGGAATACCTAGACCGTTTCTGTTATCGCCAGTTGAAGGGGATTTCGATCATGATGGCGATAGTGATCTTTCGGAAATAGCGCGAATTCAAACAGCCTTTACCGGCGCGCTCGATGACAACGAACCCGGATGCGAGCGTGCCGACATCGATGGTGACGGCGATGTGGACCTAATCGATTTCCGGAAGCTGGAAGTACGTTTGGCGGGTCCGAGCACGGCTCCGGTACGGCGTTGATCTCTTATCCCAAGAGCGGCCTAATCTCAGTGAAAGGAAGGTTTATGAACTCACGGCGTCATCGGTGGATGGTCTGTGCCGGTATGTGCCTTTGCCACAGTGCTTATGGTGCCGAGTTGACAGTCAATCGATTCGCCAACACAACGGAATTACTCTTTGGGGGCGACGTTTTTCACATCACGCCAGCTATGGTCAGCGAAGAATCTCTGCTAGTCGTTCCTAATTCCACCGTGCACTTGATTTTCTGGAATGAAACTGTAACCGTTGGTTCCACGACTCGATATTACGCTATCAGTCTGAACGGCCAGGATATTGCGACCGTGCGTCCTACATCGTACGGCATTAAACTGAAATTTGCGAGCTTTGACCCACTTGTCGGGCTCCCCAGTGTACACTCATCTTTGGCATCGCCAGCTGGCACACAAGTCCATATGGTTCAATTTGAAACCCAACCGCTTGATGTATTTAGAGAACGAATTGCGGCCCTTGGGGGCACAATCTATGACTTCATTACTGACCATACGTACATCGTGGTGATGGCGCAATCCGCGAAAACTCAAATAGAGGCGCTTCCTTATGTCAGATGGGTAGGTCCGTATCATCCGGCGTATCGTCTAGAGCCGTTTCTGAGTAACGGTCTTGTTGCAAACAGTTTGCCGTCAAACCCTAGTCGATATAACATACTCGTCCTCCAATCAGGACTCAGCCAGAAAACAAGCGTCGCATCCCAGATACAGGCCATGGGGGGAACAATCAATCGACTGGGCCCCGGAGGGCGCTCATTCGAAGCAACCCTAACGCCAGTTCAACTCCGCGAGGTCGCTCGCAATGATAACGTAGCCTACATCGACCGTTGGACTCCACCCAAATCTTCGATGGATAATGCGAGGAGAGTGAGTGGCGCGAACTACTTGCGCCACAACAACAGCACTATTCCATTCGATGGCACGGGAGTTATTGGTGAAGTCCTCGATGCTAAGCTTATCCCATTAAACCATCCGGCGTTTAATTTGAACCGGCTTGAGCATGGCGAACCTCGTACGATCCCGAATTCCCATGGAATGAGTGTGTACGGCATCTTATTTGGGAACGGCGAAGACGCGAATCCGGCTGGCGCAAAAGGATTGATGCCAGGTGCGCAAGGTATTTTTGCTGATTTTTGTCGGATTCCTGAAAGCGCGTGTCCGGAAGGATCCGATCCGTTCTTTTGTGACTGTCAGAATCAAGATATTGACGAAACTGTCGACCGCTATTGTCACACCTGTGAGCTGGTATCGTCAGAGTGTTGTTCAGTCTGTTGTAGTGCCTGCCCATGCCCTAGCGGAGAATATGAGCCGTATCCTTCATTCAATGCGGTCTTTCAAAGTAACAGCTGGGGCGCAAATCCTCTTGGCTATTCGTATGGCTCTGTATCCCGTGAATTGGACGCAATCGCTAGCACATACGATCTCTTAATTTGCCAAGCTCAAGGGAATTTTGCTGGTGTAGATTCACACCCGCAGGCATGGGCTAAGAATGTCGTGTCCGTCGGTGGTTTTTATCACATCGATAGTTTTGACTATTCCGATGATCAATTCATACCCGGGACGGCGAGCTTTGGACCCGCTCCCGATGGCCGAGTTAAGCCGGACTTGAGCAACTTCTACGACAAAGTATATACAACGAAACCTGCCTTGGATGCGCAAGGAAACGTGCAGTATAACGATAGTTTTAATGGAACCAGCGCTGCCACACCGATCACCTGCGGTAACTTCGGTTTGTTCTTTCAGATGTGGAAGGAAGGAGTATTCAATGTGTGTCGTCGCGAAGGTTGCAGTCCGTCCGGCGGCTCAGGATCGGTCTTTGAAGAGCGGCCACCGATGTCGCTGGCCAAGGCTATGATAATTAATACTGCCCGACCGTTTGATTTCTTGGTAGGAGTGGAAGAGCCCAATCATACCCTGACGCGAGACAAACAAGGTTGGGGCGTGCCTATGGTTGGTAAGGTCCTGGCGCTCGCTCGAAGAGATGCGTTTCTCAAGATCATTGACGAGACGGAAGTATTAACAGAACTAAAAAAGGACACGTATACAATCGCTGTTCCGACCGGCGCGCACGCCATACGAGTAACTCTTGTTTATACTGACCCTGCCTGCACTTCGGCGACGCTGGCCTGTGCAGGGAACGATTTGAGCGTCCGAGCTTTTTGTCACGCAAATGGTGCGCATGACTATTGGGGCAATTTTGGCCTTG
>JBJXHC010000047.1:0-24596 GCA_046160825.1 Bacteroidota bacterium | reverse complement strand
TAGTTTGTTATCTGAGATTTGATATTTACACAGAGGAGATAATATGAAAGCCCCTTCTCAAGTTGAACTCTTACTTGCACTCATTGATCAATCGTACGACAAACGAGCCTGGCACGGGACCAACCTGCGCGGATCAATTCGTGGATTGAGCGCCGGCGACGTAGTGTGGCGACCTGCTTCTGACCGCCATAATATTGCAGAGATCGCAGTGCATTGTGCCTACTGGAAATACACTGTGCGGCGGAGATTGCTCCGTGAGAAACGAGGATCATTCGTGCTTGAAGGGAGCAATTGGTTTGAAAGAACCAATACTCTGACCGATAGAGATTGGAAAAATGACATACGTCTGCTTGAGGAAACACACACAAGTATGCGGGACGCAATCGGGAATCTGCCGGCAGGGAAACTTCATACCATTGTTCCAGGCAGCAAATGGACCTACGCACAAGTCGTTTATGGTATTGCATCGCACGATGTGTATCATGCCGGGCAAATACAGTTGATCAAGAGGCTGATCAGATAAATTCGATGCTTCTCATTCCAGCATTACTCCAAGACTCCAACCGCAAGTTCATCGCAAGCTTGACACCCGTGTGGAGTGCTTCTTCAGTACTTCAATCACCTCACCCGCCACAACATCCCAATCGAATTTCTTTGCCCAAGACAAAGCATTCGTGGCAAGCCGAGAGCGGAGAGCCGAGTCTATGAGCATTGTGGTCAGTTTTGCGGCAAGCTCGGCGACATTGCCGTACTCGTACAACAAGCCAGTCTCACTGTCCTTGATGGAATCACGGAGTCCGGGTACGTTGCTGGCAAGAACAGGAGTGCCGCATGCATTGGCTTCGAGCACCGTCAGTCCCCACCCTTCCTTGGATGACGTTGTCACTTTCACCCACATACGCTGAAGCATTTCCACTTTCTTCTCTTCACTCACAAATCCGGTGAACTCGACGCGGTCTGCTATTCCAAGTTCCCGTGCTATTCCCTCCAACCGCGGTTTATCATCTCCCTCACCCATAACAACGAGTCGCAACTCCGGCACATGCTTGAGTACCAACGGAAGAGCCTGTAACAAGTGATCAACGCTTTTATATTTCTTCAACCTTCCAAAATATCCAACCAGCGGTGTTTGACTCTTCGGAACACCCGTTTGCTTGTACCGGCCGTGGTCCACACAATTGAATGCCAGCGGTAGTCGATCCAGCGTGAACCCGTGCTTCATAAATTCCTGTTGCGTGCTTGGTGAAACCACCATGAAAGGCATGCCCGACTGCCGATAGACTGCCAGCCCCAGACGCTCGGCTGCATACACGTATGAAGCAACGAGGGCGTTTGTCTCGCGAAAAATACTCGTGTCGAATAAGTGATGGGCGATGCCGACAAGCGGCTCTTTCACGAAGAGCGGTGTAAAGAAAGGAATCTTGTTCAGGTCATCAACAACAACATCGAATTGCTGACGCTTGCGGAGTTGCCGATACGCGGATGGGACTTGGAAATTGAAGAGATCCCGACTGCCCCGTCGGACGATCTGAATGCCGTCTATTGTTTCTTCAGGCGGAGCACCGGGGAACCAGGAACACAAGAGCGTAACCTTGTGCCCCTTTGCTGCAATGCGGGAGAATATCTGGTGGAGATGCACTTCCGCACCTCCACCAAGAGGGTTTGTGATGTCCTGCCAGTTAATGACAAGAATGTTCATCGCGCCGGAGGATGCTTTCTTCCCGCCAACAGAATCAGGAAGCTGTGTCAACAGCGCCTTGTTGCGAGGGAGTCTCTGCCTTCACCTCGGCTTCGAGCATCTGGATTCTTTGCTGGAGACTTGGATCCTTCGGGAACTGTATTGCAAGTTTCTTCAACAGGTCGAGTTGTTTTGCCTTCTCCTTGCGGGTCTCGTAGATTTCCAGCAACACCCTAAAGGGATTACGGTACGAGGACATGTTGAACTGACCGGTCTCGATAAGTTGCAATGCGACAGGCTCCACCTCTTCGGCGAGTTCATTAAACTTAT
Source organism: Bacteroidota bacterium (assembly GCA_046160825.1). GTDB lineage: Bacteria > Bacteroidota > Ignavibacteria > UBA10030 > UBA6906 > JBJXHC01. Next base: position 22,588 of record JBJXHC010000047.1, on the reverse strand, counting down.
CCATGCGGTCGATGTTCTTGTAGAATGAGGCAAGATCGGCAGTAAGCTCCCAACCCATCGGGATCTTGGCGCGTGGGATTACCTGCTCCATTTTGTCCAGTGTTGCAGAGGCCTTGTCATTATTCTTTGCCACGTTTGCATGAAACAGGGCAAGGCGAATAAACGCTGAGCGGTAGTTGACCATCAGCCTCGTGGTGTTCTCATCGAAATACACACCGGGATCGGCAACCCCGCGGAACTTGTACCCGTACTGCGGCTCTTTGGAGAAGCCATCCGGCTCCTGCAACAGGTTGTGTTCGACGATTACCGGATCAAGTCCCCGTTCGTTATCAACAGCCATACGCGGCTCCAACCGTTGGGCCAGACCATGGAACCACAAGTAGCCATCAAGTCCAATCTTGCTATCCGGTGCAACTGTCACCGCAAAATAGACCGGGTACTTCCAATTGTTGGTGAAGATGATGTCACGGACCAGAATATCCTGAACTTTGATTGCTTTGATATTCCCCGACTGGAAGGTATTGTTCATGACAAAGTCGATCTTACCCTTGTTGGTAAGTGCTGTGTCTTTCACACCGTACCGCTCGAAGGCCTCCTTCGGTACGGGTAACTCCATGTTGCGGGGTTCCCACTGCGACGGTCCGATCCGTTCGATCTGTGCATCCGACAAACTGATGGGGACGGCGTTCGCCTCCGAATAGTAGGGCTTGTCCTTCATCTGCTTGATGTACCATGGCGTGTTGATGAGACTCAGGTTCACGATGCGCACATCGCGGCGTATCCCCTCAACGTCCTGCAGGTACCAGAGCGGAAATGTGTCGTTGTCGCCGTTGGTGAAGAGTATCGCGTTCTTCTCGCATGTCTGAAGGATATTGTAGGAATAATCCCACGCGACATAGTTGCCTGCCCTGTCATGCGATTCCCAATTGACGCGCAGCATATTTGCGGGAATCGTCAGCGTGAACAATCCGAGAAACGCCATGCCGTACAGATTTCCCATTTGCGGCGAGTGGATGCTCTTCTTGACCATGTCGATGATGGCAACGATACCGATGGCGATCCAGAGCGAGAAAACGAGATACGCACCTACATAAAAATAATCGCGCTCACGCGGTTGGGGTTCCTGCTGCGCCTGGTAAAGAGCAAGCACCGGCCCCATGATAATGAACATTGCCAGGAACACCCAGGCCATCTTCCAATCCTTCTTGAAGTGCTGCCACATCCCGAATAATCCCACCAGCAGAGGAATACACAGGAGTGAGTCCTTCCCTTCTCCCGCAAACGGTTCGACATTGGAAACGAACTTGACGATGGTATTGAGTACTCCGTTCAACGGGAAGAGATTCGCACGGGCGTCCTGCCAGTCTCCTTCGCTCCCTGCATAGTTCCAGAGCATGTACCGCGTAAACATGTGGTTGAGTTGATAACGAACAAGGAAGTCCATCTCACTTGTGTAGTTCGCATAGATTCCCTGCTGGTGCGGTTCCTGACTGTAGCGTCGCGGCCAGAGAGGGGAATCGCCGTACTGTTCCCGACCCAGATAGGAAGTGAGGCGCGCAAGATTGTTCGGGTTGTTTTCGTTCATCGGCGGATTGGCGTTCGAGCGGATCAACACCGATGTATATGTCGTGTAACCGATAAAAATCAGCGCCACCGAAAGCAGGGCGATGTGCAACATCTTCTGTCTTTTCTGATACGATGTGTATGCACCATACATCACACCTGCTATGATGAGCCAGGGAATATATGAGATGGCGTCGCTTTTCGTCCCACCGAAATCGCCGTCCATCATTCCCGGAACGTACTTCACAATGCCGGGATACACGACAAAGAACACTGCTACCGTCACCAAACCAAACTTGATGAATGTGCTGAAATTGATTTCATACCGTTTGAAGTAGATAATCATCAAGATGGGGAAGATCGCGAGCAAGGCAAGGAGATGAACGCCGAGTGAGAGTCCGATCAAATAGGCAATCATCAAAATGTACTTTTCATGTCCCGGGCTTCCATCACGATCGACCCACCGTAACGCCAACCACAACACTGACGTGAGGAAAAACATGCTCAGGCCGTAGACTTCTGATTCGATGGAGTTTCCCCAGTACGTGGTCGCAAATCCCATGGAAAGTGTGCCAATGGCCGATGCGCCATACACCACCAGTTTGTCGAAGAACGAGTTCGGCGTTCCGCGGAAATTCATAATCACGCGCACCATAACGAGGTACATGAACATCACGCCGCTTGCGCTGCACAGCGCCGTAAATGCGTGGGCACGGACTGCGAGGTCGGCAGCCGTCGGAAACATCATTGCCACACGGGTAACGAGCAGGAAGAATGGCGAACCGGGCGGATGCGGCACCTGCAACATCCAGGCCGCTGCAATAAACTCGCCCACATCCCAGAATACGACAGTGGGAGCCATGGTGATCAGATAAATGAGTGCCGAAATAACAAACACTCCTGCGGCAACGATACGATGTTCAACCTTGTGCGTCATGAAATCCTCAATGATTCAACAAATTGGGTAACGCGGGGGAACCGGACGGAAAAAGCCCACAGAATATAGATGAAATGTGAGTGAGTTTCAAGGATTGTTACATTAGACGGGCGCATATCTCATCACACAATAGGTACCCCTTTGAGGTCAGTCTGAATGAACCGGCAGCGATTGTCGCGAGTCCCGCACCGACAATATCGCGAAGTTCATCCCCTCGTTGCCCGGCAAAGTCCACTCCAAAATCTTTTCTGAAACGCCTCATGTCCACCCCGTCGCTTCGTAACCCGAGAAATATCCGCTCAGTCATCAATTGTGCTGTGGAGAGCTGTTCATCTGAAACGAGAGGTAACTCATGCTTCTGCAATCGTTCGCAGTAGTGAGAGAGATGCGCGATGTTCCACCAGCGACGCGCTGTTCCGTCCATCCCCTTCCAAAAAGAATGTGCAGAGGGACCAAAACCGATGTAGGGTTCGTGTGTCCAGTAGTTGTAATTGTGTTGCGAACGGAACCCCGGGCGCGCGTAATTCGAAACCTCATAGTGCTCGTAGCCTCGCCGCTCCATGTACTCCATCGTCACTTCGTACAGTTCGGCTTCCTCATCGGTCGGGGCGGGCGAGACTTGCTTCGACTGCACCATCCTTGCCAGCGGTGTTCCATCTTCCACAATCAAACCATATGCGGAGATGTGCAACGGTGCGAGCGACATGGCCGTATCAAGGTTCTGGAGCCAACGCTCACGCGTTTGTCCCGGAAGAGCGTACATGAGATCAATGCTGTAGTTCTCAAAACCAACCTGGCGCGCCCACTTCACACACTGCATTGCCTGGGCTGCATCATGAATGCGGGTGAGGAAATGGAGTTCGTCCTCATGAAACGACTGGATGCCGATGCTCAGCCTGTTCACGCCAAGCGATTTGAATGCCGCAAGCTTTTCGATTGTTGCCGTACCCGGATTGGTTTCCAGCGTCACCTCGGCATCGGGAGCAATGGAGAATTTACGGTGAAGATGTGTGAGAATGGATTCCAGTTGTGCGGGGGTAAGAAGTGACGGTGTTCCTCCGCCAAAGAAAATGGTGGAAAAGGAACTCCCGGCCCCGAGGTCAGCGTAGAGATCAATCTCGTTGTGGAGCGCGTTGAGGAATTCGCCCATCATCGACGAGCTTTCCAGCGAATAGAAGTCGCAGTACACGCACTTCTTTTCACAAAATGGAATATGGAGATAGAGTGATGGCATGGTTGTTCTTACCGCACAATTGTGCTCACACGAGACCAGCGGACATCGCCGGTTGCCCGATCAATCGACCAATAAACAAACATGGCTTTCCCTATGATGTCTTCTGCGGGGATGAACCCTCTGAACCGGCTATCCAGACTATTGTTCCTATTGTCGCCCATCATGAAATAGTAGTCACGCCCAATCACATACTCGCTCGTTTTTCTTCCATCAATAAACACATCGCCTCGTGCGGCATCAAGGATATGTCCCTCACGTTCTATTAACGATCTCCACGTACGTAGGTTCCCGGTGTTGACGTGAATACTGTCGCCGCGCCGGGGAATCCGGATCGGTCCATAATTGTCTTCGTTGAATGGAGAACCGGGCGGAAATATCAGTGAATTCGGGATGTTGTCTGGTGACACCGCGCCAACATCAATGGTTGCGCTACGGGGTGGGGGGAATTCCGTGCCATTCAGATACACCACGGTGTTTCTTATGACCAGCGTATCACCCGGAAGAGCGATGCAACGTTTCACGTATTTCTGCAGTCTGCCGGATGCATCACGTTGCTCATAGACCACAACGTCGTTGTATGCGGGAGATTGAAATCCCGGGATGCGGAAACCGGGAAGCTCCCAGTCAACAAATGGAATTGTGTATGATAAAGAACGACCGTAGACAAACTTGTTGACCAGAATGAAATCGCCGGCAAGCAGTGTATTTTCCATCGAGCCGGAAGGAATGCGAAACGCCTCCACAACACACGACTTCAGCAACAGCGCCAGCAAAGCAGCAACCAGAACAAATTGGGTGTAACTGCGGACTCGCTTCTGCCAGGTTTTTTCCACCGCGCCGTCTTGTTACTTAATCAACGAACCGATCCGGCTGAACTTCACTGATTTGATCTTCTCAACGATACTGACGAGGGGAATATTCGGATCCCACGACCAGTAAACGATCATCGGCGTACCGACGATGTTTTCCGCTGGAATGAATCCCCAGAACCGGCCGTCAAGACTATTGTCACGATTGTCGCCCATACCGAAGATGTAATTCTGTTTGACGATATAGCTCGCTGAAGGGACACCATCAATCAGAACCTGTCCATCGTCACCAATACGTGCCGCATGACCCTCGCGACCGATGAATGTTACCCAACGTTCGAAGTTCGAGGTGTTCAATTGAATGACATCACCTTTCGATGGAACCCTCATCGGCCCCCAATTATCTTCACTGTACGGTGAGCCCTTCGGGAAAATCCGTACATCCATCACACCCGGCGGCGTGGTTTCCATTGAATTGAATTTGATGTTGCGCGGGAGAGGTGCCCGTTGCCCATTGACATAGACAACGCGCTTGACGATCTGAACTGTATCGCCGCTGAGGGCCATTGCGCGCTTGAGATAGAATTGAAACTCGTGCGCAATAACATCGTCCCGATATCCGGGGAACTCGAACACAATCACGTCGCCGCGCTCGACATCCTGAAACGCCGGTACGCGAAACCACGGCAGTCGTACATTGGTGAACGGAATCGTCCGGGGTGTTGTACCGCCATAGATAAATTTATTGACGAAGAGAAAATCCCCCGTCATGATTTCATTCTCCATCGAGCCGGTCGGAACGACAAAGGAAGCGAGCACAAAACTATTAAGAAAAAGGAATGACACCAGCACAAAGACGATGTCCTTGAAGAAATCCTTTACCGGTTCTTTGGGTTGCTTTGTCTCTTCATTTTTCGCCATACCTGTTCCCTTCAAATCGTATTGTTAGTCATCGTCCATGGAGAGGACGGCAAGAAATGCCTCCTGGGGAATCTCCACACGTCCCACCTGCTTCATACGCTTCTTCCCCTCCTTCTGTTTCTCCAGCAGCTTTCTTTTTCTGGAAATATCGCCGCCATAGCACTTGGCAATAACGTTTTTCCGCATGGCGGAGATGGATTCGCGGGCCACCACCTTGCTTCCAATGGCGGCCTGGATGGCTACATCAAACATCTGTCGCGGAATGAGCTTGCGCAACTTGACGCAGAGCTTCTTTCCCCACTCGTGTGCCTTTTCGCGATGGACGATGGTGGAGAACGCGTCGACAGATTCAGCATTCAGGAGAATGTCCAGCTTCACAAGGTCGGATTCACGGAAGTCGAGGAACTCATAGTCGAATGACGCGTAGCCACGACTCGTCGACTTGAGCTTGTCATAAAAATCAAAGATAATTTCCGAGAGGGGCATTTCATAATGCAGGTCTGCACGGGTAGGATCGATGTACGTTGTGTTCTTATAGACGCCGCGACGATCCATGCACAGCTTCATAATATTTCCCACATACTCCGTCGGCACGATGATCTGTGCCTTGATGAACGGCTCCTCCACAACTTCTATCTCACCCGGCTGTGGCATGTACGATGGGTTATCCACCAGCACCACTTCACCATTCGTTTTCGTTACGCGGTACTCGACGTTGGGAACGGTGTTGATAATGTTCTGATTGTATTCCCGCTCAAGTCGCTCCTGGACAATCTCCATGTGCAAGAGTCCGAGGAACCCGCAACGGAACCCGAAGCCAAGGGCCGTCGATGTTTCCGGCTCATAGACGAGAGCGGAATCATTGAGACGAAGTTTGTCAATCGACGAGCGCAAGTCTTCAAAGTCTTCAGCGTTAGTTGGATAGACGCCGCTGAACACCATCGGCTTCACGTCCTTGTAGCCGGGAAGAGGCGCATCGGCCGGATTGTGCGCATCCGTCACGGTGTCACCAACCTTGGTATCATGGACATCCTTGATGCCAGCGATCAGGTAGCCGACATCGCCCGCACGAATTTCCCCGGTCGGCTTCTTTTTCAATTCCAACACACCAACTTCTTCCGCTTCGTACACTTTGCCGTTGTGAAAGAATTTTATCTTCTGGTGTTCGCTAAGTGTCCCCTGAAACACACGGACATAAACAATCGAGCCACGATAAATGTCAAAGACTGAATCAAAAATCAGTGCTTGAAGTGGTGCATCCGGATCGCCTTTCGGCGGCTTGATGCGCTTGACAACGGCTTCGAGAATCTCGTCGATGCCAATATCTGCTTTTGCGCTCGCGAGGATAATCTCTTCATCCTTGCAACCGATCAGATCCTTGATCTGCTGTTTGACGCTTTCGATCATCGCACTCGGCAGGTCAATCTTGTTAATGACGGGGATAATCTCCAACCCGGCGTCAATTGCAAGATACAGGTTACTGATGGTCTGGGCTTCCACGCCCTGTGATGCGTCAACGACAAGCAATGCGCCTTCACACGCTGCAAGCGAACGGGAAACTTCGTAGGAGAAATCCACGTGGCCGGGTGTATCGATGAGGTTCAGCGTGTAATCCTTCCCATCGCTGGACTTGTACTTCATCTGGATGGCGTGGAGCTTGATGGTAATCCCCCGCTCCTGCTCCAGGTCCATGTCATCAAGTACCTGATTGAACTTCATTTCGCGGGCGGTAATGCTACCGGTTCGTTGAAGCAGTTTGTCGGCAATCGTGGATTTGCCGTGGTCGATATGGGCGACGATACAGAAGTTTCTGATGTTGTCCATACTGCGGAAAGTGCTCACTCCATTTACACAAAAAATCCGTACCGGCAGACGGGACGGACTTGCTGATACTCTGAAATTCGTGGCTCAATATACACCTTTGAGCAGTGAGTTGCAATCAGTCTCGTGAATGAAGGTACGGGTTTCTGCATGCTCCGAGTTGTCGATCCTTGCTCTTCCATTCCCCTATTGCTATCTTAAGCCACCACAGAATGAACGCTCATCGCCTACATGCCATCTAGTCTCCTCGCCACTCTGGATTCATTTTTGAGCGGGTCTCCCACCGACCGTTCACATCAGAAACCCATCGCAGTCTTCGATTGCGACGGCACATTGATCCAAGGCGACATCGGGGAAGCGATGTTCTTCAGGCAGATCGAAGAGTTTCAGTTCAGAACATCTCCCGCCAACCTCTGGCTCGACCATCCGAAACGGGATGAGATTGATAATCTCTACGAGAGTCTCGCGGCCATTCCGCATCCGAAGAGAAAGATTGATCGACGGTTCAACCCCTTCTGCCAGATTCTCCTCAACAGGTATTTCGATCAGCTTGCCAACGGGGACATAGAAAAAGCATGTGCTGATATTGTTCGACTACTGGCCGGCTTCTCTCTGCGAGAGGTTGGGGTACTGGCACGTGCAACACTGCGCGCAGAACTCGAAGCACCACCCGGCAAACGCCAAATTGGAAAAACTTCGCTCCCGTTAGGCATCCGCTACATACAGGATACTCTTGACGCAATCGAACACTTGAAGAATCGGGGCTTCGATCTGTGGGCAATATCGGGGAGCAACCAGTGGGCAGTGGAGACCGTGTTCGAGCGGGCAGGGATTCCGCGAGAACGAATCCTCGGCATCGAATTGAAAATTGATGGAGATATCCTCACGTCCGAGATCCGGAAGCCGATTCCCATTCTTGATGGGAAAATTGAGGCGATGAAGGCGCGGACGAATCAGGTGCCGCTGATGGTGTTCAGCGATTCGCCAATCGATCTCCCGCTATTCCGTTATGCCTCAGGGATGAAAGTGCTGATCAACTCGCGGACCAGAACCAGCGCGGAGTTCTTCTCCACTGCTGGCGTGAAGAAAGACAAATCATGGATTGTGGTTGAACAACCAACACTCGTAACAAACGAATAAACATGGCAGACGTTTCAGTAACAGTCATTGGGGCAGGTGTTGTCGGACTTGCTGTTGGAGCTGAGTTGTCCAGGCACTACTCGCCGGTCTTCATACTCGAACGCTACCCCAAGTACGGCACGGAAACCTCGAGCCGCAACAGTGAAGTGATTCACGCGGGAATATATTATCCCCACAACTCACTGAAGGCACAGTTGTGTGTGGAAGGCCGGGATCTGTTGTACGCGTTATGCGCCAAGCATGACATTCCCCACAGCCGGATCACCAAGATTATCACCGCAACACAAGCTGATGAAGTGGGCGCGTTGGAGAAGCTGTTTGAACATGGCAAGAGCAACGGCGTTGAGTTGCAAATGCTCACTGCCGACCAGGTACATGCGATGGAGCCGCACATTGCCACCTTCGGCGGGATTCTCTCCCCTACTACCGGTATCATCAGCGCTCACGGATTGCTGGACTATTACTACCACACTGCAAAGGAAAACGGGGCTGAGGTGCAAACGCACTGTGAGGTTGTGGGATTGGAAAGGACAAGTGGTGAATTCACTGTGACAATCAAGGAAGGAAACGCTACATCAAGCTTCACGTCGGAGCGAGTGGTGAACGCAGCAGGACTTGAGAGCGATACAATTTCCTCACTGGCGGGAATTGATGTTGATGCTGCGGGATATAGAATTCACTGGTGCAAGGGAAGTTACTTCGCTCTCTCCGGAGCAAAGGGCAAAAAGATATCGCGCCTCGTCTATCCCATTCCCCCCAAGGAATCGCTCGGTGTACATGCGTTGATTGATCTCTCAGGCAGAGTGAAATTCGGTCCCGACGTTGAGTATCTTCCCCAGCGCAGCCTTGATTACCGTGTTGCCGATGAGAAGCGCCACGCATTCGCAGAGTCTGTCCGCCGCATCATGCCCGAGGTGACGGATGAAGACCTCACACCCGACATGAGCGGTATACGCGCAAAGCTGCAAGCCAAAGGTCAGCCGGTGAAAGATTATGTCATCCGCAACGAAGCAGATAAAGGACTGGATGGATTCATCAACCTGGTAGGCATCGAATCGCCGGGACTCACCTCATCGCCGGCGATTGCAAGGATGGTGCTGGGGTTGATGAAGGAGATGTAAAACCTGCGCTGCAATTCTGCAAGAATCCAGTTTTTTATCACACCATATTCAACTCCTTCCTTAACTCCGACTTAACAATTTGATAAACCCCCAGTAACCTTCGGGTAACACTCGTTCTGTATATTGGGGCGTGCATTGTAACCGTCTCATCCACAGCATGGAATACGAGTGATACACAACCGGAGAGTCGATCTTCATGTCCACACGCTGGCGTCCGAAGGCCAGCTTACGTTGAGCAACCAGTTCGCCTACGCACAAGGGAGCGGCCTTCGCGCCATCGCTGTCGCTGACCTCGATGTGCTGCCGGATGTTGAGCAGGGTCGCACATTGTCGGCACAATTCGGCGTGGAGTTTATTCCTGGTGTGGAGATCAGCGCGGGCTGGGAAGGGAGTGAAATCCACATTCTTGGATACTACATCGATCCACACCATCGAAGAATGCGGGAACGGCTTTCACACATGCTTGCCTCACGCGAGGCACACGTGCAGATCATGATCTACAAACTGAAAAAGGAAAACATCCGGCTCGAATACGCCGACATCCTTCACCATGCCGCTCACTCATCATACGTGGGCAGGGTTCACATCGCACGGGCAATGGTGGAGAAAGGTTACATCGGCACACCGCGGGAGGCATTCACGGAAAAGTACATCGGTGTTGATGGTGACTGCTACTACCCTACCAGTTCTCTCTCCGTACTCGATGCAATTGATTTGATCCTTGACGCGGGCGGAATCGCAGTACTGGCGCATCCGGCGCTATACAACCACCGGGCAGGCATCACCGAACCGGACATCATGAAGATGAAAGATGCGGGTTTGCGAGGGTTGGAGGTTTTCCATGCCTGCCATACAGGGGAAGAGGCCCGGAGGTACGACGATATTGCACGCAAGTTGAATCTGATTGCCACCGGCGGTTCTGCATGTCGCGGCGTGAATTACGATCCGGTTGTCAATTACAAGCCATTCGTCAGTGAAGATGTGTTGACGGAGTTGATACAAAAACCCGTAGCAGCGTAACCTCTCGGCCTTTTTTTCCGTTCAGGCCGGGCATCTCGATCCTCATGCCGCGTATTGTCGGGTGAGGATCTTTTTGTTCTCGAAGGTCACTTTCTCTCAAAGAACCCGACCATTGAAGCTTCGGCAATCACCTTCCCTTCAATCGCCTTCTCAAATTGCCGCAGACTTGTATTAACCCCGAGGTCGAGGGATTCGATATTCAACGCATAGATGGTTGCTATGTAGGGATGAGAACCCGAACCCTTCGGTGGCGCGGGTCCACCGTAACCAAGCTCGCCGTATGAACTCATCAGCTCCTTTGCTCCGCCCGGAAGACTGTTCGTACGTGAAGCGCCTTCGACAATACTCCTCCCGCGAAAGGAAATATTGATCACAAACCAGTGTACCCAGTTTTTGGCAACCGGATGTGGATCAATGATGGAAAGAGCAAATGACTTGGTGAGTACCGGCGGGTCGGTCCACTGCATTTCCGGCGAGACGTTCTTTCCTCCGACGACGGTCCGGTGAGCGTACTTCACAGAGATGTCGCTCTTGTCTTTATATGAGCTCGAAGCAAGTGTGAACATGGGTTCCTCCTCTCAATTCATATGAGTCCGGTGATAAGGCCGAGTGCAATCATCAACAGTAACACTGAGACAACCTGTTGCACACGCGTCATGGTGAGTTTATTCAAAAGCTTGTTCCCGAGAAACACTCCCACGAACGCCGCACCGGTTGCAACAAGTACCAACGGGATATTCTTACCAATTCCCGAGACGGAAAAATGTCCGACATACACCGATAATCGCGTGATGTCCACGAGACAGGCGATTACGACACCGGTGGCTATGAAAGCTTCCTTGGAAAGTCCTGCACGCACAAGAAACGCACTTCGCAAAGCGCCCTGATGGCCGGAGAGTCCGCCGAAGAAACCACTCAGCAAGCCACCAGTTATCACATGCTTCCTATCGAACTCGATCTTTGTAAACGCAGGCAACATTTCAAGAACAGCAAATGCCGCTATCAACAACCCCATCACCACCTTCACAAAAGTCACGGCAAACAGTCGCTGACCTATCTGGTACGTGAGCAACGGTTGTACATCCGATGCGAGAAGCAACACCCATGCACCGATGAATGACGCAACAATCGCCGGTATACCAAACCGGAGAACAATGCCTCTGTGTGCGTGCCGCCCGAGGAGGACAAGCTTGAACAGGTTGTTTGAGAAATGAACAATAGCCGTCATTGCAACTGCAAGGTCTGCTGGAAAGAATAAGAGAAACGCCGGCAGGAGTATTGTTCCAAGTCCGAACCCAGAAAAGAGCGTCAGTGCGGATGCGGCAAGGGCAACGATACTAATGACGAGATAGTCCATCCCGCTAGTGTATTATTTCAACGCACTGTTGAGCCAGCGGATCAGGGGGAGTGTGTCAGCGTACACTTGCACGACTGTCCTCAGGAAGTTCGGCTTCAGACAAATGCTTTCATCTTTGAACTCTTTCCCGGCAAAGAACTGCTTGTGGCGCAGGTGTTCAATCATCGGATGGTCTTTGGGATAGCCGAGTGGCGCCTTCTGTAACTTCTCGCCGATAATTCCGCCGAGGCCCTTCTTGAATTTCTTCTCGTTGACCACTGCGAGAAATTCATCGGGATGATCCACAATGGATTTTCTGATTGCTTTGATTTGATCACCGGCCGGCATGTACAACCCGCCGCCGATAAAGATCGACCCCGGCTCAATACCGATATAAAAACCAGGCGTCTCGACCGGGCTTTTGGATTTCGAGCGCATGCCAAAACTCGCAGCAATGTTTGTTTTGTACGGCGCTTTATCCTTGCTGAACCGGACGTCGCGGTGAATCCTGAAGATTGCGCGCTTCGGTTTGAACTCGAACTCCGGCGCTACGTCAGCCATCCGCTCGGCCAGCGACGCGATCAAACATTGCATCGGAAACTTCACGTACTCTTCGTATTCGTCCTTGTGTGCATGAAACCAGGGACGCGTGTTGTTCTTCTTGAGTTTCTTGAGAAAGTCCATTCCCTTTTTAGGAAACCCGTCAAAGGGTGGAAGGAACGTTTCGTCGAGAGCGGGTCTTTGTACCATAGCCTAAAGGTCTGGTGAATGATGTGGATGAATTGTTCTTGACTAACGAACCCGGACTTTGAATACGGCTTTGACCAATGGATGATCCGACGTTTGTGGCGCGTGCGCATCTTCCGGAAAGAATATCCCGAACATTCCCTCGTCAATTGTCAGCAGCATCTCCGGTTCGTCGTCGAAGAACATGATATCCTTTTCGTCAGCATAAGCCTCTGCGAGTTGTTTGCAGGAGGATAATTTCTTCCAGCCGATATCAAAACTGCCGCGCATTGCCACCTGAATGTCGATGTACTCCCGGTGCGCTTCCAACCTGGACGGCCCGGGAAGTTGACCATCTGTGCGGCTGATAATGACGAACAGGTTTCTTCCATCCAACTCGTGGGTTCCCGGCGTCACGGTGTCAGCAGTCTGGCTCTTCAGAAATTGAAAAGCCTGCGAGAACAACGGATGAAGCGCCTCGTACTTCCCGGCGTTTGATATTGTATCAGTAACCATTTATCTCCTGGTCAGAATCCGTAGCCCAGTCCACCGACAATGAACACACCGTCTTTGGAATTGGCAAACGCAACAGAGACTGTGGTTTCCGCGGTGAGCGGCGCAAGCGATATGCCGCCGCCAACGCCAACGTGCCAGCTCTCCGGCGATAGATCATTCATCCAGACCCGTCCGGCATCGACAAGTCCGAACACGCCGACCGTTGTTGGTACAAAGAGTTTCATGCGGAAGAGCGAGAGACGGAGGTCAATATTGGCAAATGCAGAGGCCTCACCGGCGAAGCGTCGCGCGTTGAATCCGCGCAGCGAACCGAATCCGCCGAGAAACGCAGCCTCGTAAAACGGAAACTCACCAATCACCTTCTCTGCCCCGATGCGTACGGCGAGAGTCGGCCTGAACGGCAGTGGTGCGGTCACAAAGAAGCGCGCATCACCGGAGAGTTTGTAATACGGCGATGCCTCGTCGAAAATATCCGGGAAAGCTCCTCCTTGCAGCCTGAGATACACTCCACGTCTTGCAGCAACCGTGCTGTTCCGTGTATCAATATTGAAGCCAAGCGTCATCCCAACGTACGATCTATCGTCGCCAAGACTGCCGGAACTGTCGGGAGTGACGTAGCGACCGGTTTTCTGGCGGACTTCAAAATGTTTAAACAAAGCACCGACGCCAAATTTCGCCTGATCGCTGATCTTGTATGACAACTCAGTGTTGAAGAGATACTCGCGCGAGCTTAACTGATAGAATCTGATTCTGTCGAGGTCTTTATTCCGGAAACTGGCATTGCCGAAGCCGTAGAAATTTCTCACTTCCAACTCCGTAATATGCGCGATGATTTCAAACACCAGGTTGTTGCCGATTGCCGGATACAAGGCAGTGTAGTTCACAACGAAGGCTCCGTTCTTCAACCCGATGCCCCCTGTGAGTTGCATACGAAGCACATACGGCATCTGGCGAAAACCAAACTTGTAGAGGATCGGCCCGCCACCAAGAAGCAACCCGTCTTCGGTGGTGAAACCAAGCAGTACCGAAGGCCGCCAATCGGTGCCGTAGTCGCGAGGCGGAGCATAGACTTCCGGCGCGTCATCTTGTGATAACGCGCTAGAAGTCAGGCCAACGAGGACAACCAACAGAATGTATTTTGACATCATACGCTACCCATGTAAAGACAATGCCGCTGAGTGCTGGGCTACTTGAGAAGCAATAACTTCCTTGTGTTCACAAACTCACCGACTCTCATCGTATAGAAATATATGCCACTCGATAAACCATTCCCATCCATTTGAACCGAATGAGTTCCGGCTTCCTTTTCACCATCAACCAACGTCAATACCTCCCGCCCAAGCACATCATATACCTTCAGCGAAATCCAATTGTTTGTTGGTAAATGATAATTGATCATTGTTACTGGGTTGAATGGGTTGGGATAGTTCTGTAACAGGCGATACTCGCTCGGCACATCGGTTGCCGATGGTCGCCCGAGGTCTGGTGTTGCGACCGGCCGTGAAGCAATGTACCCAGCTAGTTGTGCCTGCGCAAGCCGCTTTTCGATACTCTCAGGGTAGCTGCTTGATAACTGACTAAAAAGGGATTGGGCAGCTACGAGATTCTCTTCTTCATGAAGTCGATAGATGAACTTCATGTACAGTGCAGACCGATGCTCCGCGCTATTCGGGTAGTCCTGCATATTCTGGTCAAGTGCAGAAAAAGCCTGCGTGGTTTTTCCTTCCGCTAACAACAGCCCGGGCAGCAACGACCGAATACCTCGCCTCAACAGCGGATGGTTTGCAATCGCATTGGCCAGATATTCGGACAAATTTAACTGCGGTGAAAGTTGCGCGATGATGAGCATCTGTCCAAATGCCCAACGCTTTTCCCGTGTAGTGGACTCTCCCGATGTAATCATCATTCGCAGGGTCTGAACAGCTTCGCCGTATTGCCCTTCATATCGTTGCTGGAGGGCCTGCCTCATTAGCGATATCGACTCCGATAGATGTCGATCTCCTCTACCAGCAGATTCCGGCGTTTGATTTGGGTCGTC
The DNA here is from genome assembly GCA_046160825.1 of Bacteroidota bacterium. GTDB lineage: Bacteria > Bacteroidota > Ignavibacteria > UBA10030 > UBA6906 > JBJXHC01. The sequence continues at coordinate 7,406 of JBJXHC010000047.1, read as the reverse complement.
TTCAAGCCACGGATCGTAATCGAAACTTGAAGTGCCATCTTCACTAAAGACGCCCGGCGGCGTATCCCTTGATCCCCACCAGTTCTCCTCGCCGATGACATGGCTGTTGTTTTCGGCGATGACGTCATGATTATCGTTGTCAAAGATACTGTTATATCCACCGTTGTCCCATTCATCAGCAAAACCAAGGTTAGCATTGGACTGATCGGCGCAATATACACCGACGCCATTATTGGTAATAATGTTATATCCGGGTGCAAAAATGTCTTCAAGCGAGGGCGAACTGCTTGTAGCGCATAGCAGACCATATTTAAACCCTGCAATAGTATTTCCTAGTATTTTGGGTGACGAACTCACAAGGGCAACAGCATCGTTGTCATTGCCAGGGCCAGTGAAAGAGTTACCGGTAAGCAAGGCATTTGAAAAACTGATAATCGAAATTGCCGTTGCGCCTACGTTGAGGAATTGGCAGTTCTCGATCCGACGGAGTTGTTGCGGGACTTTCGGAAGAATCTCAATACCGATGTCGCATGTGTCGAACTTTGTAGATGCAACCGTTACAGGCTGAACGGATTTGATTTGCACCCCTATTGCACAATTGGTAATCGTATCTGCTTGAATCACGGTAGGGCAACTGCCGGTGTAAATGCCTGTCCCGCAGCTATCGATACGCACCTTGTATATTGTTGTTGAGCTACCTCCTCCCACCTTTATGCCCGTTGCTGCGTGCTTGATAATGACATTATCTATCTGGGTGGAAGCATTTGCAACGATACCGCTCCATGTTACTCCAGGAGCCCTTTGACGAAACTCTGCTTGCCCACTTGTGGGTAGCACCATCATGCCGCCGACAGTCAAACCTGAAGTTCCACTGCCGAAAAGCATTTTGGCGCCGGCCCTTAACTCAAGAGTTGCTCCACTTGGTACTGTCATTGCCACGTTATTGCCGAGATCGATTGTCCCACCAACCATATTTCCGCTACCGGTGGGTGACTGCAAATGAGCCTGGCACCACTCTCAATAACTATTGAAGCACCTTCGGATACGACTAGTTTTCCGGGGCCTTTAACACCCAATTGCGGTTGAGTCCATTGGCCCCATAAATACGTCACTGAACCGGATTTTAGTCTCAGTTCTTTCCCCGATGCGAGAATTGTGGTCGACAATATCCAGTTGGTGTCAGTTAAAACATAATTCTCATTCATATCACCAAGAATCGCAAATGGCTTTCGTCTGAAATACAGAGTATTGTCTGTGTGGTCTCTCCAGATTACCGTCAATGTTCCTTGGTTCGAACCAACAACTGGGGAGGAGCCGTCACGATAAACACCTGGTGACACTTGAGATACCTCGTGGGGTCCGAATGTCATTGGAACATCGGAATTCGCTGGCCTGAATCTGTTCAGCATAATTCGATAACGCAGTTGATAATCAGACCAGACAAAATTGGGCCAAGTGAAGTCTGAAAGAAAGGATGGCGTAGTTGCAACTGACACTTTGCTGTTTACGGTACCAGATATTGGGGTGTAGGTACTCCATGCATCTTGGGAATCGTACGTCCGATTTGCCCGTCTTAGCGCCGTTTCAGATCCAGGTTGAGCAACAAGAAACATGTATGGTGCGAAAGTGCTTGATGTGATACTAGGAACAACAGCGATTGCACCCTTATTGGGGCTGGCCACTGGTGAGATGCGTGAGGCCCATTGTCCGGCACCTGAAGAGGGAAACTTGAAACTGAATAATCCTTGCAAAGAGAGTATATGTGCACTGTCTCCCTGTGCAACAGTACTGGTCGTGACGCTAGGCTGAGCATTCGTTACTGGAGTACCATAAACGGTAGTCGAAAAAGGCGACCATAGGTCTGCTTGATTCTTAAGATGATAGAATATCCCTCCACCTTCGCCATCACTGCTGTATACTATGTGAACTCCACGATCATCCTCAAATGAATCAAGACCGTTAAGGTTCCCGGCTACTGGCCTGAAGTCAACATTTGTCCAAGTAGCTCCTCCGTCTACACTTCGCCAAAGTTGGACTCTATTCAGGGCCGTTTCATGGAGGACTACATGAGCACGACCGTTCCTTGTTGTTATGCAGGGATTGGTCGAGAAAGTTGACCCAAAACTTGCTGTATGAAGCAACGTGCCGATGTTATCGAAAAGGTAGTGTGTGATCTGACCATTAGCATTTTTTAGAACATAATGGTGCCCCTTGCCATCTGATGCGAGATCACCCGTGGAAGCAAGAGTTGAGCTGGAAGATACTCCGGTGTTGTACGCCGGCTGCATGTATTGATAATTTGTGTTCAGCAACTGGGATGGTTGAGCCAGCACCAGATTCAATAGGCCAAAAAGCAGCATAAACACGAAAGCCAAGGTCTTCATTGTATTAACCTCCGTATTGTTGGGAAGGTGAGTTACCTGATATACAACATCTTTCTTGTTTGCACTTGCTGATCGACTGCGAATCTTAACAAGTACACTCCGGACGCCGCTAATTTCGCCTCCCACACCACTGAGTATATTCCCGGATATTGAAATGCATCAAATAGCGTTATCACCTCCCTTCCCAGAATATCAAAGACCTGGAGTCTCAAATGCGCACTTTTCCCTAGTTGGTATGTGATGAACGCTTGACTGTTAAACGGATTGGGGTACGTATCAAGAGCTCGTGGTTCACTTGGAATACTGTTCTGCGGCTGGACATTGACAACGAGAGAACTATCCAGCATATAAACATCTGTCTGCTTGACGATCTGTTGCCCGCCAAGATGCCTGCTCACAAACAAATGTGCTTGTTGGTTACCGTTGATCTTCCGTGCTGCGACACCATCAAGAGCGAAAGGCGGCTGGTAATAAAATAGCTCATAGACATGTTCCTCGGCAGCTCGTATCACTATTATCCCACCGGCGCATGAGAGAATGAGCTCTGGGGTTCCATCTCCGTCTACGTCTGCTGTTTGATACAAGTCAACAAAAAACATACCTGCCGGAAAGATGTTGAAGGCAAACATGGGTTGAAACTCATTGTCGCCTGTTCGCTCGAATGCGTAAGCCCGAAGATGTACATACCCATCCTCTTCAACTTGAGTTCCGCCGATGAGGAACTCAATTGCCCCATTGTTATCAACATCGCCTGAAGTAACGCGCCCGGCAGCCGACAGATTCATGGACCACGTTACTTCAAAACTGTCTTCTATTGTGCGCTCTACCACGTACATATTTCCGGCAAAGTTGGATGTGACGAATTCGGTTTTTCCATCACCATCAAAGTCCCCGGTGGCAATGGCCCCGCTGCAACCTTCCGATTGGCAATCAGGCGGGAGTTGCTTGCTCCATACCTCTTCTAAGTCGTTGACCCCCTGATTATATCTCATTATGAAAGTTTTCTCCACGTTCGGTTGACCCGCGCTATCCAATCTGCTTCCGCGATACAGAATCTCCTCGTTTCCGTCGTTGTTCATGTCTTCAATTTGGTTTGGAATGCCGGTCGCGCTCTGATACCATTGCCTGTGTCTGAACTTCGTTCCGATTGGAAGGCTATCGGGTTGGACTTGCTCAAAGACAAATAGCGAGTCACCAAAACGCAAGTAGATTTCAGTCAAACCGTTACGATCAATATCGGCCTGCATGTCGACCAATCCCGCGTTCTCACCATATTGGTGTCGAGCCACCCATGTGTTGAGGGGACCCTGTTCATATATTCTCGCAAAGTAAGAAGCCTGGGTTTGGTACACACCATATGCTTCGTGTCTCCCGTTACTGTCGACATCCCCGATCTGCAAAGGAAATCCCCATTCCCCTGAGATGGGAACACTGTTCACATGGAGGAATCGCCAATTGTATAAATTGGTATCAATCGTCCTAAGATCAATTGTCAAGGTGGGCAACCCTGTAAATGTTGATCGTCGGGGCTTGAGCATCTCCATCGAGAACTGCCATTTCTGTCCGGATACCGGGTCAGTCGCCTCGACAACGCCATCAAACAGTTTTACATGCAGTCCGCGGTCGGTGAGGGATTGGATCTCGCGAAGAAGAAGAGCCTCCGGGATTGATGGAGTATTGGGGTAATGCTCGCCCGCCATCTTTTTGGCGGGGATTGTGGGGGCGCTCAAAAAGAGCGCAGAGAGAATGGCAACCAGTATAGTTAGCTGTGGTTTCAATGGGAGGAGGTTCGCCAACAATATACCACGAGAAAGCGGAAAGTCAAGTTATGAAATTGTGAAGTCGATAGTGCCTCGTCGCTACTTCGCATCATCCTGCAAATGTCCATCAGCCGTAATTACAAACTCTTTCCTCCCTCCACCCATATCCATCGGTACGATAGCGTTGCCGTTAAAGAACACCACGCGCAGAGTCTCACGCTCGAAAGTGAGTTGCGCAAACCCCGGAACCGATTCCCCTTGCTTCGATGGCACGAGTTGAGCCGAAGTGAATTCGGTTGGCGGGGATGGGAACTTCACCTTACACGGCTTGGATCCGGCACCTGAGATCACGTGAATCTTCGGGCAGTCATCACAACCGGGATCTGCCTCGGGATAATACAGCAGCTGCATGCTGTGCTCGTGTCCGGCAAGCGAAAGCTGAATTCTGGTTCCGCTGCTTTCTATGACAGACTTCAACGCCGCCATGAACTGACGATACTTGTCGGCACACAGGTCCTCGGGGTCGAGGAAGTTCTTGATCCACCCGACCGCGTTGGAATCCTTGTCGCACGGCGTGAGATGATCGACGGTGTTGGTTTCATCATTCCATACTGTATAGCCTGCATGTTCGCCCACAGAATACAAAGGATGATGCAACGCGAGGATCCGCCAGATAATTCCCTTACGCTTTCCACTGGCTGCGAGGAGATTGCGCAGACTATCAAGCGCGGGAACCCACGCGGATGTATCAGTACGAAGCGGAAGAGCGGAATCGACAAAAATGAACTGCACGCTGTCAGGAGAACCGGCGGCAAGAGGATAGACGGTACTGCCGGGCAGGTTGTAGTAGTACGTCCATTGCGAAATCGCCGCCTCCCTTTTGTTGCCTTTGTCAGTCAAACCGATGGGGCCTTCTGCAATGTTGATGAGGCCGAACAACACGGAAGTTTCAATCGCATTCTTCGCGTAGTAGTCGTGGTTGCCCGCAATGGCGTGGATGTTCCCGCGGCCAAGTCCCTCAAACGGAACCTTGAACGGTCCGAGGATTTTCTTCACGTAATTTTCCACTTCATCTGCGGGGACATTGAGTCCTGTGTTGTAGAAATTGTCGCCGAGAAAAATCATCGCATCATACTGACCACCATCGTGCTGGCCGGTATACATGCTGGTAAGGAGGGTTGCATTGGCGCGAAGCGCTGAACCCGCCTCGCCCGCATCGCCGATCGCAATCACCGTAAGCGGACGCGAAGAACCGCCTTCATTTTTCAGCCCACCTTCCTGATGACTGCAATGGGAGATAAAAAGACAAAGAGCGGCGGGAAGCAGGAATCTATAGAGCATGTGTCAGGGAATGGTATTCGAAAGTGTGAGTTAGTATTGTTCAGTTGCGAGCAATGTGTTTTCATATTTGTCGGTGTTGACGGCCGTGCCTCGTCCGGGAATGAAGACATTCTTCCCCGCGTCATCATAGAAATATGTCCGGGTGGAAACTTTTGGGAATATCCCGAGGAATCGACCATGCACAATGGAATCATCACGGAGTTCATCATCTCCTTTACCACCAACTACCCGAACGATTGTACCGCACTGCACTTCTCCGCTGACGGTTACCTTGTCATCACCGTCAAGCAGGTACACACGAATCTCATCGGTCTCATCATTTGAGAAGATACGGGAATACACAGGAGGCCCTTTGGATTCACCGGTTGCTTTGTCCCGTCTCGCCACGGTCACCCTTGTATGCTGATCGTCCATTCGTTCGATGATGGCAAACTCCGCTTTGTCACTCAATCGGATATCCACGTCGCCCGCAATATCCAGATAGAATTCTCGTGATGCATCAGCGAGCTTCGCCCGACGCGCCTTAAGCGAACTCAGAATCCATGCACTGTTGCTTCTCATCGCAGCAGGAATGCGGTCAAGTGCTCTCGTGAGTATATCGTCCGTCAACTTGCTGATGACAACCGACGTAACACTGTCCCACGTTCTCCAATCGAGATCAACCAGGAGGCGTCGATCAAGGAACCTGCCTGAGTAGGTCAGGTCGGCAATTTTCGGAAAATCATCGTCGAACGCCTCGACCTGTGTAATGGCATTCATACCGATCCACGGAATCACACCGTCAAGATGTGCAAATGCCTGGTCGCGGTCACGCGGGATCGGGTGCCACACATCCCTCCCGCCCTTTTCAAATCTCGCCCACCGCCATTGATCAATGTGGCGGTCCCAGTCGCCGACAAACACATCAAGCAGACGTGCGGTCAGGAACGCCATGGCGTTAACGCGGTTCTCGCTGTTCTTATCCAACTCATCAAAGAGCTTGAGTGTACTGACAATTTTTGTGGAGCCGGCAAATCCCGCCGTTCCGTCTTCTCCATCGGCAGGATAATCTTCCAACGTGCCGAGAAGTCCGGCAAAATCTGAGCGGAACTCACCGAGTCGATCATCATCGGGGAGAATACAAAGAATCGGCTCCGGGTGAAGAACGCCAAGGGTATCGGCAAGGACATCGACAACGAGGGCACCGGCAGGATGCGACGAACTGATTTGGTCTTTCAACACGCCGCCAGCGAATGTCTGGCGTAATTCGGGAGGAAGGGCTTTTGCCGGATCTTTATTGATCGAACGAAATGCATAGAAGCGTCCGTTTTTTCCTTTGAAGCGAAGCGACATCGTTTGAAAGCCGCCACCGCGCTTTACTGGTGTGAGACCATCAGCAAATGTTACGAGATCAAGCACTTGTACGGTAAACGGACTTGTCCATTCGTCCCGATAGTGATCCCCCCACACGAACCGGTGAAGTCCCCCCGCGGCATACTCCGGACCGGCGATGACAGTTGCAGAATCCAGGAACGGCGTGTGCGAGACTACGGTCGTCTTTTCAATGCCGTCGCTTCCCGCCGGGTCATCAAGTCCGAAGGACACAACGCCACAACCGGTAAGGGCGGGAAGGAATAAAAAGAGCAAACCAAGACGAGTCATGAGTGTGGGCGGAAGATATTGAAAGGCTGCAACGAATTCGGCCTAATTATAGAGAATTTCGCCAACAGGTGCAACGAAGAAGGGGCTGTTACCTGATTGCGTTACTTAAAGGAGAAGCACAATTCTCAATGAACAACAAACAACAAGCAATTAGTGTCCCGTCCTGGAAAAAGTTGACAGATAGGATTCACCAATCAACGGGACCAGGCGATGGAAAAGACAATTCGTCGTTATAGCATAGCGTTTAAGCAAGCTGTGGTTGCAGATGTGGTATCGGGAC
>JBJXHC010000046.1:0-41994 GCA_046160825.1 Bacteroidota bacterium | reverse complement strand
TAGGGGCACGACATGTCGTGCCCCTACAGGAATTCAAAGAGAAATTCGGTAAACCGCGTTCAGGAACGGTATCGACGGTCATCCGATCATTCAAGGCAGTCGTTACCACGGAATTGAGAAGAAGAGGATTACAGGGGGATGGTTCTGTCTGGCAACGCAATTTCCATGACCACATCATTCGCGGCGACATCGACCGGTTCTTCATCGAACAATACATCGAACTCAATCCGGTTCTATGGGAACTTGACAGGGAAAACCCTGCTGAGAAGGAAATCACGACGGACGCCTTGCGAACGGAATTGAAAAAACCGGATCGGCTCGGAATGGGGAAGAAGACCTTACCCCTGCGGGAATGGATCGTTGAATACGAAATGAACTACACGGCGTTGCAGAAAATCGAATCGGAATCAAGCGACGTATCACAGCACCACCCGTAGCCCCACACCCCCTTCAATCCCACTGATCGAGCGATCTCCTTTGACGGTTCCTGTTTGATAGCGAATCCAGGGGTTGGCGGTGATGGTACGAGAGAGCGATACTTCCGGCGCTACCCTCGCGCCGAACAATGTTGCTGCGGAAAGGTCAGCCGGGGTTTCGCTCTGCACCTTGCCTTCAATCCCGAAACGAATTTTCAACTGCTTGTTAATGAAGACGCTGTACTGTCCGAGAATATCCACCTGGTTCGGCTCCGATGCCTCGTCTGCGCTGACAAGCGTTCTGGCAAATCCCACTTCACCCTTCCCTCTCGTACGATAACGGCCGAGTATCGTGAGCTCATTCTGACCAAGTGCTTTGTTAAATTGGGCACCCACCACAATCTTCTCGCCGGCCTTGAACACTTCCTCGGAGCCGAGTTTGTCGCTGCCGTACATTGTGAACAACACGTCCGCTGAAAGGTTGGTCGCTTCAGCAAGTTGAAAGTCCATGCCGCCGGTGATCGCAATCTCGTCGCCGGGATCGAACTCCTCATATCCTTTGATGGTCGTGAATGCGCCTTTGTAATGGTACGCAACCCCGATGCCGCCAACAACATTCTCGCTGAACGGAATCGCCCACACCGCGCCGGGCTGCGCATTGAATCCCTGTCCAAACCCCGGAACCGACCATGACAGAGCAGGGCTGCTCAAGAGCATACTGGTGGCAAATTCCTCCACCGTCAACTCGGTTTTACCGGTGGGAATGTTCAATCCCAGTGAGAGCACGAGGCGGGCAGCCTCAAGCGAATGCGTTGCGCGTATTTGCAAATCGTTCAAGCCACTCAGTCGTGCAGGGTCACCTCCCGTTGAGGCCGCCGATGCGCGAAGCGTCACGTTTGTCGAACTGCCGATGGGCTGACTGAGAGCGAGTACTGTCGTAAACTCACTCATCGTTGTCTCATCTCCCAGCGACCAGGACTGAAAGACCGGTGTGATGGAAAGAACGGTTTGTCTTTCATCGCCACCCGGCTCTGCTTGGGCAAGTGCCGCCGGTCCCGCCATCCCAAAAACCATCATGATGAAAACACAGGCCGTTATTCGCGTTTTCATCATTACCTCAGGAAGAGTGTTTTTTTCATACCAACAAATCCATCTGATTGCAGCCGGATAAAGTAAACGCCACTGGAGAGCATCGCACCATTTCCATCTTTCCCATCCCATTCAACGCGATATGTGCCTGAAGTCTGGAAGTCATCCACCAGTGTGCGCACGTGCTGGCCAAGTACGTCGTAGACTTGAAGCAGCGTTTGCCCCTGTTTGCTTAACTGGTACGTGATGGTTGTGGATGGATTGAAGGGATTGGGATAATTTTGTTCAAGGACATACGCAACCGGTGCCAGAGGAAGTCCATCGGAGTGGCTGAGCGCATAGTCAGGTGTTCCAATGGCAATGCGGAGACGCCGGGTCTCTGCAAGATTCAAACGCCATGTTCCCCCGCTATTCCCGAGCGTACGGCCTTCGCTCAAATCAAAAACATAGACCCCGTACCCTTGGGGCACGTGTCCTTCTTCAATAATCGTCAGGTCGATTTCTTGCATTCCAACCGAAGCATCAAGGAGCACATCCCAATGCTGTCCCTCGCCTTCAATCGGTTTGAAGTTGCGTGCAAACGATTTGCCGTCTTCCATGATGGAAGCGCTCACGAACTCTCCGATATGCGGCGGCTTGAAGAAATCCAATCCGTCACGGCCCACCAATGCCTGTGAATGAAGCCCGATAACATTGTGAATATCCGACGCACCATCCGGCGAACGCAATTGAATTCGCAACTCGTATGCAGTTGCTGCGGTCGGTAAAGGGGCTGGACCGGGTGTCTCTTGGGGCGGGAACGTCAGCGTCGCCGCAAAAGACTCCTCGTTGAACACATAGTAGGCCTCCCACGGCCGCAATACGCCTGCCGTATCAAGCTGAAACTGTACACCATCGAAGCGATGAATTCCCTGAACTCTCCCTCCCCGCGTTACCGATGTCCACGCAACGGGGAAGGCAAAAGGGTTGGCAATCTGATTCCAGCCGGGTTGCACCGTAATCGCAGCCGGGGTTGCCGAACTCACGGAGCGCCCGTTGTCCGCATCGAAACCCTGTCCTGAATGCGTGATCAGCCAGAACCCGGCACCGGGCAAAACCGGCGAAGCGATTGCGGGATGTTCAACATCAATTTCATTTTCCCTCTTGAATACTCTCCAGAGGTTCGGGGCATACGGACCGTAGTCATCTTCAAAAATGCTGGCGACGCCTTGTTCGGAAAGCTCCGCGGGAACCGACACCATGCTGTACTTCCGTCGCGGAAGTGTGATAGGCGCGGTGACGGATGTAAAACGAATTCGAAGGATGGCCGGGATGTTGGTTGGATCGACCGAAGGAAATGTGATCGTTCCTTGTGCATGGAGGATTCTGATGTAATACTCCACACCCCGGATTGTGAGGACACTTGAGGGAAGAGATCCGACGAAGTTGGCACCCTGCGCTGTCATGGTCACGGAATCATACACTGCCTCTCCCCCCTTCCTGAAGAACAGAGAGACATCGGTGGGTTGAAATCCGGGAGGAGGAACGACGGTGAGGTCTGCGGTTCCGCTCACAAGAGTATCGCCTGCAACAGTCACCTGCACAAACGGTCTGATGGCAAAGCCACTGACGAACAGCGAGTCCGGACTTGTTGGCGCGTTACTGTACACCACCAACATTGCAGATTGACTTCCCTCAACTTGAGGTGTAAATCTAAGTGTGAGTGTGGTGAGACCCGCAGATGGTATCGGCGGCAACGGACCCGATGACCCGACGATGCTGAAATCCGTTTGTTGGGGAGCCATAATCCGCAGACTGTCAATTCGTAGCGGCGCGCCACCGGTGTTTCTGACGTCGAACGATTGGTTCTCTCCTGTCCCGACTTCGATATCATCGAAGAATAGATTCTGCACTGTGAACGAAAGTCCGGAAACCAATCCCGTACCACTCACCGCAACCGAGTCGGGTGAACCCGGAGCCGAGTGAACAAACCTGATGCTTCCTGATTGCGAACCGCCCGAAGTTGGTTGGAAAGTGATGAAGAACTTCGTGCTGCCGGAGGGAGGAACAGACGTACTCGAAGGTGTGACCGAAAATCCGGGAGCCGATGAAGTCACGGAACTCACTGTCAGCACTTCACCGCCGCCATTCGTTACCGTAACTGAGTCTGTCCTTGACGAATCAACGGATACGCCACCGAAATCAAAGGAAACTGGCGAGACACTGAATGACGCCGCCGCCGTACCTGTTCCATTCGCCGTAATGGAATCCAGTGCTGAAGGGGCATTGTGTGTGAATCGAATGCGTGCTGTCTCTGGTCCGGCCGATGCCGGAGTAAATATAACTGCGAATCCTCTACTCGTGCCGGGAGGAATCGTCGCCGAGGCGGGTGCAACGGCGAATTCCGGGTTGGTGGAACTTACCTGGGTAATCTGCAAAGTTGAGGCACCGGCGTTTGTTATAACGACGGTACCAACGGCAGATGATCCAACCGGAACATTTCCCAAATTCACCACACCCGGAGAAATCCCAAACGAAGGGGCGAGTGCCGGATCAGTGAAGCTCATCAAGAAATGTCGTGAGGCGTTGAGCGCTTGAGTGAAATCTCCCCCAACATGCACCGTGCTTTCGTAGGGAAGAACCGCCCGTACTTGTGGCAAGTCATTCGATCCGCCGGAGAGCAGCGGGTTCCATGGGGTGGCGCTACCATTGGAAGCAAGGATCGACGCAAAGCTGCGACGCAATAGCGGTCCGACGGTTTGGAAGATTCCACCCGCAAACACCAACGGCCCGGCTGCACTGACGGCAAATACTCCCGCATCAAGGGAAGGATTCCACGCCGTCGCAACACCGGTAGCAAGATTCAACGCCGCGAGAAAGTTTCTTGGTTGACCGCCGATCGTGAGGAATTCTCCCCCGGCATACATGATGCTGCCGTTGATTGCCATGTCGTGCACAGGTCCACCGGCATCCGGATTCCATGCCGTCGCAGTTCCCGTCGCCGCACCGATTGCTGCAATGTTATTGCGCGGCTGTCCGCCAATTGTTGTGAAGAACCCCGATGCATAGATAGTTGTACCCGCGACTTCAATGTCGAGCACGGAGTTGTCCGCATTGGGATTCCATCCGGCAACCGTCCCTGTGCTCGTACTGACCGCTGCAATGCGGTTTCTCGTTTGTCCACCAAACTGTGTGAACCTGCCACCGGCGTAGAGCGTCGTACCTGAAAGCGCCAGCGCCTGAACCTCACCGTCGGCGCCCGGATTCCACGTCGTTGCCTGACCCGTGGCCGTGGAGAGTGCTGCAATTCTGTTACGTTGTTGACCGCCAATAAACAAAAAGGAACCACCCGTGTACAGGGTTGACCCCTCCAGCAGGAGCGCTTCCACTTGTCCATAGGCAAGAGGATTCCATGTTGTCGCCGCACCTGTGGTTGCATCCAATGCCGCGATGTTGCCGCGGATGACGCCACCAACACTGCCGAAGTCTCCCCCCGCAAACACATTGCCACCAGCATTGCGCAACTCGCGGACTGCACGACTTGCAATGGGGTTCCATGCCGTCGGAGCTCCCGTGCTTACACTGATTGCGGCAAGGTAGCGACGCGACTGTCCTGCCATAGTTGTGAAATTCCCGCCGACGAACACAGATGTTCCCGCAACCGTCATAGTCAACACTGCCGCGTTCGCACCCGGATTCCAGAACGTGAGCGCACCGGAAGCATCGACCGCCGCAAGTCCTTGACGCTGTTGACTGCCTACATTGAGGAATGCGCCGCCAATGTATACCGTTGATCCTGACAACGCCAAGGCGAAGACATCTCCATCCGCGGAGGGATCCCAGGGTGTAGCTCCTCCCGATGTGGGATCGACGGCTGCAAGTCGCAGGCGGGGTATCTGGCCACCGAGAAGCGCGTCAAACTCTCCTCCAAGGTAGATCACCCCCGAGCCATTGAGGATTGCATGAACCGCACCGGTTGCAATTGGATTGAATGTTGTGACAACACCGGCCGAGGTCACTGCGGCCACATTGCTACGTGGAAGGGATCCAACAACTGAAAAACTGCCTCCGACATACACGGCTGTTCCCACCAATTCAAGAGCGTAGACCGGTCCATTTGGATTGGGCGCCCATGCCGTTGCGGCGCCCGTTGAGCCGTTGACTGCACCCAGGAAACTTCGGGATTGTCCGGAAAGCAGTGAGAACGATCCTCCGACATACACAATGGTACCATCGTAAGCAAGTGCTTCCACGGTACTGTCGGCGCCAGGATTCCACGGAGCGACGGAGTTGTCGGCAAGAACGCGTGCGAGTCGGTTCCTTGCCACTCCGCCCACCGCGCTGAATTCACCACCGATGTACCATCCACCAGCCCCATCAGAAACCGCCGCAAAGACAGGTCCATTTGCAGAAGGGAAACCTGTTACCACGGCACCCGACGACGCGTTGATCGCTACACTATGTGCAAGTGGAGGACCAACGTAAGAAAATGAGCCGCCAAGATAGATCGTCGTGTTGTCACGGGCGATTGCAGAAACGGGACCGTCCGTTACCCACATGTTTTGTTGAACAGTCTGGGAATATCCCACCACTGCAAGAGAGAACAGAATAACAAGGAAGAACAATCGCCGTACAAGAAATCTCATTGCGCTCGTCATCGTGGTGGTGGTGGAGGTTGGGGAAGGTCAATCACTGCTGCGCCTCCGCGTGCAGCTTCTTCGGCACCCTTGCGGTTCTCATCTCCGGGAAAGAACTCGGCACCAATGGTCCCATCCAGCTTGCGCAGACGTTGTGTGACAAGACTCCCATCGAAAGCTGGGCCCTCCGGGCCTGGAGGAGGATCGGCTATGTTGGCGGCAACGAGTGCGCGGTCCCTTGAGCCACCGGCAACACTCATTGCTCCGGATACTTCGGCCCGTGATCGTGCCTGTGAGAAGTTCGGATCGAGAGCAACAGCCTGATTGTAGTACACCTCCGCTGCCTGGAAGTCCCGCGCCGATTCACGCTCAATCCCAAGGGAGTAGAGAATAAATGCCTGCAAGTTCTCCGTCGGCACACGCTCAATGCGCTCACGTTCGGCACGTGTCAACGTAATTCCAATGTCACCGATTATGCGGAATACAATCTGCTTCTGCAACCGGAAGAGATTCTCCAGGTCGTCAGACTTCCCGGCGGGTTCCGGATATTTCTTCTTGGGAACGTCCCAGGAACTGACATCCATCCTCAGGACTTTATCATTGGTCACCGTGTACGTGCCACCGACAATGCGTCCCGCAGCAAGCAGCTTGCCGATACGGGGTGCGGTAGTGGGATCAATTTTTTGTGTTGCACCAAATCTCAGTTCGGACAGCAATGCCTCAAGCCGGATACGTTCTACAAGCTTCAGTTTCTGTACCTGCCCGAGATCACTGATAATCATTTCACTGAGCCCAAACCCGAGCGTTTCATATTTCTTGTCCGTCCCTTGGTACGTCAGCGGAAACACGGCAACAGCCGTGGGCGACATTGCATCACCAAGACGTTCCTCGTCAGCAACAAGCTGTTGCAGTTGCAGTTGAACGATGCGGTAGCTCAACTCCCGATACCGCCCCTCCATAAGAGGACGATAAGGAGAAAGAGATGAAACGTCGGTGTAGCGAATATACGTGGCCAGTGCAGCTTGCGTGTTTTCCTCTCCCTCCAGCGTCATTCCGTAGTAGAAGAGAGCTTTGGGATCATCCGGATCAACATCGAGTGAACGCTTGAGCAGATCTTTGCCTTGTTGGTACTGCCTTGCCTGGAAGTAGATAACTCCCAGGTCACGTAGCGCACCGGCGTTTCGTGGATTATCAACGATACTCTTTTGCAGCCGTGCAATCTGCTTGCCGTAGTTGGTGATGTCTTCATCGTACTTTACGGTCACGCACGAACAGAACAGTACTGCAAGGAGAACTGCCGTTGAGATGTATATTGAAGTGGGTATCTTCATCCGATCAGCGGTCTGAGACTTTCTGCCTTAGTCTTTGCTTTTTCATACGCCGGATCTTTTTCGACAGCTTCGAGGAACTTGTCGTATGCAAGTTTGTAGTTCCCCTTTTCCAGCAACACCAATCCCTCGGAGTACGACATCATTGCATCCAGCGATTTTGTCTCCGTACCCTGGGACAGGTCTTCACGGGTGACTGCTACGTTGATCTTGCCTGCGACTTTCACGCCGAGCTTCTCTGTCAATTCAAAAAAATCATCGGCATCGCCCGTGGCCTCTTCCGTTGCCAGAATCTCACTGGTCTCAACCTTCACCAATCTTGCAAGCAATTTGATCTGGTCCTTCAGCTTGATGAAGCTTCCAAGAAGGACTGTGTGTACGCCAAGTTGTTTCCCCACCCTCACTGCAGATGCAGGATCGAACTTGCCGGGTTCGTTCTCAAGACCAATTTCCTCCAGGATCCACTGTATGCGTTCACGTTCAACAACCTTGAGCTTGACAGTTCCCTGAAGCTGGTTAATCATCAGCTCCGAGAATCCCTTCTCCATCGGATCGAACTTCTCTTTGTCATCCACAGAGCGATTCATGAAGTCGAGGATTGCAATCGTTTGTATTCCGGGATCGGATCGCTCGATTTGTGCGGAGCCGGCTTTCTCCTTGCGTACGTCGTAGTAGATTTTCATGAGGGGCGGACATTCATTATCGGGGTCGAGCGATATGGCCGGCGGCTCCAATTCAAGCAGCTCTGCAATCGACCACTTGGCTTTCTCGTACAGGTTCTTTGCGACATACGCCCTTCCGAGATGGAGATGCACTTGTACACGGTCCTTTTGTTCCATGCTACTATCACCGGCAAGCTCAAGCAGTATCGTGATCGCGTCATCATATTGTGCGTTAGAGTAGGCGCGCATGGCCTGCTCGAATTTTTCGCCAGGGCGTGAAAACGCCGTCTCAGTCGCCACACACATCAACATCGTCGCAATGGACAGCGCAAATATCGACAGCCGATAATCCGTCCCTCGGTTCATAACGCTACCTCCTCTTTGGTTGGCTTCAAGATACTATTTCTTCTTCAATGTAAACAGTAGGGGATAGACAACTTCTTTCATCTCTGCCGCAACGGTAACAACACGCTCGCCTTCAACCGTTTCATAACCATCCCGCGAAACCAGAATGCGATGTGTTCCCACGCCAAGTGGTACCTTTGCCTGAGGGGCAAACATGTTCAAGCTCGTCCCGTCAACGATAATCGTTCCCCATCGCGAGTCCCCGGAAACTCCAATGCTCACATAGCTTTCGAAGTAACATGTCAGTGTTTTCTTCTCGCCTGCTTTCAGTGTGACGGGAACACGCTTCGAACCGTATTGAGGGTGTTCGAACACAACAGTTTGATCTCCGGCGTCAACATCAACAGATGACAATTGCGCAGCACTATTAATCCTCTTCCCGCCGACAGAAACACTTCCGCTCGGAATTGCGCGAACAATAAGCGTCGCCATCGTTGCGGTGACCTGCCGCTGTCCCGCGGGCCGGGATTCCCGTCGGTCAGAACCAGCGCCTTGTATCGGTGGTGTCGTCTCCTGTTGTAATGCCGTTGCCGGATCCTGTACTTTCATAAGTGAGATTGACATCTCAAAGGACTTGCCTGATTCCAGCACGAGGGTTGTGTCTTTTGTGAAGTAGCCCTCCTTGTCTATTCGGAGTGCAACCGATCCAGGAGAAACGTCCATCTTCCCGATGGGAGTCGTGCCAACATCGTTGCCATTCACAACAACACGCGCTCCGGGCGGATTGGTGTTCACTGAAAGAGTGGCAGCGGGTTCCTTCAAGAGAAACTGATACGCTGCAACCGCCAGAATCAGAATCGCTATGCCAACGAGAAGCGGGGTCCGTTTCTCTTTCGAACGCGACGCCACTGGTGCAGAGCCCTGATCGATCGTTGTTGCGGCAGGCGCATGCCTTGTCTCCACTTTCACACCTGCAAGAGCATCCCGAAACTCAGCCGCTGTCTGGTAACGCTTGTCCGGTTCCTTTTCGATGGACTTCATGATGACCCTGGCAACGTCCCGCGGTATATCAGGGTTAATCTTATCAGGATTCGGAATCTTTCCCTCAACAATTGCCTGGCGTATATCAAAATCACTGTCGGTATCCGTAAACGGCACTTTGCCTGCAAGCGTCTCGTAGAGGGTCATCCCAATGGAATAGATGTCCCCACGGTTATCGACGTTGGCAAGACCCCGGATTTGTTCTGGCGACATATAAAAAAGTGTGCCGCCTGTCCCCATGGTGGCAGTCATGGCTGAGGGCTGTTGAATTTTCGCAAGGCCAAAGTCCGTTACCTTCACAACGTCATCGCGCGTGAGCATCACATTGCTTGGTTTGATGTCGCGATGAATGATCCCCGCCTTATGCGCATGATCGAATGCGATAAGAAGTTGTTTGAAGATGACGAGGGTCTTTGCAAGAGACATCGGCCCATCTTTGCTGATCCGATCAGCAAGTGTGTCGCCCTCAACATACTCCATCACGATACACAAGCCCAGTTCTGTTTCGCGCAGTGCAAAAATGCCGACGATATTGGGGTTCTGGAGTCTGGCCAACGCCTTTGCTTCCGACTGGAAGCGTTTCAGGAAGTTCTCATCGCTTGCAAGGCGTGCATCCATCATCTTCAACGCAACGTCACGGTCGAGTGTCATGTCCGTGGCTTTATAGACGACCCCCATGCCCCCTTTCCCGAGGACTGCGGTGATCTTATAATTGTCTATGATTTTTCCAATGATCATCTTGTCCACATCAGCGTACGATGGTATTTTTCAGCCGGTCAAAAAAGCTTTCGCTTCCGTTTATTTGAACCACTTCAACTGTGATATTGTCAAATCCTCCGCGCTGGTTTGCCAACGCTATAAGGGAATCACACGCATCCTGGGGAGAATGCTTGATCACCAAATCCATAATCTCGTCGTCTTCGACCATATTGGAAAGACCGTCCGTACACAGAACAAAGTAGTCGCCCCGACGGAAATCAACACCATCAGCAACATCGACCTCGACTTCGGCGCGGACGCCGAGGGCACGATACAATTGGGATCGTTCAGGATGCACGAGCGCTTCCTCTTTTGTCAATATGCCTCGACGCTCCATTTCTGCAACCCGCGAATGATCGTTGGTGAGTTGAGTGATCTTCCTGTTGGAAACGCGGTAAATGCGACTATCTCCGACATGGGCAATGCACACACCGCTTTGATGGAGCGCCAGGGTCACGCATGTTGTTCCCATCCCATTCAATTCAGGTTGATCGAGACTGTACTCGTAGATATGCTTGTTCGCCGCTGTGACGGCCGCAAGCAACCGATCCGCAACTGTTCCGGTATTCTCGCTTGAAAAAAATCGCTCACCAATAACCTTCACTGCCAGTTGGCTCGCCATCCTGCCGCCACGGTGACCTCCCATGCCGTCAGCAACCACAAAGAGCAGACCCTGCGGTGTCGAAAAATCCACAGTATCATCCGGGAATTTCCCAACACAGTCCTGGTTCTCTTCACGGACTACTCCCACATCTGATCCGATTCCGAAACTGACGGTGGCGCTCACGATCCAATAGTCTCCACTTCAACGGCCCCTGTTGGTTTTGCCATGCACGCGAGTCTGTACTCGCCTGCTTTACGACTGCAAATATCGTCCAGTGTTCCTGCTTCCTCTGCACCGGGCGGATTCAAGTTCTCCTGCCCCGAAACGATCCTGATCGGGTCGCTCCCACAAATTCCGGCGTGACATTCAGCCACAATCTTGATTCCGTTCTTTTCGGCAATGTCACACAACGTCTGACCCTTTGTAAAGGTACAACTTTTTCCTGAATTCTTGAATGTCACAACCATCCCTCCAGCAGCAGGTGTTGCCTCCACCTTCTTGGATGGAGGTGTTTCGATTGTCGGTTTCGGAGGTGGCGGAGGTCCCAAGGAGACGACAGTTCGGATTCGATCAACCGCAGGCGTCACCGAACGCTCGAGATTCAGCTTGAAGGATTGTCGTCCGAGGCGGAACTGATCACCATGTTCAAGTTTTACGGCGCTGTTTACTTTCAGGAATGTCCCGTTAACACTCTTGAGGTCTTTGATGAAGACTTTGCCATCCTTACCGGAAATCGACAGGTGTCGTCGGGAAAGCGTCATGTCATTTGCGTCGAGTGTAAGGTCCGGAGCTTCGCGGCCAAGCACAATGGTCTTTTGCTCTACGTTGTGTGTGCCGATACTTTTTCCGTTGAAATCATAATGCACGAATGTCAACGAATCACCCGCGGATTTGAACAGCAAAAACTGTCTGCCCAAACGGAGAGGGTCGCCGGAGGCTACCTCCATGGGGACACCTTCGCGGGCACGGAGGAACACTCCTGACGCGCTGCCATCGTCGCGGAGGAGAAATCCTTCCGACGTTTGTGAGATTGAGGCATGACGTTCCGAAAGCATGATGTCGTCAGGAAAGACAATATCACAGAACTTCCGTCCGATCGTCGTTACCCCGTCCTTTGTCAACGTGAACTCTTCCTCCTCCACATTTCCCGCCAGCAGGCGAACGAGATATGCTGTGCGCGCTTCAGCCGGACGGGCTGCTTCAACCGCTTCCTGCGGCGGTCCAGGAGTGAGTATGGTCATCGCCGGAGTTATTGTTCTGGGCTTTTCGACCGGTGCATCTTCAAAGTCTATGACCAGATCGAATTCCTTCTTCCCTTCAATTTTCTGGACTGCGACTTTGGCAACGATGACGCCATCCCGCATTGCCGCCTTGATGTTGCCGCGGTGCTTGATCTCCCGGAATGTGGTCGGGTCTGCATCGAAGGAATCAGTCTCAAGAAACGCCTGACTGAGTATGTCTCCGATCAGATACACATTCGGTTGTTGGGTTTCAAGGATCGGAGTAACGAGCATACGCTTCTTGTTTGACGGGCCTCCTGTGGCCATGAAGATGCCCATCGAATTCAGGAATCCCTCAGGGATATCCTCTCCGATACAAGCAATGCAGAACTCCTTGGCAAACTCGAGATGCGCTGTCTCATTGGGCCTGCCGGGCATGATACGTCTGTCGGTCCTCACAGAAAGATAATCTTTTTTGTCATCGGCAGTCACGACCGCAACCGGCTCACTGTTGGGAAAGTATCGGATGTTACCGTTGCCAGTGTACGCTTCAAAGAAAACTTCAGCCAGGGCTTTTGAAACTTTGGGGAGTTTCTCGCTACGATACGACCAGCAGATTGGTGATGGATCACCGGCTTTCGCCTTGACTGTGCTGATCGCAATGACAGCTTCAGCCGCCGAGGTTCCTCCGCCGAGAACAAGTGCTGGCTGGCCGACATACGCGGCAGCGTCGGCAAGCCGGTACGCGATACCGTCCGTGTTACCGGGAATATCAAAACGCCGGGGCACACCACGACCGATCCCGATGCAAATGTGCCGTGCGAGGAACTGCTGCGCGGCTTTCGTGTTATGGTTCCAGGTTTTCACCTGCCATACTCCGTCGCTACGCTTCTCGATCCCGAGCAATTCGATACCGACCTGCGCAGGGACACTGTGCTCGACATACAATTGCTTCCATTGAACACATATCTCGTCCTTGTCGAGCGCAGCAAAGTGCAGGGCAGAGATGAGCGATCCTCCTTTGGGAAACCGCATCTGATCCCCACCGCCAAAGTCCGGAAGGATCAACTTGTCCTTCGGATAGTCGCGTATGCGTTTCATGAGGTCGTCGTAGTCGATCACGAGCGCGCTCAGTCCCAGTTCCTTTGCATGAAAAGCAGCCGCTGTACCCGCAGGTCCTCCACCCACGATAAGCAGGTCAATGACTTCCGGCAGCTTCGCGGGCACGCGAAGATTCAGTGTACCGTCCGCTTGGTATGCGATGGATGTGTTCATATTCCTTATTGTTTTTTCAGAACGGCCTTGACAATTCCAAATATTAGTGTTGACCCCGATCGTACTTCCATTTCATAATTCACCCGCTCGTTGTTGAGCATCGTGGCATTCTTGCTCCCCAGATCCTTCACCGTCACACGACCTCCCGCCAGAATCAGAATTGCATGCTTGCGCGAAATAGAACCATCATCAATCTGGATCGTGTTCGCCGGCTCCCGGCCAATTGAGTTTTCCCCTTCCCGCAACATAAAGGAATTCATGGCCTGCTTCGCGTTCTGCAACTCCAAAACGAATTGCATCGCTTGAGGAGATACGTCCGGAGTCTCTTTCTTGTCATCGAGACGCGGAGCGGGTTCGAACGACGTACCGACAACAGTCTTTGCCTTGTCTGCCTTCGCCGGCTCTTGCTGCGGTTCCTTCTTGGGTTCCTTATCAAGTTCGGGAACAGCTATCGGTTGATCGTCATAGACTGTCCTCGCCCGATCCGGCTTTGCATCTTGAAAGACCGGCAACGGACCGGCATCATCACCCATCACGGTCTTTCGTTCTTCTTGCTTCGGCGGCTTGACGACGACTGGAGCGGGTGCAACGGTTTTCTGTTTTTTCTCAACTGGCGACGGAGACACTCCACTGAAAACCTGAAAGACAAAGTCGAGCTTATCGGCGAACGTAATGACATTTAACGCATCGAGTCGTTCCATGCCGTTCACGCGGACGCCATCGATACGGGTACCGTTTCTGCTCTTCAGGTCCTCAATGAACCACGCGCTGATCTTTGCATCAAAGAAGATTCGGGCGTGTTTCCCCGAAACAATTGTCGGGTAGAGCTGGATGGTATTCTCCGCTCCTTTGCCGAGTGTTGCCTCACGGTCAATTTCATAACTTGCACCCGCAAGCTGCCCTGTTTTGCAGAAGAGACGTGCGGGCATTATTTCATTCCCTTATCGATCAACGAAGAGTTGAAGGTTGGCACGATTGTCCTTGTTGGGATGAAAGAAGTGACACGCAACGCACGCGTTGGAACTTGCCGCGGCACTGTGACACTGCACGCAGTTGTCTTTTCGGGGAATATTCTGCGTGGCTGCACGATCCATGGGATGAGTGAGCTTTGTTCCAGCATCGAACACTTCAGGAATCGGGATGTCAGTATGACAATCAAGACAGCGTCGATCCAGAATATGGGTACGGTGATCGAATTCCGCTCTCATCAAGGCACGTTGATTTGCTCTTACGGTCACAATGGCCGCACGAGAGACCATGTGGCATTCCTGACATGGCTTCGTCAGACGCAGGGCAACATCTTCCAGCTCAGTTCGCTGTGCCGGTGTCAGAGCGGGATTCTCCATCAGGGCAGCTCCCGCGAACAGTGTGTTGGACAGCGGTGTCGTTGCGTCAGCAACTGCGAGTTCTGCAATTCGAAGCGACGAATCAATACGAGTGAGGTCCGCTTGAATCTCCGGTTCCGGGCGTCCGCGCAGACCGGCAACATACGCGCGTAACGTTTCGATGGCCTTCTTGTACTTCTCGCGTTGCTGTAATCCCGTCGCGCCATCCTCCGTGCTCAAAAGATCAGAAAGGCCAAGATCGGCAAACAGCGCGTGCCGGATTTGCCTGAGGTTTTCCATCACCCAGGGATCCTGATGATAGAGCGGCGACTTTACGACTCGTCCGCCTGCCCGGACGGAGAACTCATTCGGGTTCGTGTAGAATGCCCACTCTGTAGCAGGACCGCGACGGCGCTGGATCATTTCGAGTGTCTCAACTCCGGGAGAAAGCGGGTCACCCGAATCTTTTATCGGAAGCGGCGGCGTCTCCGACGACGTTGTAAGATGGCAGTCCGCACAATGCACGTCGTAGTTGATCGGATTGAAACTCTTCCCATCCGGACGGGCATTGTGGCAATGTAAACACGCCTGCTCACGAAAAGCACTCCCTCGTTCCTTCTGCAGTTTCTCAATGACGAGTTTGGTGTGCTTGATGTGCGTAAAGATCAGTGTTGAATCGTCGGGCATGCTCTCACGTGCGAATGCAAATTCAGGATGCTCGTTGTTGAAGGAACCGATCGGATGGCAACCGATACAGCGCACATCCGACACTTGTGTAATGGTCGCGCTGCGACCTTTGTGGTCCGGATGACATGATGCACACGGCTGCTCATCGTGGCCTAGTCGATTCTTCCCCTCATCAATACGCTTACTGCTACCTGAGCGGTACACGTAGTGCGATGCAAAGGAGTAGACACCCGGGCGGTCGCCTGTCTTTTCATGACACGTCCGACATTTTGCATCGGTAACATTGCCAAAAGGCACGTGGCATTTTGCACAATCTGCTTCAAATGTCGCGTGCTTCGATGAGAGTTCACCGCTTGAGACAAAACTGTTGTCGAGAAAAAACGTGTTCAGGAGGAAATACGCCAGAATGCCAATGCCCGCAAGCCATCCCATCCTCATCATTTGGCTGCGTGATGACGGAAAGATGTACTTCCGCGCCACACCAAGCTTGGCGGCGCCGAATATACCTTTGGGTCGCTTATCGTCCTGTTTTGCCATTAAGAATTAGTCAAAGAGAATGTTCTTTCCCTGGCGTACTGCTTGGCGGTTCTTATCAATAATACCAGACTGCATACAAATGAATCGCAATCAACACTAACAACACGAGCGAAAGCGGTACATGTGTATACAACCACCAGCGGAGTGCGCGCTGCAGAGTGTAGTGCGCGTCCATTTCCAGTTTTGTCCGGAACAGTGTTTCAAGCCGATCCAGTTTTTCCTTTTCCTCGGCAGACAGCACCTTACGCAAGTAGTCGAACTGCCGTACCCGTGACTGTATGCCTCCCGTAATATCAACATAGTAGATCGCACGAGGCTGTAGCGTACCAAGAACCGTGACGAGGTTTCTCCGATAAAAGTCGCGGACAGGATCGGTACATGTCTCAACAAGTTTCTCCGCTCCTTCACGAATCTGAACTATCAGCTCCGGTATCCGCTCATAGACTACCTCGGTGGTAAGTCCTGAAGCGAGCATCCGCGGAACGACGCGTTGAATCGCAACACCGATCAATCCACTAATGGTCACCCAGATGGTGAGAAGCCAGAGCCACCAGTTCAGTGCCCCCGAAGGAAGGGTGAAGCCGCCATGCATCAAGACAAAAATCGCTGCGAGTGTCCCGGCGTACAGGTGGAACTGAAGCCATTCACGGGATTTGCCCAACGATTGCTTTGCCGCTCGGTTCATGGAACGCCGGCGGACGCCGATCAAAGCAGCGCCAACCATCAAAAAGGTGGCCGCGGTTCCATATGAAATCCCCCACCAGTTGCCCGGATGCACTTCACTCAACACAAGATTGGAAGCGTATACCAGCACACAAACGACCGTGGCAATCAGAAACGTCCGTAACCAGAACGGCGACCTGACCCATTGCTCAATCTGTCGGAAATAGTTGAAGATCATACGGACGACCGCAACAGAGATTGCTGGAACTCTTCGATACTCCCGATTCGGGTTGCACAGCCGTGTGGGCAACTGTTGACGCACGATGGGCCTTGTGGTGAGGTGTGGCACTGATCGCACTTGGTGGCAAGTTGTCGGGGTTTGGCGCGCAGTCCTTCAGGAATCATATCCTGTGGCCAGGTCTCGCCCGTATCGTACATAACGATTGCATCATACGGACAGTTGTTTGCACAACTCTGGCATCCGATACAAAGCGGATCGGAAATCTCGACGACATCACCAACATCCGCCCGCCGGATCGCTCCGGTTGGACAGCCGACAAGACAGACCGGGTCTTCGCAGTGGTAGCATGAACGGGTAATGAGGAAGTTCCCGTATTTCTCACCCTCACGCACAAATCGTGGTATGCCCCCATGTGTCTCTGCACATCCACGTACACAATCGTCGCACCTTGTACATGTCGTCAGGTCTATGACAAGGATGCTGTTTCCCTCCACCAATCCCTTTGTCAGTGCGGTGTCAATGAACTCCGCTTGCCCGATGTTCCTGCGACTGGAGCCGGCCTCTTTCAGCCGTGCAATCACTGAATGCCAGAGAAGCTTCTCCATAGTGGGGAATTGTTTGAGGATGGCGAGGAATTCATCTTTCTTGATCTTCACCAACTCAGAGTATTCCTTGGACGATGCCGTGTAGAGCCAGCCACCGGAGTCACCCGTTAAAAGCTCCGCTTCGCCAAGGGTCATCCCCTTTGAAAGATACGATACAACAATCTCCCCCTCACCCAACCGCTGTTGGAGTTTCACAAACCCCGAACGGACCAGATAGATGGCATCAGCGGCCGCGCCCTGACGCGTGATCGTTTCATCCGGTTCGCATGACACAAGTTCCACAGACTTGCCGAGTGAACGGATGAATTCATCGTCACACGAGTTGAACAGCGGCGTGGCTTTCAACTGGGCAACCAGTGAGCGCTCGCGATAAATGGCATCGAGTTTTGCTTTGAGCCCGCTGGACTTTCGCCGCATCATGCGCAAGGCAGGAACTCGGATCTGCACAAGCTCGCACTCCGATGTCGTCTTGGCGGTCACCGATTGCGGCCAGCCACTGAGCGCTCCGATCTCACCGAACAGATCCCCGGTTTTCAGCGACGCAATCTCTCCTGTCGGGAGATTGAAGTCCATTGAAGAGAGGAACGTGATCGCCGTACGGGAACCGGGTTGCTGCTTTACGCGTGCATCGAACACTGTCTCTCCACCAGAGGGCTTTCGTGCACTTTCACTTTCGCCGACAACCACCGTCCGTGCCCGGTCGAAGATGGGTCGCCCGCCTGCTGCCTGCTGCTTTTGCAGGTACACATCAATACTTCCCTTCACAACATAAAAAGCAATGTCGATGTAACTCCCTTCTTCAAAGAGTACAGTGTCGTTCTTCCATGTTGCGATGGAGATATCCGGACTGATCTTCTCGAGGAACTTATCGTCGTACTCCTGGAAGATATCAAATCGTTTTAACTGGGTGGGAGTCGGTTTCTCCGAGAGGGTAATGATTCCCGAGGCACCGCCGTAGGATGTCCAACGGTCTTTGTATTGTTCTTCTCTCTTGAGTTGTGTCTGACTGCGGTCGGCATTCGCCATGGAATCAGTTGCCCGTTTTCTTGTACAAGAGTTCGATTCTTTTTTTGAGAAGGAGCAACACCTGATCCACCGAAGTGCTGTCCGTGATCTCCGGAAATGCTGGTAACTCAATCGGGCCGAGCGACGCGGGTGCAGGCAGAGACACATCTGCGCGAGGTTGGCGGGGTGGTGGTAGCTGGCGTCGGACCGGGACTTCTCCCATTCCGGATGGAGTGCCGCCGGTTTGCGCAGAGGGTGTTGCTGCTGCTACGGTCTTTGGTACCGGACCACGTGCTGCCTTGGCTTTCTCAAACGTGCTTTTATCACCGTCAGCATCGGTTGCTGCACGGCGCCAGTGCTTTGCAACCTTCGTGCGTATACCCGTGATGTAGTTGAACTTCGCCCCCGAGGGATGCCCGGCGGCAAGGAGCTTTTCATCGGTAACATAGTGACACTTGACGCATGCTTGGGCACGACGGTCGGTATTCTTGAGATCTGCCATGCCAAGTTGTAATCCTTTTACATAGCCGGCTCTCCCAGCGCCTGTTCCCTTCACACCTTCCTGATGCGGGTCTTTGTATCCGCTGCCGGGGCCATGACAACTCTCGCAACTCACGCCTTCTTCAACATCCTTCGATTCCTTGCCGGTGACAACCGTGCCATGACACTTCATGCAATTGGATGTTCCCTTGTACATATTTGCAGCCCCAACGCCCGAGAGATCCGCAATCTTCTGATACGATTCGGGATCTGCATAGAACGCATCCACCGTCACCTTGTGCGGATCGTTCTTCCACCAGTTGTTCTCCGTTGCATGACAGTTATTCTGTCCGACTCCGCAACCACCGGGTCCGATTGTTTGATGCGTCTGGGCTTGGATTGCCGAATGAACCATGCAAGAAAAGGCAATTACGATAGCCCCGGCCTTTAGGCCGGGGAATTCAACGTATCCCCAGAAACGCACAAGGGCTTCAGCCCTTTCGACAAAATCCACTCCCTCACCGCCCCTTACCATACTCGACCTTCCCATCATCCGACACAGTCCACACCCGACCATCCTTCATATACAACCGCTGCTGCTCTTCAAGTGTGAACGGTCGCGAACCGAGGCGTCCGAAGACACTCACCTGATTCCCGCTCTCGTCAACCGCACGATCCCGGTCCATTCCTTTTGAGATGGCGAGCGCCCGGCCAGCGAGCCGGCGTGTGGCGATCAGCTTCGGGTTCGGGACAGGACTGAACCCCAGGTATCCCGGTGTGTCGGAGGGAGAGGTAAGTTGAATAACACGGAGGCCGTTAATTCCGTCGGCAACATAGGCAAAGACACTGGCGCTGGTCGCTGCAACTTTGACTCCCTGGGCGTCATTGATCGCACCGTTTGCAGTAAATATCTTCTCAAGCTTCATCGCTTCGGGATTCTCCACATCAACAATCACCAGTCCCTGATTTCCACCGGCCACGTATGCATACGTTCTTGCAACATAGACATCGTTCGCCCCATCCAACTTCACCATTCCTGAAACCGGCTTTGGATCTTCCCGGTACGTAATATCAATGGCTTTCAGTCCCTCTTCATCAACAACAAACGCATAACGGAATTGCACCGTAACGGCTTTGGGCTTCTTCACTGCGGGAGAACGGACTTCAGCCGCAATCCTCGGCTTCAGAGGATCATCGATATTAACAATGACAATACCGTTATCAGTACATACGTATACATAGTTGCCGGCGATGGTGAGATTCACTGCCCCCTTGAGAATACCATCGGGATTGAATGTGACCGCCCGCTTCAGGAAATTATTTGTCGGATCGCCATCGACAAGGTTCATTACATCTACGAGGATCAACCCTTCTTCTTTATCAGTGATGTAAGCATAACTATAAAGAGGATGAATAGGCCACTGCTCCTGATTCTCCGGTCTATGCACTCGACGCGTATCAATCGGCATGTTGGTGGGAAGAGCTACCGCCGTTGCGAACTTCGTCGGCACATGCGTATCTTGCCCGAACGGGGAAACAGGTGACGTGACGATGCGTTCCGAAAATCCCTTGTTGTCGATGCTTGCAACATCAAACACCCGGAAGCCGCCAGTACCATTTGCCGTATAGAGATACTCGCCACGAAGCTGGATGCTGAGCACTTCGGCGCCACCATGGCTGTATGACTCGGTGAGCTGGCGGTTTCTACTAACATGGGCATTGAAATAGTCGGGATATGCAAGCGAGTGAAGATAACTGCCGATGACGGCCTGGGGTTCGGAGGTCTCCGTCACCGCAACTGCTTCGAGTCCGGCATCGCCGGTGGCGACAAAAACAAACTTCCCGATGAAGTTGACAAAGTTCGTTCCGTGCAGCAGCAACTGCGCCATCCACGCATTGTTGTTGTTCGAAGACGAGAGATGGCAGTCATTGCATGCGCGTGTCTCCGTTGTGCGCACGGTATGCGCAAAGTGCGGATTGAAGGCCTGACTGCTATAGCCCGGAGCCGAGATCGGTGCCTGTTGGATATAGATCTGTTCTCGATTGGTATTCGCCGAACTCAGCACAAGCGCGCTGGAGGATCGCACCGTGGTGATCTTGCTCCCCTTTGTTGTGCCGGTCAACCCGAGCATGTACCCATCGTCCCTCAAGACTTGAGGATTATAGCTCGTCCAGTTTCGGGAGGTCTCTCCTTCGAAGTGATTCATCCCCTTCTTCCAATTGGCCTCCTGGGGAAGATGACAGCCGAAACAATTGGTAATCCATGATGTGTGGCAGGACTGGCATTCCATTTTCTCGTAGCTGTGGGCCAACTGCGTCAGGTCCATTCCGGGTTTCCACTGCCCGCCCCCACGCGCCATGAAGTGCGCGCGACGCGCTTTTTCGGACTTGCTGTCCATGGTCTGCACGACTTCCCATTCGAGCGTATCCACCATGACGGAGCGTTGCGTAACCTTATTCCCTCTCTTACGGAAGCGGCGTTCACTGAACGGCGTGAACATTTCCTCCATGGTTGTTCCGCCAGCAGGAGCGGCAACACCCGATGTTCGCAACTGCGCTGAGGCGACTACGCTACCATGGCAATCAACACACTGGATCTCAATCGCATTGTGGAATTCCCCAACCAATTTTCCCGTACCGTGACTATCCTGCTTGAAATGGCAATCAACGCAATGCATTCCCTTTTCAGCATGAATGTCCTTCAGGTGAACTGCCTTTTGCGCATTACGACTCTCATTGGACATCGGCTTCGGACTTGAACTTGCAATCGGAACAACGCCCTCAAACTTGAAAGGGGATTCCCACGGAATAATCTTATCGTTTTTGTCGAGAAGATTTCCTTTGCGGTCCTTCTTGAACACGGCACGGAATATCCAACCGTGTCCATGATAATCGGCAAACTGGGTATGCGAAAGCTGCGGGTTCAGATCGGCCACGCTCGCAAGGAACTCCGGATCGCTCCACTTTCCACGCACCACGGCGCCTTCTGGATTCTTCGAGAGCATGTTGAATGTCTCCGTCGAAGACGCGTATCGGTGTTCCTTCGGATACATCAATTCTCCGTCGGTTTCATAATCCCACATTTGAAAACCGAAGTAGGTATTGACGAAGGAATTGGGTTGATGCATGTGGCAGACCATGCACTGACTTGATGGAATCGAGCGGGTGAATTGATGTTTGATGGGATGACCCGATTGCGAACGGGCAATCGTCGTATCCTTCGTAGATGAGTGACCGCGGTTTCCAAAAGAGGCATACGTACCGGAGTTCACCGGCGAACGGTCATTGGCATATACCACATGGCAGCCTGTGCATCCACTGGAACGATAATCGCCGGGATGATCATTCGTACCCATGAATGATAGGTGCGGATCGTTGAGGCGAGTTTTGTGGATATTCAAAACAGGCGAGCTGATGCGGAGTTGCGTACCAAGTCCGCGGTCGCTTGTTTTCATATCAGGGCGGCCCGGCTCTTCAAGCGGATTTGGAACGCCGATCTCCGATGGATTTGCACGGGAAACCTTGCCTCCGCGCTCAAACGCGCGGAAGTTGTCCGTTACCTGCGTAATCTCCCAGCGCGGCAGCGGAACAACGAACGGGATGATCCCTTTTTTCAATTCCTCCATCGTTGGAGCAGGCACCGTGTTGATGCGTTGGGGTTTACCGTCCTTGCTGTAGCTCTCGCCGAAGAAATAAGTCTTCGCCGACACTACACCGTTGTTGTACGCCGCTCCTCCCCATAAAAGTGTGGAGGTCGTCATCAAACTCTTGCGGACGTTGTACACATCCTGTTTATGACACGACCCGCACGCTTCGTCCGCAACGCGCAGATCGCCGGGGTTCACAAACTTGATAAAGGCCGGATCTTCACGGTTCAAGAGTGTGTATGAACGCTCGGGATTAGCGGATGTTTTCCACGCGTCAGGGAAGCGCGGTTTCACATGTGCAGCTTCGCTCGTAGTAGCGCCGGCATTCCCGCCATGACAATCTGTGCATCCGAGCTTCACGGCTTCGTTCTTGTGCATCGGCTCGACGCCACCGTGACATGTGAGGCATCCCTGGCTCTTGCGAAGTGCCTCTTCAGCCGTCTGCGTGATCAGGTTTCCTTCCTGCGCAAAGAGCGACGTTGTTATGAGGATGATCGATATGAATACTGATGTCAAGCGCATGTCTGAATCCCTGGTTTCAAACCGTTGAAACGGTTTCTATGCTTTACTTTTATTCCACAATCCCACGACTAAAGTCGTGGGCAAAGTTTGATGTCCCGCACGGGTGTAGCGTGTGTTCACAATCTCTGATTCCGCGACTTCCAGAAGGTTCAACTGTCGAGCCGGAGGATCTCGGTAATTTCCTGGTCGGCGTATCCGGCTTCTTGTAGCATTAGCTCCAATTCATCTGTAAACGATTTTCGCCGGTGATGTTCATCCTGATTTCAGAATGTAGTGTCTCACCGCATCAATACTGCCATAGGCAACAGAGAACGCTGCATATCCTGTCTGCCATGAAAACTTCCCCAGAAGGATGTCCTTGTTGTTAATCCAGTGTGAAGACTCTCCCTTTAGGAATTTCACAACATCATCAATCCGCTGATCATGCTCAAGCTTAACAAGCACGTGAACGTGTTCAGGTTGAACATTAAGCGCATCAATGTGAATGCTCTTTTCTTTTGCGTACGCGGCAAGATGGTCTTCCACAACTCTGCTTCCGTCACCCACCAGCACCCGCTGACGGTTCTTTGTTGTCCAGACGTAGTGTATATATACTTTTACGAGAGAGTGTGCCATCGTTCGGATTGCCTTGGCTTAAAACCGTTGCTTTGTTCCGCAATCCCCACGACTAAAGTCGTGGGTTCGGGTCCGTACTGTACGCGTCCACGTCAAAAAGGCTTGTAGCTCTCGAGATTAACCATGACTTCAGCCGTGGGTACCAAAGGAAACCGCTTCCTCCTGGCAAGCCGCTTGAGCAGCTTCAATGTACTCTCGAGGTCAACCCATGACTTCAGTCATGGGTATCAAAGGAAACCCGTTCCTCCTTGCAAGCCGCTTCAGCGGCTTCAATAAGTGAACACCAGCGATGTAAATACAGCAAACTGCATATCTGTGGTCTGGTACAAATCCTCGAACCCCTCTCCAGGCAAAAGGGTGGAAACACCAAGCGAAAGAATTGAGTTGTTGTTCAAAAACGGTCTGTAGATCAACCCAAGACTGCAATCAAATCCGATGTCATTCCCGATAGCTGGTTGATTGACGAAGTTCTCAAGAGTGCTTGTGTATGCAAAACGGAGATAATTCACATTCACGAGTGCCTTGAACTTCGGCGTCAGTTCAGCGTCATATCCCAAATTAAAAAGCCAGAGGCCCGGATTCACAAAATTCGCCTGTCCCTCGATCTTGCTGCTGCGAAGTGACGGGAGGAGACTTTGCTTCTGCACAAGTCCCACTCCCTGCAAACGGATTCCCTGCCCGTTCCAATAACTGAACGGCCCGCCCGCGAAGAACGGCTGATCGAGAATCGCGTCAAAGCCCTCTCCCGCGTCGTCCATCGGATCCTTGTCACCGGAGGCCCAGAACACCGAAGCCTTGAATCGCATCCAGTCCTTGTCATACGACAGCTCTAAAGCACCCATCATCGCACTGAGGTCGATGGAACGCCCCGCAATCGAGTTGAAGTCGTCTTCGCCGAAAGCGTAATAGAGAGCATGAGAGATGTTCAATCTCCCGAAGTGCCCGTCCCCGGCCCAGCCCAGATAGTACGCAGTGATCTCGTGCGGTCGCACATTCCCTATCACAGCAGGCCGGACTGGAAATCCGTTCTCGTCGAAATGCAAAGTCGGTTTGTCGTGATTGTAATGAAAGCTGAACTGCGTTGTGTATCCGAGCGTGGCAAAGTCCTGAATATATAAGTTGGCAATGAGAACATCCTGCTCACGGTCGTCGAACACGGTATTCAGCTCGCTGTTGGTTTCCTTCTCCAACATCGGCAGAAAGATCAGGTTGTACTGAAAACGATTGTTAGCGAAACTTCCGAGCAGTCGTGCGCCAAGGTTGTAGTCGGCGAAAATGAAACGTCGGAAGTCAGACCCAAAGGGCTGGATGCCAAGTTTGAGCGATACAAAATCATAGCGGTCACTCACATCAAACAAGTGTTTCTCAACCGACAACTCCTGGAAACCCACGTGCCCGACTCCCCTGTGATCACCCTTCTTCACATTGAAATTGACGGCGTTGTGTTCTCTGAACTTGACGTAATTGTAATTGAACACCGTCGTGACTTTCAACTCCCAATCACGAGGACGGAACGCGACGTCTCCCTGATACAATTCGATGCCCAGTTTGATGTTTGCACTGGCAAAGAAACGCTCGCCCCGACCAAAGAACTCCAGGCTTCCCGGATCAAGAGCGCTAACGCCGCTGGGCGTTGGCGCGCGCGCTGCTTCAAGCAAGTTATCCGATGTTGCAGTCAGTACCAGAAATGTATTCTGACCGAGGATCGGATAATCGCCTTTGAGGATATTCTGATTGTAGGGATCGAGAATGCTCCCGTCGACATTTAACTCGTACGGCGGTGGCTTGATCTTGCGCCACCGGTCTTCGATCACTTCGAAGTCGGGGAGATCCTGCAATGTATCCGCTTGCACGATCGCGGCAGAGTCTTGCTGTGCCGCGACTGTCGTATCAGACTGGGCACAAGCAAACAACCCGGGAAGACAAGAAATAGCAATGAGGACGTAGCGCTTGAAGGTCATAGCTCTGGTTGCCGGGGAGTCTTGATGTAAGGCAAACGTACTTCGTCGAAAAAGAATCGGTCGCAACGTATTCCCGGTGGCGGTTCAAACCCTTGCGAGCCGGCAAACGCAATCAGGTCGTCCTGATCCACACCGTCGCCACTGATACCAATGCCACCGGCCAGCACTCCGTTTTTATAGAGAGGGATACCTCCCGGAAAGATGGTGATGCCGTTGCCGAAAGGATTCAGCCCCAGACTATCCTGCAATTGAAAATTCGGCCCCTGAAAGAGCGGCCCCGGAATAACCGGATCACCAAGCGTGGTGCGATCGATTCCCGGCGGAAAGAAATCCTGACTCAGGAACCCGATTGCGCGGGTGGTGATGGCAATTTCATTCGTAGGTGCAAGTCCGAGTACGGTGCGGAGACGGCTGCCGAGTGGATGATCGGCGCGTGAATACGCGACTACGGTTCTTGCTTTCTGCGCCGACACGTCGTAGCTGAAGAGTGTTGCTTCCGGAGTGCGCCAGATACCCAAAACGGTTCCGTCGGTGTCAACCACCGAGATAAATACTTGTGCGGGACTTCCGAGCGGACGTCGGATCGCTGCCCGAGTTCGAGCAGCCTGCGCAGCCGCCTGACGGATAATACGGTCAACGTCTGCTGCCGTTAAAATACTTCCCGCTGTGATTGGAAAATCGTACGGTATTCCACCAACTACTCCAAGAAGTACAACACCTTCATCGGGGAACCGTTTCGATGGAGCTGCCTGCGCGGCTACGGTAAACGTGCCGCGGGAAGAGAGATCGAATCCCGAGTCAAAGTTGCCTACGGGCACCGAAGCGTTGGTGAGCAGGAAACGTATGCCATCGATGAAAATATTATCTCCACGTTTTTCGTCGGGTACACTGAATCCGATCACTGCACCGAGCGCTATCACCTCATCCTGCGTTACCCCCGAGCACGTTACCGCGTCAAAACCCTCACCCGCCCCGGAAATTCCGACACCACCAACAAGGCATCCACTTTTGTAGACAGGTATCCCGCCCGGTCTGTCGTTGAGTTTACTGCCGTTCGGCTGGATGTCGCCGTCAGGCAGGTTGGAGAACCCGACGCCGAATAACGGGCCTGCTGGTGTGTTCGAGACTCCCGGAGGGAAATGCGATCTGGTAATGAAGCAGGCGGTAAGCGTTGAAAATGCGTGCTGGTTGCTGCTCAGATATGCGGCTGTGCGCGCTTTGGTAATGGAAACGACGGAATCGCCGCTTGTCCCCGTCATCTCAAAAACTGCCAGCGTGTTTCCCTCGCGGTCAGTGACCGCCACTGTTACGTTCCGTTGCACCCGTTCAGCAATCTCGACTGCCTGACGGACGAGTTGCTGCACTTCGGCGAGTGTCAACGATTCATTACAGACGGGTGGTGTGGTGTCCGGGGCCTGACTGGTCTCGCACCCGGCATATAAGAGAGAGTAAATAAGAAGGAATGATATGAAGGGAACATGACGCTGATAGAACGACGAGGCCGTTGCGGCGGTCATCCATGGAAATCTGACACTACGCTGTCGCAGGTTCAATGGGGGAAACCTTGATTGATCAGAGGAGAACTTGTCCCTGGATCATACCCGTTCGCACTACCAACATGTCAGAGAACTTTGGAACAAGGTAGGAGTCTGCGCGGGTAAAGTCAAGGAGTTGAACCCCACGGCGACAAGCAACAAACGGATGAGATCGTCCGTATGTCAGGAGAGATCCTTTTGTCAAATAGAAATCAAACACTCGAAATCATCATAACTAACAACAGAACCCACCTCATGCCGAAGATCCCTATTCTTATAGTGTGTCTGATATCTATTCAGCTCACCCAGACTCTTGCACAGAACACCCCGACACTGCAAGACTCAACACTCAACAACCTGGTACATCCGCAAGAGTATCGGACATGCGCAATCGGTGAGCTTGGCAGAGTCAAGAAGTCCGGCTCTGGAAAACAAAGCATGATACTCATTCCGGGGCTCGGCTTTGGAGGTGACGTGTTTGCCGGTTTGAGCGACAGGTACGAGAGCGAATACACCGTGTATTCCGTCACACCTGCAGGGTTTGGAGGCACTCCCGCACCACCCATGCCAGACAGCGGCACCACTTACTCCAAACTGACCTGGACGAATGGTATTGTTACGGGATTACTCAACCTGATCGAACATGAGAACATGGACAAACCGGTTATCATCGCACATTTTGTTACGGGAACGCAGGTGGCTCTGGACCTTGCGTTGAACCATCCGGAGAAAATCGGCAGGGTGATTATCGCAGGCGGGTCTCCGTATCGCTACTATGCGACCCAGGTCGATGGACAATGGTCCTGGACGCAGGAGAAGAAGTATACTCCGGAAGAACGCGGCAGAGCGGTCGATGTGTTCTGGGCACCACGATGGTTCAAGACGGTGACGAAGAAGACGTGGGATGCGAATATGTGGACATCCGAAGATTACTGCAGGGATGCGATTTTGGGTGACCGCCTCTTCCAGGAATCGGCGGATGTCCCTTTGCATGTAATGGTCCGGTACCTAATAGAATGGATGGCATACGATGTCGCATTGCAGTATAAAGAGTTGAAAACTCCGACATTGGTTCTCATCCCTGATTTCAAAGGAATTCTGCCGGGCCATGATCCAGCAATCGATACAACATCCGCAAACCCGGTGAAGGCTTACCTCCGGTATTTTCATCAAGAAACGTGGAAGGATGCGCGCGAGTCAGGCAACCGCATGTTTCAATTTCATGTTGTGCCGGACACGCGTCTCTTCATGTGGTACGACAATCCCGAACAGGTCTACCGTGTTGTGGATGCATTCCTGCGTGAGTGATCACCGCTGGTGTATCAGCCTCACCGTTTCAATGAAATCCTGAGTTCATGCGCGATTTCGAAGCTTGTCTTGTCATCAACAAGCCGCATGACGTTCACACTGAGCGTCTCCTGTTCAATCGAGAGCCGCACATAGTGGAAAAACCGGCGTTCTCCCTGCCAGACAAACAGGTCTTCATAACGACGGTCTGTTCCCTGGAGCAACGGATGCAGCAATCCTCCCGCTCCGCCGATGACGAGAAAATCCTTTCCACTAATCCGGAAATGTTCAAATGCGTGAGCGTGACCGCTAAGAAACAATTGCGCTTTTTCAGATCGGATAAATGCAGGAACGAACTTCCCCTGTACTTCCACATCCGGTTCAACAACCTTGCTGTTGGTGTATGGAGGATGATGGCAGCCAACCAGAACGATTGCAACTGAACTGTCCGCGTCCAATTCGCGAAGCGTCCGCTCGTACCATTCTCCTTGTGCATGACGTTCATCAGGAGTGAGTTGTGAGAAATTGGAGTTGAGGATCAGTACCGCCACACTTCCGATCCTTCGTTGATACCAGGACGGTGAAAGGAACGGAAATCGGCGGAGGGTGTTTTCTTCTCCACCTCCCGGAACCACCATGTACTCATGGTTGCCAAACGCGGGATACAATGGGATACCTGCCTCTCGCAATCCTTGCGTTGCGTCATCAAACCCATGCCAGTAGGAGTCGATTGAACCCGCTGCCGTAATATCTCCGAGGTGAAATACGGCTGCGCATTGCGTATCACGCTCAATTGCTTCGAAGATTTTTTCTGTGGCCACTTCGTTGTCATCATATGTTTGCCAGAGCGTCTCAATCCCCAGCGGTGCTTGTGTATCACTGATGAATACAATGGAAGGTGAAGAGACAAGACGCGGAAGCTGTGAATATGGAGGATGGAGTATTTCCTGAACCGATGAACAACCCGACAAGGCAAGAACGAGGACTAAGCGCGAAATCACAGCAATAGTACGTGCTAACCGAGTCACTTGTTCTTTGCCTTAAATAATTGACAAGTCAATTTCTCAACTGAAGCCCTTCATTCGCGCCCTCCACACTCTGAGCCCTCCCGAAATCGATGGCGGGAGGGAGGAAAAACAACTATGCTTGCGATTTCAATGCTTACTGCTTTTTGAAGTGTGTTGAAATCGTATGCCGATGAGTGTGACATTCTCTGAGAATGTGTGTTGCGATTTCGGGAAGACTTTCTTTGCCTACTTTCTTTGGTCCTCAAAGAAAGTAGGACACGGCTTCGCACACCTTCTCAGTCGCTATGCTTTATGTCCTTGTAATAATTGATCAGCCCGTTCGTCGATGCGTCGTGAGAAGTGACTGGATCCCCGGATTTCAATTCCGCTAGTATCGTCTTCGCGAGTTGCTTCCCCAGCTCAACTCCCCATTGGTCGTACGGATTGATGTTCCAGATCATTCCCTGCACAAATATCTTGTGTTCATAAAGAGCGATGAGTGAACCGAGTGTACGTGGAGTGAGTTTCTTCACGAGAATGGAATTTGTGGGGCGATTACCTTCAAATACCTTGTGCGGCAACAGAGTCTCGACCGCTTCTCCCTTGAATCCGGAATCCAGAATCTCCTTGCGTGCTTCATCAGGTGTTTTCCCCTTCATCAACGCCTCGGTCTGCGCGAAGAAATTAGATAAGAGGATTACGTGGTGATCGCCCAGCGGATTATGCGATTCAATCGGTACAATGAAATCGCACGGTATCAGCTTCTTCCCCTGATGGATGAGCTGATAAAACGCATGCTGACCGTTGGTCCCCGGCTCACCCCAGATGACCGGGCCCGTTGAATAGTCAACTCTGTTGCCGTTCCGGTCAACGAACTTCCCGTTGCTTTCCATGTCTCCCTGTTGGAAGTACGCCGCGAACCTGTGCAGGTACTGGTCATACGGCAGGATGGCATGCGTCTGCGCACCGAAGAAATTATTGTACCAGATGCCGAGAAGGGCAAGAATCACCGGCATGTTTTTCTCAAGCGGCTCGGAACGAAAGTGCTCATCCATCTCGTATGCACCGGTGAGCAGCTCCTCGAAGTTCTCAAATCCAATGCACACGGCAATCAAAAGTCCGATAGCCGACCAGAGCGAATACCGCCCTCCCACCCAATCCCAGAACTCGAACATATTTTTCGGGTCGATACCGAACTTCACCACTTCCTTCGTGTTGGTGGAGAGCGCGACAAAGTGCTTTGCAACGGTAGCTGGATCATTCGCTGATACGAGAAACCAACTCCGCGCCGTTTCTGCATTCGTCATCGTCTCCTGCGTGGTAAATGTCTTGGAGGCGATAAGAAACAGCGCTGTCTCCGGATTCAACTTTTTCAGCGTCTCGGCAATATGCGTCCCGTCGATATTGGAGACGAAATGCATACTGAGTCCTTGCTTCGCATACGGCTTCAATGCTTCCGTTACCATCACCGGACCAAGGTCCGAGCCGCCGATACCAATATTGACCACGTCGGTAATCGGTTTGCCGGTGTAGCCCTTCCAAGCTCCACTCCGCACTGCATCGCTGAATGCCTTCATCTGTGCGATTACACGATTGACGTCCGGCATGACGTCCTTTCCGTCAACCACTACCGGACGGTTGGAACGGTTGCGTAGCGCAGTGTGAAGTACTGCCCTCTTCTCCGTGAAATTGATCTTCTCTCCGGCGAACATCTTCTCCCGCCATCCTTCAACATCCGACTGACGGGCGAGATCGAAGAGGAGTTTCATGGTTTCCGCTGTGACGCGGTTCTTTGAATAGTCCAGCAAGAAATCCTGCCAGCGAATGGAGAACGTGTCGAACCTGTGCCGATCGGCAGCGAACATCTCGCGCATGTGCAGTGGAGCAATGCTTGCGTGGTGTGATTCAAGTTTCTTCCAGGCGGCGGATTGAGTTAAAGATGACATGAAATCTCCAGTGGGACTTATTTATTTATGGAAGGAAATATAGCACAGAAGGAACACAAATTCCCATCCTTCATTGAACTTCTCCGGCCTTCTCCCTACCTTAGCGTCGCAACCGAATCTCCATTTATCACCGAAGGAATCATGGTCAATTCTCTTATTCCACCCAATAAACTCAAAACCGCGCTCAAGAACGGCAAGACTGTCTTCGGCACAATGCTGGTGGAAATCCGCCAACCATCGGTGATGCAATTGCTCGCCAACTCCGGTTTTGATTTCGTGTTGATCGACAACGAGCACGGGCCGTTCACTGTTGAAACAATCGCAGACTTGAGCCGGGCTGCGCGACAGCTTGGCGTAACACCCATTGTTCGCGTTCCCGAGATCACCTACGCGCACATTACACAAGCGCTTGACGGCGGCGCGCAGGGCATCATGATTCCACGCGTCACTCACCCGCAACAGGTTATGGATGCCGTGAGTATAATGAAATATCCGCCGATGGGAAGACGAGGTAGTGTCGTTGCAAGAGGACATACAGAGTTCAAATCCGGCAAGGTGGACGAAGCGTTATCGACAGCAAATGACGAGAGCATGCT
Source organism: Bacteroidota bacterium (assembly GCA_046160825.1). GTDB lineage: Bacteria > Bacteroidota > Ignavibacteria > UBA10030 > UBA6906 > JBJXHC01. The sequence continues at coordinate 9,980 of JBJXHC010000046.1, read as the reverse complement.
CGTCGTTCAAATTGAAACCGTAGAAGCTCTGACACACATGGACGACATCCTTGCAGTCAAAGGAGTGGATGCCGCGCTTGTCGGACCGACCGATCTTTCCGTAGCGCTCGGCGTGGCGGGACAGATGGAGAGTCCGGTCCTCAATTCGGCGATTGAGAAAACGCTTGAAGCGTGCCGGAAGCACGCCGTCATTCCCGCCATTCACATGAACGATCTTGATGCGGCCATTCACTGGACGAAGCGCGGGATGAAGGTCGTGAGTTTCAACTCGGAAGCAGGGCTCATGATGCGATCTGGACAGCAAGCGGTAGCAATGATGAAACAAGCAGCGCCGGGGAATTAGTTCGTGATCCTCCCTTTCCTCACTATCGCCGGTAAAGGGTCGTCGGCCTTAATGATTTTCCCTTACTCTCCACTTTGCTGCAAGAGCTTCGCTACGAGACCCGTCCAACCAGTTTGATGCGTTGCACCGAGCCCCTTACCGTTGTCTCCATGGAAATACTCATGGAAATTGACAAGACCGGACCACTGCGGATCGGTTCGGAATTCATCACTTCCGTTTGCAGCTCTGTGTCCCTGCACATCGGCAAGGAACAACCGACTGAGCCGGCGCGAAATTTCTCCTGCCACCTCCCACAATGTCGCCTTTCTGCCGGAGCCGGTCGGGAACTCCACAGTATATTCATCTCCTGCAAAGTGGTGGAATTTCTGCAACGATTCTATCAGAAGATAATTCACCGGAAACCAGATCGGTCCGCGCCAGTTGGAGTTGCCTCCGAACAACGGTGTGGATGATTCCGCCGGATCATAATCCACGCGGTGCTCCTGGCCGTCGAAGACCAGGCGGTACGGATGATCCTTGTGATACCGCGAGAGACTCCTGATGCCATACGATGAAAGGAACTCGTTCTCATCCAGCATATAGTGAAGAACGCGGGGAAGTCGGGTCATATTCACAACGGAGAGCAGCAAGCGGCGGCGTTTGCCGGGAAGCATCTGCATATCAATGTGCTTGTGGATATCTTCGGTGTTGTTGAGGAACCATTCCATGCGTCGCATGAAGCCCGGAAGATGTTCCATCATTTCAGGTTCGAGCGTTTCCACTGCAAAAAGGGGGATGATGCCGACCATTGAGCGAATCTTCAATGCCCGACGCGTACCGTTGGGGAGATGCAGTACATCGTAATAAAATCCGTCTTCACGATCCCACAAGCCAAGGTTCTCGTTGCCGAGGTGGTTCATCGCATGTGTGATATGAACGAAGTGCTCGAAGAACTTGCTGGCGACATCCTCGTATGCGGGATTTTCCTGGGCGAGTTCCATTGCAATGGCGAGCATGTTGAGCGTGTACATCGCCATCCAGCTTGTCCCATCTGATTGTTCGATGTGCCCGCCAGTGGGAAGCGGCGCGGATCGGTCGAACACACCGATGTTGTCGAGGCCAAGGAACCCTCCCTGAAAGAGGTTGTGCCCCTCTTCATCCTTCCTGTTCACCCACCATGTAAAGTTCAGAAGGAGTTTCTGAAATACACGTTCGAGGAACAGACGGTCGGGCTTACCCGTCCGCTTCTTGTCGATTTTATACACACGCCAGCAGGCCCATGCATGCACCGGAGGATTGACGTCGCCGAAGTTCCATTCGTAGGCCGGTATCTGGCCGTTCGGGTGCATGTACCACTCGCGCAGCATGAGCACGAGTTGTTCCTTGGCAAAATCCGGATCGACGAGCGCAAGCGGAATACAATGGAACGCCAGGTCCCACGCAGCATACCAGGGATATTCCCATTTATCGGGCATCGAGATGATATCGGAGTTATAGAGGTGCTGCCAGTCCGCGTTGCGGCCACGCTGTCGTTCCGGTGGTGGGGGCGGCATGGCGGTGTCACCACGTAGCCAGGTCTTCACATCATAATAATAGAACTGCTTACTCCAGAGCATACCTGCAAAAGCCTGTCGTTGCACTCTGCGCGCATCCTCCGATGCGTCGGCGGGAGAGAGCGACTCGTAAAATTCATCCGCCTCTTGAATCCGCTGCTTGAATACTTGATCGAAATCTGTGAACGTCCGTTCACCGTCGGCAAGCCGGAGCTTGATTACTTGCGAGTCTCCTGGTTCAATTTCGAGATGATAACGGGCGGCGGCTTTTGTTCCGGTGCCGTCAGGGTTCACTGCTTCCTCCACACCACGAATGATGTACTCATGGAAGGCGTCCTTCACGTACGGGGCAGGATTCGGAACACCGTACAGACGGGAGACATTTGTCTCGTTTTCCGTGAACAACAACTCATCCGGCTTCTCACAGAAGAACGTGCGTGTTCCCAATTTCGGATGATCGAGCGCGATGGTGTTCTTCTGTGCGCGTTTCAATGACGGCTTCCTCTCGCCATTTCCCCACGACCATGTGTTCCGGAACCAAATCGTCGGAAGAACATCGAGCCCTGCGCGCTCGGAGCCGCGGTTTGTTACAGTAATTCTGATGCAGATGTCTTCGAACGTTTCCTTCGCGTACTCCACCACCACATCAAAGTACCTGTTTTCACTGAAGACACCCGTGTCTGCCAGCTCGAACTCAGACTCCGTTCGATCCCTGCGGCTGTTCTCATCCCTCAGCAACGCATAGGGAAATTCTGCGTGGGGGTACTTATACAGATACTTCATGTACGAGTGTGTCGGAGTGGAATCAAGATAAAAGAACTCCTCCTTCACATCTTCTCCATGGTTGCCCTCAGGACTCGAAAGACCGAATGCCCGTTCTTTGAGTATGGGATCTTTCCCATTCCACAACGCAACAGCAAAGCAAACGAGTTGGTGGCGGTCGCAGATGCCTGCCAAACCATCTTCACCCCAACGGTATGCCTTGGAGATTGCCTGTTCATGCGTGAGATAGTGCCATGCCTCACCGTTTGAACTATAATCTTCACGCACGGTCCCCCAAGCCCGTTCACTCAGGTAAGGTCCCCAGCGTTTCCAATGGGTTTGTCGATCCCTGGATTCCTGAAGTCGTTGCTCTTCCTTTGTCATGAATGGGTAACCCGTTGAAGATGGAAGGTGTGGTAAGCAACAAGGCCGGTCGGGGAAAGTAATTCGACCGGAAACACAAACTGAATGAGTTCTAGAAATCCCTCAACGAAGTTGTGAGCACCGGCTAGTTTGTTATAGCCGTAGAAGTGACAGAATGTGCGCGGTCAAGCGCTTCAAGTACAATGCCCGTCGTTATCACCTCGGGGAGAACGATTGGTTCACCCGGCTTACCTGCCGGAAAAACAACATACAACGGAACCCCAGACCGGCCGAACTTGGCAAGCAATTGGGTAATCTCCGGGTTGCGGTTTGTCCAGTCTGCTTTGAGAGAAACAATCCCTGACGATCTGAATCTCTCGATCACTTCGTCATCAGCCAGCACTGTTTTCTCGTTCACTTTGCAGGTGAGACACCAGTCGGCGGTGAAGTCTATAAAAACCGGTTTCCCCTCGTTGAGATACGCATCGAGTTTGGCGACCGTGAAGGATTCCCACTGAATTCCTTTCTTTGTATTTCCCTGCATTGACGATGAGCCGGATGGTCCAAGGACGTCGCGCGCAGCGACAACGTCACTAAGGAACAACGCATATCCCACTATCACCGCAAGGAGTGCAATACTCCATATTACCATCACGCGTCCCCGCGAGGCGGTGAGAGTGGCAAATCGGCCGACCAGCCAGCAAGCAAGTCCGACCATGAGCAAGAAAGCACTTGTCCAGATCACGGCTTCCATGCCCATCTGGTTCCCCAGAATGAATAGTAGCCAGATCAGCGTGCCCATCATCAGGAAACCCATGAATTGCTTGGCTGATTCCATCCACGCACCGGGCTTTGGAAGAAATTTCATCCACGAGGGTTTGGTGGTGAGGATAAGATACGGCAACGCCATGCCGAACGATACGCTGGTGAAGATCAATAGGATAACCCACCACGGTTGTGCAAACGCAAACCCGAGAGCGGAGCCGAGAAACGGTGCCGTACATGGTGTAGCGAGGATTGTCGCGAAGACACCTTCAGCAAAGGACGCGGCATATCCCTTTCTTTTTGTTTCCTGACCCGCGAGCACTTCCCCGATCTTTGATGCAGCCGAACCCGGGAGACGAATCTCAAAAACTCCGAACAGACTCAATCCGAATACGAACACGATTGTACACATAATCATGACAAACACTGGTTCCTGAAACTGGAATCCCCAGCCGACCTGTTCCCCAGCACTTTGCAACGCGATCACCAACACTGCGAGAGCGAGGAACGAGACGAGAATCCCGAGGGAGAACATCCAGCCGAGGCGCTTCACCTTTGCCGGCGAGTCTCCTGCAATCTTCACAAGGCCAAATATCTTGAGTGCAATCACCGGCAACACACATGGCATGATATTCAACAACAGGCCGCCGATGATGGCAAACAGGATGTAGAGGTACAGCGGTGTGTCATCCGCGGCGGTATCGACAAACTGCCGGTCGAGGACACTCCCTGTGGAAGGCAAGGCTGAATTGAGAGTGGAAAGGAATTCCGTCGGGAGCGGAACATCGATCACCCACGACTGGCGTTGCCCGGATTCGAGCTGATACACAAGCACGCCAGTAAACACGCGAGAATCGGTAACCTGCTCGAACGCTGCCAATGGAATTTCCAGTGTTGCTTCAACGGACGAAGCCTTCACACTCGTTCTTCCCACGATGATATCGTCAAACCCATATGGATAGAAATCGGGAGAATTCTCGGATGCAAACTTCCCCTCCTTCGGCTTAACGACAAGAATCACCTTGCCGTCACGTGTTTCGGAAACAAGGTTGATGTCCGATGCTGGAGGAATTGGCGCGGGGACCTGACGTGCATAATACTGAACCAAAGAATCACGGATGCCCGCTGGAGGTGCTGACATCACCTGAAGGACGAGCGAAACCGTTGCAGCGCCCGGAACACAGATGTGTTCACACTCAAGCCAATCAATTTTCGCCGTGAGGGTGATGGTTTGGCCCGGCACAAGAGTGGTCGATGCTTTCATCGGCACAAGCAGCATATTCTCTTTCTCATAGCCATACGTGAGAACGTCGCCTGCTTCGATGTACTTATGCGGAAGGGGCCACCGGATATCTCCTGTTGTGATCCCATCGGGAAGAGTCCACTGGATCTTTGTCGGCAAGCCGGCTTCTCCACCGTTCAGCCAATAGGTGTGCCAACCCGGATCCATTTTCATCAACACGCCGACGATGAACTCAGAGCCCGGCTGGACGGAACGGACATCGGCAACGAGCGAGACCTTGGTATGATGACCATCTGAAGCAAAAGATGGGAAAGCGGTAGCGGAAACGAACAGGAGGAACAGCATGGTGACACATAGTCGCATGAGCGTCCGGTATTTGTTGTTATTCATACCTTCCAACGCATGATGGTAGTCAAAAGTGCCGGGACTTTCAAGAAGCTGAAACAAAAGAAGGCGGCCGGTGGCCGCCTTCTTGAGAACTTGATTGCTCCTGAATATCAGACTTTTCGCTTTCGTTCACCTCGGTGAAGGAAGCCATGCTTCCACCTTCTCCTCACCAACACAAGAAGATATCCGAAGGCTACAAGGACAATTGCACCAACGAGCACGACATTCAATCCCAGGAACCCAACACTCTGTGGATCTTGTTCACCCATGATTCTGCCTGTACTTTCTCCGGTTCATATGAACGGTGTTACGATACAGCAGGACTAAAAGTTACTCTCAATCATACGATAATCGGAGAATCACTGACAGGAATATACCCAATCGCTTTCGGCAAAGCAAGAAAGCCCCTAATTACGCCACAGTGGACAAACGGAGACGTTTGTCCTACTACTTTTAGTCTCTGAGGAGTAGGTTCAAGCCTGCCTCACCGTAGGCGGGCGTCCCGTTTGACCGAATGGCGGATCTCTGTGATGGAAGGGGGTCTTATACTATTAACAAAGAGCTGGGGAAAATCACCGTTTGATCCAATCGTCGAACAATATTTGGCGTCGATGGTCATCACACTTCGGGCGTTGGTTTCCGCCTGGTGCGTTGCGCTGTCGCAAAGCTTCATACAACGACACGGCACACGCGACGGAAACATTCAAACTCTGGATCATTCCCCGCATGGGAATAAGAAATGTCCCGTCTGCCAGGGCTGCAGCTTCATCGGAAACGCCGCGATGCTCGTTACCGAAAACCAATGCAACGGGTGAGACGAGGTCGAGATCGAAGAGGGAATGAGCATTGGGATCGAGACGCGAGGCAAACACGCGAAACCCTTCGCTTCTTAAGAGCGAATAACACTCCGCAACGGCAGTGTGCTTTCGGCGGTCCAGCCATTTGTTGGCACTGGAAGAACTTTTCTTGCCGATACGCGGAAATTTCTCGACGGTATAGAGCAGCTCCACCTGCATCACACCAACCGCATCGCATGACCTGAACATTGCACTGACATTATGGGGATCATGAACATTCTCGATGATCACTGTAAGGTCCGGTTGCCGGTACGCCAACACCTGCCGAATCTTTTCGCTCCGCCGGTCTGTTCGAGCCATCAATGGTTACTTTCCATGGCCGGGCTGTACGGGGTTTCCTTTCTCACCTGCAACAGAATAATTGCTGCGAGAACAATGACTGCACCTGCAATCTGTAACGGTTCAAGAAACTCCTGCAGAAACCATGTCGCCGAGATGATGGCAACAATAGGTTCAAACGTACTGGTGATGATTGCTCGCGATGGGACTACATACCGGAGACCGCTGAAGTAGAGCGAATGGGGAATCAGGATTGAGACAATCGCAAGCAGGAAGAGCGCCCCCCAGATATCCGACGAGGGGCTTTGTGCAATTATTCTCCACGGTGGATTCACCACCATCCAGAATGCGCTTGCAAAACCCATGGAGTATACGATCACCGTCCAGAGGTTGAATGACGAAAGAACGTGGCGTGTGAAAATATTCAGGAATGCGAAACAGATGATGGAGCCAAGTCCGGTAAGCAGACCGAACGGACTAATCTTTAACACTTGAGCATCATACGCACCGACAGCGAGAAAACACCCGGCGAGAGAGAGTATCGCTGCGATGATTTTGATGGAAGTGATTGTTTCCTCTTTCGTCACGGCGGCGTATCCCATCACCAGAAGCGGGGCTGTGTATTGGATCAGGATACCTGTGGCAACGGTGCTCTCTCTGATCGTGAAGTAGTACGTGACGTTCGCTCCGGCAACACCGATAATTCCCACCAACGCGAATTTCCACAGATCATGAAACCGTACAATCAGCAGTTCACGTTTGAAGACAACGATGAATGCAACCATCAGCAGAAAGGTGAATGTCACACGGGATTGCACAAGGAGAATCGTATCAATCTGCCGGTTGAGCAGAGACTTGGCGGCCGTTGCGGAAAGGCCCCAGAAGAGCGCCGCACCCAGGATCATAATGTACCCGCGGGCTTCCTTCATTCAGATGCGGCGGTGTCCGTTCCGGAATCTGTTGCGGGGGGATGATCTTCGACCGATTTGCGGCGATAGAATTCGCCCAGTTCCATTTCTCCGGCAAGCTCATAGAGATGCGCAAGCCGCTTGTACAAACTGCGCGGGTTACGCACACGTTGAGCACCATGCTTCACGAACTCAATCAAACTGCTCAGAGGCGGGATATTCAGGTCGGGTTCATAGCAGTCGCAAGCGTCGAGATACGGATCGAGTTCATCCGGACGTGCGAGCGCGGCCTTCTTGTAATAATAAAGAGCGAGCTCATAGTTGTCGCTGGTAGAATAGGTCACTTCAAACACGCTGGCAAGCCAGAGATACACGTCATAGGCAAGGTCGGGAAACTCCTGCGCCAACTTTTCACCAAAAAGTCGTACCTCGTCGGGAGTCAGGGAATGATTCCAGAACAAGAGCCGGTACGGCTCAACATCTTTCAGGTTCTGGGAAATTGCGGATTGGAATGCGTCGAAGATCTCGTTGAAATCCGTCGAAGTGGAAAAACACCGGCGTATCTCATCAACACTGTAGGGCCGCATCAATCGTCTTCAGCTTGTCCTTGCTGTTGGAGCCAGCATGCTGCCACGCTGCGACAAGGACGATGGTGGGATGACATCTACTGCACGGCAACAATTTGTTGCCACGTCGAACTTAACAAACCTCATTAAGAAAAGCAACCGCGAAAACCCGACGGCATGCGAACATAGCAAGCCCCACCCCAGGAAGGAGGAGGGCTTGCTGGAACCCAGGTCACCGCATCACGACCATCTTTCGCGTTTGCACGAAACCATCTGCCTGTAGCCGGTAGAAATACAACCCGCTTGCAAGCCTTTCTGCATCAAAACTGACCTGGTACACTCCGGGGGAATTCACACCGGAAACCAGTTCAGCCACTTCTTCCCCGAGCACATTGAACACCTTGAGTGAGACGTGAGATGCCTTCGCGATTTCATATTGAATCAGCGTCACAGGGTTGAACGGATTGGGATAATTTTGTGCGAGCAGGAAATGATGGGGCTGCCCTGCCGGGGTGACACTGTTGATATTACCAAGAACGAATGAGAATGTGTCCACACTGGCGGTATTGTTCCACTCATCTCTTGTGACGATATACCAGGTATATTGGTCGGGGAGGAGATCAGGAACTTCCAACACCGTATCGGCGGACGTCATCATTTCATCTCCATTGTCACCGATGATATGAATCTCGTACGAATGTGGATCGTCGCTCAGATCTGCCGCTTTCGACCAACGAAGGGTGACCGGACCTCCCACGGTATCATCGTGCTGTGGCTCAAGCAGGGTGACGGGTTGACGTGGCTGCAGACCTTCAAACCGGAATACCCACAAACCGTTTTGCATATCGCCAGCGATGACCTTCCCCGAAGGGAAGAACGGATAGACGCCCCACACACCACTGTACCCACTTGTACTCGGAGACGTATCGTATGCATCTGCGAGAACCGGAACAGGCGGATTTGTAAGATCGACGACCACCATCCCGGCGCTATACCAGGCAACGTATGCAAAGTCACCGCGTATTGTAATGTTGTGTTCGATTTGTCCGGGTGTTGACGTAAATGTTGCTGTTGTTGTAGTGGGAATGGTTGGGAGATTCTGGATATTCCACACTTTCAATGTCTTCGGTGTGTTACCGATCTCGTCTGTCGTAACGACATATCCTCTATCCTTTGTCACCCACGCGTTGTGCGTGCCGGAACCCGTATAGGAGATCTTTCCAATCGGCGTGATGTTCGACTTGTTCCGCGCATCGGCAATAACCAATCCGCCGCCGCTGTTGATGGCCGATCCATAAATCGTATCGCGCAGCACGTAGCTGTCGTGAATATACTCCGGTTGGTACTCCCCCGCAAACTGTGGATTCTCAGGATCATTCCTGAGATCAAAAATCACCATGCCGCCGGGCGACCAGTTTGCACAACCATTCAGGTACAGGAAGCCGTCATGCAGGGATACGCTGTGTGATCGCGAGATGCTCTTCCCGCCATTTGAATAGTTGAACGACCTCACAAGCCACGCCGTATCAGGTAACTGACTGAGGTTAATGATCTGAACACCGCCACCCGCTTCCGTCACAACATATGCGTAGTGCTTATAGGTCTTCATTTCCCGCCAACTGCTGTTCAGGCCTGGGATGAATGCCACCTGACGAACGTTGTCCTCGTCAGTGATGTCGATAATGGATGTCCCGCCCGGATACGGTACAGAGGAACTGCCGTTGACCCCGAGCAGGGCGTACTCTCTTCCATCAGTGGCTGTATAGCCCCATATTGCAGAGTAACTTCCCAATGGCTGTACATCAAGGTGTCTCAACGTATCCAGAGACGGCTGGGCGAACATCATCATTGGCACAATAACACCGCACATCAGAACTACAAATTTCCGCATACAGAAGACTTCCCTTGGTTGGCAACTGAAACAATTTGAATAGTTGAACGATGGATCTGTTATTTCATCAAAATCATTTTCTTC
>JBJXHC010000045.1:0-10137 GCA_046160825.1 Bacteroidota bacterium | reverse complement strand
TTGGTCAGATTCGCATACAGCCCGTCAAACGATTTCTCAAACGCGGCAACGCCATCGTCCTCAAGCTTTTGCAGCACCAGTTTCATGTCAATGCCGGCGGCGGCGACAGCAGCGAGTGCGTTCCCGGCTCCCTCAAGGTCATTCCCGACGGTGACCGCAGGTTTACTGTGATCAAGAATGGCAGTGTACGTCGAAGGAGGTACGGTATTAACTGTGTGCGGACCGATAAGCGTGTCGACGTAAAGGAGATCCGGGTATGCGGGATTCTTCGTGCCCGTGCTGCCCCAGAGCGGACGTTGCACGCGAGCGCCCTTTGCTTCCAGCACTTTGAATCGCGACGCACCGAACATCTGCTTGAATGCTTGATACACCATCTTGGTGTTCGCCACTGCTACTTTTCCCATCAACGACTTGTCCGCGTTCTTCTTCGCCAGCAACTCATCCACAAGTGTGTCGATACGGCTTACAAAGACACTGGCAACCGACGCAATCCCATCAACGGGCTTTCCCTCTTTCACGCGACGTTCGAGTCCCCTGATGTAAGCATCCGCAACTTCAACATATCGCTCAACGGAAAAGATGAGCGTAACGTTGATATTAGATCCTTCATAGATCGCTTGTTCAATCGCAGGGAGGCCTTCTTTGGTGGAGGGAATCTTCACCATGAGATTCGGCCTGTTAACCTTCGCCCAAAGCTCACGCACTTCCTGACTGGTTGCTTTTGTATCGCGGGCTTTGTTCGGAGTGACTTCTATACTGATGAAGCCATCGCCCCCTTTTGTCCGATCATATACCGGCCGCAACACGTCGCACGCCATCTGAATATCCTTTACCATCAACGCCTGGATAATCTCCCCCGCATCAATACCCGGGTTCTTCTCCACGAGTTCACGGATTTGTGCGTCATAGTCCGTGCTCCCGGAAATGGCCTTATCAAATATCGTCGGATTGGACGTAACACCAAGCAGTCCTTCGTCCACCATTTTCTTCAGTTCACCCTTCGTGATTAATCCACGACTGATGTTGTCGTACCAAATGCTCTGGCCGAGTTGTGCGAGTTGTTGCAGGTTGTTCACGGTACCTCCCGAGTTCTCATTTAAGCAAAACCAGTTTCCGCACTGAGACATTGCTTCCGTTCTCCATCCGGTACATGTACATACCCGACGGCAGATTGCTCAGTTCCATAGGAAGACTGTAGTTGCCTTGTTCATGAAATCCGTCCACAATCGACTTGAGTTTCCGCCCGAGGAGATCGAACATTTCTATTCGAACAACCTCGGCGTGGGAAACCGAGTACCGGATGTTTGTCGATCCGTTAAAGGGATTGGGATAGTTTTGATATAAAGCGTTTTCCGCAGGGAGAGCGGGTTCTTCGTACACCGCGGTGGTGCCGCTCGGACCCCACGCGAACATCAAGAAGGAGTAGATCGATCCATTGGAAATCAACAAAGAGTCCGTTGTTTTCATATTCACACTGAAAAGAGCCCCGCCAAAGACATCCACTATTTTGATGCTGTCGAAATGCGTCGTGAGTCCAAGGGGCCACCTGAACACGACCGGATAAGGTGCACAGAACGTCACATAGAATGTATCCGCCTGATTGTGGTTCAAGTATGGCCGGAGGTTAAGCATGGTGCCACCTCTGAGACAGTCATCGTCGTAAGAAAAGTCGTCAAAGTATGCACAGAGATCCTGGGTCCAGAAACAGCACCAATCCGGCGGGATCCTCCACTCACCCAGCGAGTCGTCAATGCACCGGGTTGCCGAGGGATGGAGGCCAAAGTGAATGGTATCGGAAAAGCCAATGCCGTCGCGCACCACGAGCGGAATCCGAATTTCTCCTATCTGTCCGTAGCTCATGCTCGTGAAGCCCGCAACCGTGAGGCAAAGAGCAACCAGTATTTGATGCTGAGATTTCATCCGTGTGTGATGAGGACTATTGTTGTTTCGCCTCGATATCCAATACTTTCTTCAATCGTCTCGCGTGCCGTTCCTCATTCGTAAACTTCGCACTCAAGAACGCGCGTGCAATCTCCAGAGCCGGTGCGGGACCAATCACTCTCGAGCCGAGACACAACACATTCATGTCGTCGTGTTCAACACCCTGGTGACCAGAGTACGTATCGTGTGCAAGACCTGCGCGTATTCCTTTGATCTTGTTGGCAGCAATACACGCACCAACACCGCTTCCGCATACAAGGATCCCCCGCTCCGCCACTTTGTTCCGCACTGCCTCGCCAATCTTTCTCGCAAAGTCCGGATAGTCGGATGGCGTTTCATCATGCGCACCCAAATCCCGCATCTCATATCCCGCCTTGGTCAACTCCTGTATCAACGCGTGCTTCAAGGCAAATCCCGCATGGTCTCCGGCGATGGCAACTTTCATCCGATTACCCTCCTTGCTGCTGCAACGACATTCTCGACCGTGATGCCAAACCCTTTGTACACAGCTTCATACGGTGCTGACGCGCCGAAGCTGGACATCCCGATAAACTCTCCGTTATCGCCAATATAGCGTTCCCATCCCATCTTCACTCCCGCTTCGACTGCAACACGCGCTTTAACAGTCGGTGGCAACACACTCTCCCGGTATTCTTTTGGTTGCTTCTCGAACAACTCCCATGACGGCATACTGACCACACGTGCGGGAATGCCAGCGGCTGTCAGTTGATCGTACGCGCTCAACGCAAGGGAGACTTCCGAGCCTGTCCCCATCAGCAACACACGCGGCTTGTCGGAAGTTGCGAGCACGTACGCTCCTTTTGCAAGGTTCGATGCAGGCGCGTACTTTGTTTGATCGAGCACGGGGAGCTTTTGTCGTGTCAGCGCGAGCAATGTTGGACCGGATCGGTGTTCGAGCGCAAACTTCCATGCGAACGCAGTCTCATTTGCATCTGCGGGTCGCAACACAACAAGGCCGGGTATTGCCCGCAAGGCCGCAAGGTGCTCGACTGCCTGATGCGTCGGCCCATCCTCACCAAGACCGATACTGTCGTGTGTATAGACAAAGATCGTTGGATATTTTGAAAGCGCCGCAAGCCGTATCGTCGGACGCATGTAGTCAGTGAAACAAAAGAATGTCGCCCCGTACGGAATGAGCATGTCGCTCACTGCGATGCCGTTCATGATGGCACCCATGCCATGCTCGCGAACTCCATAACGAAGGTATCGGCCAGCATAGTTCGTCTTGCTGAAGTCCGTCACGCCCTTGAAGCGTGTATTATTCGATGGCGTAAGGTCGGCAGAGCCTCCGAGTACAAGAGGCAGCTTCGGCATGAGTGCATCGAGAACTTTCCCCTGTGCCTCGCGGGTTGCCAACGATGTGCCTGCTTCAAACTTCGGCACGAACTCGTTCCAGAGAGATTCAAAGTTTTCAGGGACCTTCCGCGATGCGGCCTGCTCGAACTCCCGCGCAAGAGCGGGGTGTGCAGACTTGTACCGGTCGAACAATTCATTCCATTCTTTCTCGCGCTGCGTTCCCTTGTCAACTTCGCGATGGAATATCTTCGATGCTTCTTCCGGTACATGAAATGTCTTTGCCGGATCCCAACCGTAACGTTTCTTTGTCAGAGCGATCTCTTCGTCGCCGAGCGGCGATCCGTGCGCATCGTGAGAGTCCTGCTTGTTTGGACTGCCGTAGCCGATATGTGTGCGGAGACAGATAAGCGTCGGGCGTTGTTTTTCATTCCTTGCGGCAACGAGCGCCTTATGGAACGCATCCATGTCATTCCCATCACCTTCAACAACCTGAATCGCCCATCCATATGATTCATATCTCTTTCGCACATCCTCGCTGAACGAAAGATCCGTCTTCCCGTCAATCGTGATATGATTATCATCGTATACAACAATGAGATTATTGAGACCGAGATGTCCGGCAAGCGACGACGCTTCCGAGGAAACCCCTTCCTGTAAACATCCATCTCCGGTGAAGACATACACCTTGTAATCCGTAACCGGAAATCCATCCCGATTGAAATACGCTGCGAGGTATTTCTCCGCAATCGCCATCCCCACTGCGTTGGAGATTCCCTGGCCCAACGGTCCGGTGGTGACTTCAACTCCAGGTGTGTGGCCATACTCCGGATGTCCCGGCGTTTTGCTTCCCCACTGGCGGAAGTTTTTTATTTCATCGAGTGACAGATCGTACCCGGTCAGATGCAGCAGCGAATAGAGCAACATGCAACCGTGACCATTGGAGAGAACAAACCGGTCGCGGTTTGTCCACTTCGGGTTGCGCGGATTGTACTTCATGTGCCGGGTCCAGAGCCAGTAACCCGCGGCAGCCATACCCATCGGCATACCGGGGTGCCCCGACTTCGCCTTCTGCACCGCATCCATCGAAAGGCAGCGGATGGTATTGATGCAGAGTTCGTCAAGTTCGGTAAGCGAGGGATTGCGCGGAAGTCGCCCGTTTGTCGGTGTGCCCGGTGTCTTCGATTGCGTTGTTGTTGATTCCATGAGAATCCTTTACAGAAGAGCCTTGGAGGATCAAGAATAGCGTTTTTGACAGGTCTAAGATAGAGAAAAAGTGGGAAGATTCAATGGAAGTGGAAAGACTCCCTTGCTTTTCCGCGCCAAACTCGTAATTTATCTGTGTGTTGCGAGAGGAAAGTGCCGAAGTCCATAATCTACCAACCATAGAGCCGTTCGATTCTTATACGCCCGCATGTAGACGCCGCTATCACACAATTCCGTCCATGTGGGTTTTTCCTGTCGAGGCGCAATACCTTTCGACGTTAATTACTCCAACCGAAACCGCCATGTTTGGCTATTACTACTCAGCCTTCGAAACAGTTGAAAGGAACTCCATCATTGAGAATGAGACTTGCCGTCGTTAGCGACCTCCATTGTCACTCTCGTATCAAAGATCAATCGCCTGATACGTTCCTACTTTCAGATCTTTCGTGGGAACCAAAGCGAGACAATCCCGTTGCGTCGCTAATTGACTTGTTGAAACTGGAGAGAATCAAGGCAGATGTTCTCCTTGTTCCGGGTGACCTGACGAACAAAATCGAAAGACAAGGGCTTGTCTCAGGTTGGGAACATGTTGGCACAATTGCACAGAGCTTGGGGAACCCTCTAATAGCATGTACCGTTGGTAACCATGATGTGGACTCTACCAATATTCATAAGAAGGGTCCTTTTGATCTCCCTCAAAGGCTACATCCCGATTATCCTGTCAGATCCGAAAAGGCAAAAAAGGATTTCTGGCAGGATGGATTCTGCTTCATAGAGAAGAAACATCTGAGGATATTGATTGTTAATACGGTGAAGCATCACCACAGCGAACCTCAGGCAAAGAGGGGTGAAATTGACGACGCACAGCTAGAGATGCTTGAGGAAAGGTTGAATAAGTTGAAAACGAAACCGAAGAAACCGTTCCAAATTGCTCTGCTCCACCATCATCCAATGCTTCATTCAGACAACAACCTAGGCACGGCCGATGTTCTTGAGAGAGGGGATGTGCTTCTTGATCTTCTTGATCGTTTCGGTTATCAGCTGGTCGTTCACGGTCACAAACATTTTCCAAAGCTAAGATATGGACATGGGGGGGCTTCCCCACCTCTAGTATTTGCTGCAGGAAGTCTATCAGCAGTAAAGGGAGAAATGTTGTCCAATACCCGAAATCTCTTCCATGTCATCGAAATCACAGATGACACGATCGAGTATTGTTGGTACCCAGGAATAATTAGGTCGTGGGAATTCAATAAGGGACATGGATGGAATAGCCCTAATCGGAGATCGGCCTCCTTCCCTTCCATTTCTGGCTTCGGTTATAGAGGAAATTATCGCGACTTGGCATCGAGCACTGCAGCCGTTCTCAAGACCAAGAAAGTACCGATCGATTGGGCGGACCTAGTTGCCGTTCTGCCTCAACTTAGCTATTTGGTGCCTCACGAATTCGAGGAGTTCGGCAACTACCTTAAGACACAATTTTCAATGAAACTGTCACCCGAGCCGCCAGATGTCCCGCAGTTTGTTGGCTACATGAACAAGGGGAGCCGCTAATCATGAAAAACACCAGAAGCCCTTATGACCTCTTCAATGCCAAGCTGCTCACACCGGAGCAAGTAGCCGCCACGTTCGTTATTCCCGATGATTTTGATGACTTGTGGAAGCCCAACAGTGTACTGTTGATGGGCCCAAGAGGAAGTGGGAAAACAACGCTGCTAAAGATGCTCACTGTACCAGCTTTGCGCGCGTGGAAGAACAGGAAGAAAGCGCGTATAGTGATGGATGAAATGGCATCCTATGCGGTGTATGTGCCAACAGACATTCATTGGTATAGACAGCTCCTTCACTCAAAGAACAGCCTTGTTGACTTTCCACAATTTAGAGACAGGGTCTCGGAGGCAGCAGTCACGAGCCACATCTTAAACTCCTTGAGAGCAACAATGGCAGACCTAATCCGTTGGGAATTTCCATCTAATTCGAACTCCCAAACCGAGCTTTGCGAGGTCCTTATCAAAGAGTGGAGATTAACCGAGACAATACCAGTCCTCTCAGCCATTGAGGAGGCACTTGTCTCGAGAATCCATGATATTGAAACTCATTGCAAAGAGAGGGTTCGGCGCTATTCAACGGATAAGGAAATGGTTGCTAGCGATCTACCAAACTACTATGACTTGGACTATTTTAGTGCTGTCCGAGTTGCATGTACGGCTTTTGATCACCTGATCATCAAGAACGGTGCTACACGAAAATGGGCTCTTTGTTTTGACGAACTGGAATATGCCCCAAGCTGGTTGCAGGATCGCCTGCTCAAGGAAATAAAGGGGTCGGACGAGAGATTCCTGTTCAAACTGACCACCACTCCTATTCTTGCTTCCTTAGCCGAGACTGAAGCTGAGATCACACACGACTTCACAGTGATAAGATTGTGGGCCCACGAGAAAAAGAAATATCGTTCGTTTTGTGCTCGACTCACTGAATCGGTCATCAAGCAATGGGATGAGCACGATACGAAAAAGGCTTCGGACTTGTTTGGCCGATCCCCGCTTGAGATGGAAAATAATGAATACCAACGTGGGTCAGAACTACACAAGTCCATGATTGCCCTAGCAAAAATCGACAGATCTTTCAGACAATTTCTTGAACGACATCAACTGTCGCCAACAGACCCAACCTCACAAGATCCACAAGTACTACATAATATCTTCAGAAAGGCCAAGCCCATTGTTATGCATAGGCTTGCCCACAAGAAGGTGACTATGAAGGGCAAGGTAATGTACAGAGGTAAGCCGCTCCCGATGTATCATGGCGTGGAAGCGATTTATGACATCAGCGATGGCAACCCCAGACGTCTAATCTGGATCATATCCGAACTGATGAGGCGGACCCAAGCTAACAAATCTCCAAAGTCGCGAATGATTCCAGTCAGGATTCAATCAGAGACGCTGATGCAGGCCGCAATGGAGTTCATGGTTTCGATACAGGCGTTACCAGACTCGGTTGGCGAGTATAGGGGGAAGAAATTTCATGTTTCTGACGTCCTTGAGACAATCGGGGAATATTTTCAGGAAGGACTCCTCACTGGGCCATTCACAATTGATCCTATTGGAACCTTTGTAGTTGACATCTCAACACCCAAAGCCATTCTTGACACTCTTTGGCAGGCCGTCTATCGGGGTGCAATTGTTTTTGTAGATCCCAAAGCCAGTGATATTACCCCGGGGTTTGTGAACAAGAGATTTCGCCTTTCGTATTTGTTGGCAGTACGTCACTCATTGCCACTACGTCTTTATAGTGAGGTGGCCTTAAGCAAGTGTATTGTGGCTCTACCTCATTTTGTGGAGCAGAGAAAACGTATTGGCCGAAAGCCGAATTTCCAAAAAGAACTTCAAGAGAGCTTATTCGAGGAATCATAATGCAACTTCAACATGCTACGCCAATTCTAGATATTAATCAATTGCCAAGAGAGTTTGACCTCGTAATTGCAGCATCGGGATTCGAGAAGCGGGCAAGCTATATACCCCAACTTCTAAGCGGGGTTGAACGTCGCAAAGGAATTGCATTGGGATTCATGGACAGGGCTATTCTCTCCAGGCGAAGAAATGACAAGATATTTGGGAAACTGGATTATGAGCTTGTACCGGCCGATGGGAACTCGGGAGAATCGATGGAAATAGTACTCTATCAGTTCTTCAAGGGCTTTGACAGAAAGAGAGCTGCGGTCTTGATTGACTATACAAGCATGACGAGGAATTGGTACGCATCTGCACTCAATTTTTTCCGCCATTCTGCGTTCGCCTGCGATCAGGTAGACCTCTACATGACCTATGCGCCGTCCAAATACTCTCCTCCTCAGCCCCCAGTCCCCAATTCAGTCATGGAACCAATTGCTGGGTTCGGGAGGCTGGAATTACCGAATCGCAAATCTGCTCTCGTTGTCGGTCTTGGTTACGAGCAAGAAAGAGCTCTAGGCCTTCTTGAATATGTTGAACCTGCCAAGACGTTCGCCTACTACACCGATCCAGCATATGATAAACGATTTGTAAAGACTGTCTTGCGGAACAATAGGTATTTCCTGAACAAAATAGGTATTGAGAACACTTTTGCTCACCCGCTTGGAGATCTTCGAACAACGGAGAGCCACCTTTCTTCGTTGTGTCACGGCTTAAGACGAGAATACAGAGTAATCCTCGCACCCTTGGGGCCAAAGCCATTTGTTCTATTGTGCCTTTTGATGGCAACCAAGTATCCTTTTTTGGACGTGTGGCGTGTGAGCGCAGGCGAGAGATCAAATACCTATGATCGAGCCCATATTGGTGAAGTGCTGACATGCGCCGCTACTTTCACAAGATAAAGGAGAAATCATGAGAACGCGACTTCGATCGGAGCGTCCACTGTTAAGATCTTCAGTAAGATCGATGAACAGGATTCTAAACAAACCCATCAGCGTTCTCGATGCGGGATACGTTTGCCCGGTTGATTACATGGGATCAGACGAATCAATCGTTAAGGCTGCACGTATTTCCTATGGGAAAGAAACTAAGAGAGTCCACGAGGACCGCGGACTCATTCGATACCTCATGCGTCACCATCATACTACGCCTTTTGAGATGTGCGAATTGAAGCTCCAAGTTAAAGTACCGATGGATTGTTGGAGACAGTGGATAAGGCACCGCACCGCTAACGTGAATGAATACTCGACTCGTTACTCGGTGGCAATCGACAATGCTCAGCGCACAGATGCGAGCGACTGGCGATCTCAGACCAGTAGAAATAAGCAAGGGAGCGATGGGTTTTTGGATTTGACGAACGGCGCGCTTCTTTCAAGAGATGAACTGAAACTCCAAGAACATGCACGAAAAGTCTACTCGAAAAGATTGAAGATGGGGGTGGCGCGCGAACAAGCAAGGAAGGATCTGCCTCTTTCAACGTACACTGAGGCAGTTTGGAAGATTGACCTCCACAATCTCTTTCATTTTCTCTGGCTTCGGATGGCCCCACTTGCACAATATGAAATCCGATGTTATGCAAATGTTATTGGCAATGAGATTGTCAGCAAATGGTGCCCTATTGCTTGGGAGGCCTTCCTCGACTATCGCCTTAACTCACTCACCCTGTCTCGAATCGAAGCTGACGTTATTCGCGCTATGCAATCCGAAGGGAAAGAATCCGCAATAGCGAGTGCATCGAAGCATGGTCTAATCCCTCCCGCTGGCGAAGAGATGAAGCGGAATCGAGAGCGTGATGAACTTGAAGACAAACTCACATTTCTTGGAATGCCGATTCCGTGGCAATCGCACTAATATCATATCTAGCGCCGGGTTAAACCTCATAGCACCACTCGCAACCCCACGCCCCCGCAGGGTTGCCAAAGGATGAAGGCACATGACCATCAAACGTCGGCGGAATTCTTTGAGGCTCAAGGGATTCGATTATTCTGAACCGGGTGGATATTTCGTCACGATCTGCACGTACGAGCGACGATGCGTTCTGGGTGAGGTTGCAGATGGCCGGATGATATTATCCGATGAAGGAAAGGCTGTGGAGAATGCCTGGAAACAGATTCCCGATCATTTTGAGAACACGAAGCTGGATGTGTTTCAGATTATGCCAAACCATGTGCATGGGATAATTGAAATCAAAGAACCAAACCACGTAGGGGCACGACATGTCGTGCCCCTA
>JBJXHC010000044.1:0-22447 GCA_046160825.1 Bacteroidota bacterium | reverse complement strand
ATGTGGTCCCGGAGGAGGCCGTAAACTACCTTCGAAGGAAGTCATTCTGGATCAGTGGAGTCGAGAATGACAGGACTTTGAAAGCCATTCAAAGGCGTCTCGCAGAGGCCGCACAGAAGGGGAAAACCTATCAGGAATTTCTTGATGAACTCTCTGATCTGTTGGATGAGGCAGGACTTTTATATCGGGCACAGACAGTCTTCCGTACCAATCTCTACACAGCGTACACAATCGGCCAGCTTGAGCAAGTCAACCAGATGCGCGACCGGTTTCCACTCTGGCGTTACCTTGCTATTCTCGACTCAGCCACGCGGCCGGAACACGCCGCCCTCAACGATCAGGTCTTCCGGGTTGGCGAGGGTCCGCTCCCTCCCATTGATTACAATTGTCGCTGCACCGCGCAGTATCTCCACACCTACGAGGTCGACGCGAATCGCATAGAACCCAGCGCCGTTTCGCCCACGTTCAATTCAGGGCGTCGCTTCGACAGCAAGTCGGCTTTCGATACCTGGCTCGGCAACCGCCAAGCCGAGATGGACGGCGGCATCCGCCTCTACGTCGAGGAGCAACTTTGATTCTGCCAGAGTGTCAATCCGTCACCGCGCGAGGGATTCGCGCGACGCCTGTTTCGCGCGGAGCCCTCGCGCGCCCGATAGCCCATAATTCTCGTTTTCTTCCCTGATTTCTCATTTCCCTTGCGCGTCGGCTTTTCCGGCAACCCTCGTTGATTCAATGGCTTGTGCGTTGTTTGCCTTCGCGCGAAGCCCTTGTCCCCCTACAGCGAGCGAACGTGTGAAGAGTTCCTCCACCTTCCCGGCAGTTGCCTTGACCATGTGGCGGCTCACGGTGCTGGCACTGATGCCATGCCCGTTGACGAAGTCCTCAACACCCTCGGCGAACCTTCGTGTGCTGATCCCTCGGATCAGATCTCGGTAGGCACGCTCGATGATCTCACCGCTCTGCCGGAACACGCGATAGCTCTTCAAGGGGTGGGCCTTCCGGCTCTCTTCTTCTACAATCCGCGGCACCTGGCAGCGTATCTTCGTCCCATCGACGATCACCGATCCGGGGTTGTGTCCCCAGCGGCTGTACTGCCGGCCCTTCTGATGCTTCCCTTTCAAGCCAGCGATCCCCGAAATCTCGAACTCCATCACGGCCTGCATCACCTCAAGGGCGATGCCATGGAGCTCTTTCCCCAGACTTGTCTGAACACCGTTGAGGATGTCTCCGACGATTCCCTTAACACGAGCTTCCAGCGGTCCAAGAATTCGCTCTTGATCCTTGAGAACATCATCCCGATTGATTACTTTGACTGTACGCATGGCGATAGCCCTCTCTTATTGGTGAACGATTTTGCGGTCGTCACCTCAGAGTACTACTCGCCATGTTTTATTTCAAGACCCAATTTCAACTAAATTTGAAACATCCCCCACCATCTGCTAACACATCCTTACTGTAACACTGCATCAATTTCCTGTCTCTCGTTTGCTATCGCTTCTCGTTGGGTCGCAAACCATGTCTCGCTGGACTTTGGCCTGCCTGAGTTGTTGGTACACGAATAGCTGTTTCCGTTGCCTCGCCCTCTATTCTCTGAGATCACTCTGATTTCGATTCCCTTGTACGTAGCCTTCGTGGTTGTTACTTTTATCATGTTCCTCGTCCTCCGGAATGATTGAGATTGCATTCAATATAGTCTAATTGTCGATGAAGAACCGGAACTTCTCCTCAACCGGCGCATGCAAGAACAAATGTCCATTCGACTGCGTCCTGGAGGATTAACTACTCTTTCGTCCTTTTGGTCGATTTCCTTACATGTTATTCCTCGGTATACTTCTTCACGCACGAGTTGTTCAGCCCCGATGTGTAAAATGTCGATCACACTCCCCCGTTGCCGGTTTCTTTTCGTTGAAGATTTGTAGTATAAACGAGTCGATGAATTTGTCGAAAGGGTTCCATAGATGGAAAAAGGAACAGTAAAATGGTTCGATGAAGAAAAAGGATTTGGATACATAAAGCGCCTGAACGGACAAGATGTATTTGTCCACTCGAACGGCATTATGGGTGCAGCAGGGTACAAGGCGTTGGCACCGGGTGATAACGTGCAATTCGAAGTGGAAAAACGGGAAAAGGGCATTCAGGCTTACCGCGTCGTGAAAGTCTCGTTCTAGACCATACGCACTATAATCGTTCGCATTTTTTTTTTCATTTATGAACGGAAGGTAATTGTATGAATACGCTCATCATCAAAGGAAATTGGAATGAAATTTCCGGCAAGCTCAAACAACAATTCGCCAACTTGACGGACGACGATTTACTCCTCAAGGAAGGTAAGGAAGAGGAATTGATGGGAAAGCTCCAGCAGAAACTCGGAACCACCAAAGAAGGGTTGCGCGATCTGATCTCGAAATTGTAGCGAGTTTGGTATATTAAAACGATGCTTCCACCATTGGAAATACTCCACGAGTCAACGACTGGATCCGATCTCCCATTACCACCGGAGTTGGCGGCATTCTACGATCGTCTCAGTTTTCCAACACACGGTAATCGACCATATATCATCAGTAACTTCGTCAGTACGTTGGATGGTGCCGTATCGCTTGACGCTGCCGGCATGGCAACCCCGGGTGATCTCAATGGCCCCGGTCAACAGGATGTGATAGTCATGGGCATGCTGCGCGCCGTGGCGGACGTTGTCATCATTGGCGCGGGGTCACTCCGTTCTTCACCTCAACATACCGGGACCGCTGCACAGGTCTTCCCGCCTTTCATGGATGTATACAAGTCACTGAGAGAACGGATGGGGAAACAAGGTCCGCACCTGAACGTCGTCGTTACGGCGACAGGCAATGTTGACTTGAGTTTCCCTGTTTTTCAATCAGATAAAATTCCAGCATTGATAGTAACAACAAAGAGTGGTTCGGAACGAATCCGTGCGATGGATATACCCGGTTCGGTGCAGGTTATTGCAGGAACGACAACCGGTTCCCTGACTGCCCAGGACATTCTCAAGGCCGTTGCTCGTATCCGTCCATTATGTGAGTTGATTCTGGTGGAAGGTGGTCCGCGTCTCATGGGAGATTTGTTTGCTGGAGGTTGCATTGACGAACTGTTCCTGACACTTGCTCCACAAGTAGCAGGCAGGAAGAACTTCAGTGAACGTCCGGGATTTGTCGCGGGGAGGATATTTGCACCTGAATACCCTCTGTGGGGGTCACTTGTCTCAGTAAAGCGTGGTGACAGTCATCTCTTTCTTCGGTATGCGTTTCAGTCGGTGGATGTCTTGTAGCGAGCGGGACATTTCTCCGGTGTGCCGTTGCTGCACTTACGTCGTCCCCTGATCATCTGTCCAACGCAAGTTGCATACCTGCGACGGGCTTGACATATCCACGGTCCCTCGCGTAATCATACAACTGCGAATGGAGGAGCTTCCTGCCGCGGTGAAGGCGTGATCGAACGGTGCCGAGAGGACAGTCCACGAAACGAGCAATCTCCTCGTACGTCAACCCCTCAATATCCGAGAGAATCACGACAGTGCGGAAATCTTCCGGCAGACCGGACACGGCATTGGAAACGTCATCTTCAAGAAGGTTGTTGAACACCAGTTCCTGCAGATTATTCGCGTCTGCGGCTACGTGATGCGCGGTTGCCGGTCCGATCGTCTCGCTATAGTCCACCATATCCGGCTCGTTTGCCTCTTTCCTGTACGAATTAATAAACGAGTTCTTCAGGATCCGGCAGAGCCACGCGCGGATGTTTGTGCCCTGATCGTACTTGTCCCAAAAACGGTATGCTTTCAAGTATGTCTCTTGAACAAGATCGTCGGCATCGGCGGCATTGCCTGTCAGCCGCACGCCAAAGCGGTACAAAAAATCCGTGTGGGCGATTGCCTGTTGTTCAAACGCTTGTTGTTTTTCACTCTTGGCGTCGGTCATCCGATCCTCCGATATTCACTGTGGTCCGACTGGTAGACATCAAGAGCCCGGGACAATCTCTTCGTTATCCTCGGCGGCATCTTTCAAGTCATCGTTTGCCATGACTGCGATCTCAACGCGTCTGTTTTCTTGTTTTCCTGAGGCGGTTGTGTTCGGACCAAGTGGTTGGGTTTCACCATAACCGATTGTCGTGAAGCGTGATCCTTTCACTCCGCGGCCCTTGGCAAAACCGGCAACGGCTTCGGCACGTTGCACCGAGAGGTCCTGATTGTGTGCATCCGTTCCGTCCGAATCCGTGTGGCCTTCAACAAGAATGTCCGTGTCATCATACTTTGCAAGAATGGTAGCAAGTTCGCGTATGTTTCCTTCCGCTACGCTAGATAGCCTTGCCGAATTCGTTTCGAACAGGAGGCCGGAATCGAACGTGATCTTGATGCCCTCACCGACACGTTCAATGCGGGCACCTTTGATGTCCCGGCGCATTTCCTCCGCTTGCTTGTCCATATAGTTGCCAATGAGTGCACCGGCAGTCCCACCCACAGCAGCACCGATAATAGCGCCGACCACAGTATTGCCTGACTGGTTGCCGATGATCCCACCTATAACTGCTCCTGCCCCGGCGCCAATCGCGCCGCCCTTGACAGTGTTACTTGCGCTGCACCCCATCATGAGAAGTGCGGCCGATACCAATATGGAAACGGAATTCCGAAATCGTTGTGTCATGACTACTCCTTTGGATATGATTGCTGTGTGTTCGTTGTACATATTTGACATTAAAAAAAACGGTGCCACCGTTCATTCAATCACAGGCCAAAGAGAAGGCCGACGGTAATGACGTAGAAGTTACTGTTCACGTCGTTACTCCCCGGGAAACTCTCGAATTCATAATCCAGAAAAACATATCTGATATCACCAACGAGTTTTGCAACGGAACCCAGCGGAAGTTCCACACCCCCGCCGAAATGCCAACCGAATTCTTGATGTGTTTCACTGCCTGTAGTTCCCGGACCTCCAAGGAATCCGGCAGGAAAATCATAGTCGATGGTCGTATTGTACCATCCAGCGCCGATGGCCCCGTATACCACCGGAATTGGGTACAGGAGCCCGGTCACCATTATCGGCCAACTCGTTACTTTTACAGCTCCATTGTTATACTCTTCCGCCCGGTAGTTAATCGACGCTTCAACTCCGATGGCATCGGAAAACTTGAGTCGCAGGGCAGCGCCACCCATTACCCTGACCACATCGGCATCTTGCGCTTTGTAAATACCAATCTGAGGCCCAAACCCTATGCCGCCGCCGTCTTGGGTAACTGCCGGTACAACACTCAAAACGATTAGGACTAACAAAAAAACGGTACGCATTGCCATATGGTCACCTCGATAGTTGTCTGACTTTGTGCAATCTATTTTTTGGAACAGACGGTAGATTGGCGGAACCCCAAACCACAGCGGTTTCTGACGATGAAAGGGTAGCTGTTTAGCTGCAACAAAGAAATCGACCAAAGGAGTGAAAAAGTAGTTAGTTCTCTTGAGGGGGGGAACCTTTTGCCGGAAGGATATTGCTACCCGAGCGTGAGGAGGGTTGTGAAGTGACTCTCTTTCAGCGATTCGCGTCCTGCCAACACTCCCATCCTGAATGGCTCTGCTTGTGCTTTGAACGCCCAAAGCGCGCCGGTCGATAGAATATCTTCATCATCCCACTGTTCATTGTGGACTGTACATACTCCGGCAGGTCGGCGCAATCGCAACGGTTGATTGCGGTCATGCTGTCTCGTGTCAAGGTGCTCAACGTGTGGTCATAAATCGGGTGAACCGACCGTACGTAATCCTGCACGCGGTCTGCGTCGTACACCGCGACGCTTACCGCCGTTTGAACATCCCTGGTCAGACGTTCAAATGCCTGGTGCGCGAATCGTTTTGCCAGGACTGACACATCTGTGTTCCGCAACCTGAGATCCAACCGCTCCAGTGAAGTGAGATCGAAGTAGGACAAATGCAGATTGTCGGGAGATGCGATGATGTAACGTGCAAACGATCCTAGCGCACCGATGGTGTACGGCGTACCGCCAAAACACGTGGCGAGAACCATGAGGTCGAACCTTGCAGAATCGCGTGCAAAGCTCTGTAACCCGGCCTCAAGGTCATGCACGGTAAACGTTCGATCAGGAAACGAAGCGTCGTAACCCGAGCCACTGAATTCCGGAATTGCGTGGCCGAAGTATAGGAACATGCTCGTCTCCACGCGTTGTTTGTCAGAGCTGAAGAGGCGATACAACTCCACTTCAGGATCGAAGTGTGGTTTGTCCTGATCGCGCCAGTACAATTCGTTCGCTATGAGCCGTCCGTTGCGATAGTAGTAGAACTCTCCATCGTGAAGAGGAAAAAACAACATGAAGTGTTTTCTGGGCCTTTGGTGAAAGATGAACACCTCGGCATGGAGATTGCGATGTGCGATATTCCTCGCTTCTGCCAGAGCCTCCACATCAGCTTCGTATTGCGTACCGCTCGTATCGTGGTAGAGATAGTCGCCGTCGCCATGGATCACAAATACGAGTGAGTACGGCGTCGCGGGCATGCTCTCTTCCGTCCTTTGAGCGTCTCGCAACAGGGAAATGTCCGCGCTGCACGACAGCAACAGAGTGATCAACATCGCACTAAATGCCGCTTGCGATGTGGTGCGCACCAGTCGGTTATGCTGATTTCGCATCGAGAATGCCGGAGGAGAGATTATTACACCAAGAGCACAATCAGGATGATGATCAAAAGTAGAGTGACAACACTGATGGTGATCATCTCGGCCGCTTGCTCCATGTCCTGTACAACGTAATCAGAGAAGGCGTTGAGTTGCGCATCCGGCACACGCACATAGCCATTGGCGCCGGTAAGTTCGTCGTGTTTCTCCTGAATCGTTGTCCTAAAATGCTCAATCCCGACCGCGTCATTTTTCGAGATTGCCGGTGAGCCTTGAATCATGTCCAGGGCTGTGGTCATGCTGTGCAATGATTCATTCAGTATCATGCGTTTCTCGACCGGGTCATCGGCCGCTTTTACTTTGTTTGCTGTGTTGCTGAAATATTTTTGCAGCTCCGCTTTTCCGCCTCCTATTGCCGTCATCGCAACAAACATCAAGACGAGAAATCCCAAAGCGATTCGTGTTGTCATTGTCGTGCCTTTCGCAAAAGTGAAAACAAATGTGTGCTTCTGTAGTTTACCCGATTACCCCGACATTGCTATTGATCGGTGCGCAGTGGCGACAGTGTTGCCCGTTCTTTTCCCGATGGTCCCACCGATCAGCGCACTTGCACCTCTCCAACCCGCGGCTCGCCTTCAATCTCCGTTGAACATTGTTTCCGAGCGTTTCAAGATTTGTGTAAATATGCAGGTCTGACTTGAATTGTGCGCAGCACGCACAGATACATCCACTGCCATTCCCGTCGAAGTCCAGATAGAGCGTATTCATACGATCAGCCTGAATCTGAAACAGGCAGACGAACTCTTTCCCGGCCTCGACGTCGTCCGGAATTGCAACTGCACGACGCCTGCCATTCACCATCACGTAACTGCCGACGTCAAGAAGAAGTCGGACATGCGTATACTCTCCTGTACCAAGCGTTGCTTCTCCAAGTATCGAGAGTGTCCCAGTTTCAGTTTGGATATGGTCGAATGTTTGCGTTGCAACCTTCACGTCCATCCACCCCTGATTGTCCGAATGAACGGCGACTTCTTTGAAGACAAGAATAAGCGAATCATCAATTGCCAAGGGAGTGACAAGGTACATCGCAAGTTGTCCGCTACTCATCGGCTCGTCATCCTTCCAACCGAGAACCAGGCCCAGGAGTCCGACAAAAATCACCCCCGCCCATATACCCTTTTTCATTCTCGATAATTCTTTTTCCATCACATTATGACCATTTGTACAGCACATCGTCGGGACGACTCACGCCCAAAGAAGGTAGCAGTGAGCTTGCCATAAAGAAATCATCCAAGGGGATGAAAGAATAGCTAATCCCTCTTGACATGGGGATCGTAATGGGGGAGAAGAGTGTGGATTGTATTGTAAAAGCAGAAGAGGCTCCACGCGGGAGCCTCTCGGTTTAATCTATGACTTCAACTGTCTCGATTGTGAACGCGCACTGCGCTTGCGCTGGGAAGGATGTCGGAGCCAAATCTCATTGCATACAAGCGGGTGAACTCCGCACCAAACAGCACGATCTGCGAGGAGTAGTATGCCCAGACCATGATGATGACAAGCGAACTTGCTGCCCCGAACGTCGAACCAATGGCCCCATTACCCAGATACAATCCGATCACAAGCTTGCCGATGGAAAACAACAGCGAGGTGACGGCTGCTCCCACCCAGACGTCCTTCCATTGAAGAATTGCGGCTGGAACGAACTTGAACATCAGCGCGAACATGACGGTGATGCCAACAAACGACACGATGAAATCAAGAAGAGGGATCAGGCCCACAAGTATGGCAAAGAGGTTGCCCAGATAGTCGCTCATTGCCGTGAGGACGGCGCTCAGAACAAGGGAGACCAGTAACAGGAACCCGATTCCTAGTATTGTGGCAAAGGCAAGGAGTCGGGCGCGCAAGAATGCGCGAATGGTACCCGTCGGTTTTTGCTGCACCCGCCAAATTGCGTTAAGCGAATCGCGGAGTTGGATGAACACCGCTGATGCACCCAGCAACAGCATAACGATACTGAAAACCGCAGCCAGAATATTGGAGTCTGACTCGTATGCATTCGTGATCAGGCTTTGAACAAAGACAGCGCCGTCGGTTCCAATCAGGCCGCGAATCTGAGAGACGAGGTGGCCGCTTGCAGCCTCCTGCCCGAATCCGAGACTTGAGAGCACGATCACCAGAATAAGCAGCGGGGACAAAGAGAATACGGTAAAATACGCAAGCGCAGCGCCTTGCTGCCCGATCTTGTCTTCGTCCCACGCAATGACTGAATCCTTCAATAACAACCAGACGTCTTTCGCTCGAAGTGTTTTCATTGCAACACGGCCTGCGGCTGCTCCTCTTCCACAACTCTGTCAACTGACGGGCTCGATGAAATATTTTCGCGCAGAACGCTTGCCAGTACCAGTATTGGCACAGCAAGAAACAAACCTATTATTCCCCACACCCATCCCCAGAGCATCATGGAGAGAACGATCAAGACGGGACTTATTGTGAACTGTTTGCCGAGAATCATCGGGGTGATGAAATTCCCTTCCACAAATGACACCAGGAAGTAAATAAGCGGAGCAAGGAGCGCATGACCAACGCTGTCAAAGGAAAATAGTGCCACCAGCGCAACAATAATTTCTCCCACCATGGCCCCGATGTACGGCACAAAGTTTATCAACCCGGCGAGTACGCCCCATAACACGGGGTTTGGCATCCCGATGAAGAACATTCCCAAACCAACAGCAAATCCCGTACACGCGTTAATAATCGTGAGTGTCAGAAGATACACCGAGAGCCGCGACTCAATATTCCGGACGACTTTCAGAAATGAAATACTATCACTCCTTGATGACCATCCCGATATCCCAATCCACAGCTTGTCCCCGGACGCCAGCAGAAAATAGAGGAGGACAACAATAATAATTCCTTTTGTCACGAGTGCCTGGGTTCCTCCCAACAATACGGCACTGAAAGATTCGTTCTTGATACTCACAGCGCGATTCTTCGGGTCTCCTCTCGCGGCAATGTCGCCCATCTCGTCTGCATACTTTCGCATCTGATCAAATGGCCGTAACACGTCCTGCACTTTTTTCTCGATGGTCGTCAGACGTTCCGGTGCAGTGGAAATCCACTCCTGCGCCGGATCAATCAATTGCATCGATGCAAATCCCACCATCCCCACCACAACAATCAACGTTATGGCGGCTCCAAGCATCCTGGGGACATGGATGCGTTCCAATGCACGTGTCGCCGGACATAAGACCATGTAGGAAAAAAAAGCGAGGACGATGGGCATTAACACCGCTTGAGCAAAATCAAGCATGTATACGAGGAGAAGAACAAAGATGCCGAGGAGTAGTGATGATGACAACGGGCGCGGTTTGTGAAATGTCTCCGTCGGGTTTTGATGAAGGTTTTGTTTCTTTGTGTTATGAACCGGCATGATTGTTTTATTGGGATCGAGCGTGTTTCAAGATCAAAATTCCTCCGGTATCGCGTACATGCTATTAGAAGCGGCGGGAGGCGAAGTTGAGTCACATAAAGACTGTTTAGAAAAAATATCTTGCCCCGATGCCCGCATCAATGCCAAAGCCTGTTGATGACGTAAGCTGAAGTGATGGAACCAGCTCAAGGAAAACATCAATGGGTGTGTTGTGTGGCAGCCATGCAATACCGAAGACTCCGCGAATAGCCAATGAGCTATGGTACCCCGCTCCACTGTTGATACGTCCACCGATGCCGTAGTAGAGTGGAAATCGTTCGCTGGAACGAATGGCGTCAAACGCATGCCAGAGATAATCCATGTGAAAATGAACCCGGCTTCCTCCGTCATAATTTCCCTTGTATTTGCCGATCCGATCTCCTCCGATCGACCAGCCGAGACCGAAATCAAATGCGTTTATCGGTGAAGTCCATAACTTCGCGCTGATTCCTGTCGGTTCACCGATGATCACGCCGAGCCCAAAAGAACGCTCTTGGGCAACGGATCCCTGAACGGCAAAGAGTACACAGAGGCCAATCACCACATAGCAAGAATGTTTCATTTATGTCTCCTTCGTATTTTGTTGAAATGGTCGTCGGGCGTAATTGCCATCAGAATCCATTTCTACAGACCGTTAGATACCAATCACCCCATTCAAATGGAATAGTTCCAATGGGCGATAGAATAGCTAATCCTTTTTTGGCAGTATTACTTCGACAGTTCCCAGAATAACGTTCAGTTGATGCGCTATGCCATCATCTGTAAGATTCACACGCACGGCACTTCCCGGAGGCGGTGTCGATTGCGCCACACCGTCAAGAGTCCAGCTGTTAATCCCCCGACTGACGCCATCCGGATTGTCGACCGTGATTTCATATCGCGCAGAACGATAACGATACTGAATTGTGAAACCAGGCCACGCCTTCGGTATGCATGGATTGAGGAGAATGTGTGTGCCTTGTATGCGCAATCCGAGAATCCACTCAAGACCGGCACGGTACATCCATCCGGCAGAGCCCGTGTACCACGTCCAGCCACCGCGGCCAACATGAGGAGGCTGGGAGTAAACATCAGCAGAGACGA
Organism: Bacteroidota bacterium; assembly: GCA_046160825.1. Lineage (GTDB taxonomy): Bacteria > Bacteroidota > Ignavibacteria > UBA10030 > UBA6906 > JBJXHC01. Next base: position 11,269 of record JBJXHC010000044.1, on the reverse strand, counting down.
CATACGGCTCCACCTTGTAGCGATGAATCGCGGCACGCGTGCTTGAACGATTGATCGGATTCAGCATTGAGAACAACTCCACAGCCTTGTCTCCGTCGCCAAGTATCGAAAACGCAATCGCCGACCAGAGGGCACCATGGGTATACTGCCCGCCGTTTTCTCGAATGCCTGGCGGGTATCCTTTGATGTAGCCGGGTTCACGTGGTGTTTGATCGAATGGCGGTGTGAACAGCAGCACCAGTCCATCGTCGCGACGAACCAGACGCTCATTCACGGCTGCCATCGCTTTGGCAGCCCGCGCTGGATCGGCGACTCCCGAGATTACTCCCCACGATTGTGCTATTGAGTCAATTCGGCATTCATCGCTTGATGCTGAACCGAGCAGCGTACCATCATCGTAAAATCCTCTGAGGTACCAGTCGCCATCCCAGGCGTTCCGTTCGAGAGATGCTTGCAGGGTTTCAGCGTGTCGCAACCATGTTTTGGCGCGCGCATGTTCGCCGCGGGCTATTGCAAGCGGGGCGAAAACAGAAAGTGTCGCGTGAAGGAACCAACTGAGCCAAACGCTTTCTCCCTTTCCTTCTTCACCAACCTTGTTCATGCCGTCGTTCCAGTCTCCCGTTCCCATCAAAGGGAGTCCGTGGATACCATACGTAAGGCTCCTGTCAAGGGCGCGAGCGCAATGCTCGAACACTGTGGCTTCTTCTCCGGAGATGATGGGTTGATAGAAAGAATCGTGTTCACCGGGTCGGAGGACAGCTCCCTCGAGATATGGAACTAATTCGTCCAGAACCCCGATGTCATTTGTCACCCCGACGTAATGCGCGACAGCGTTGGGTAACCAGACCTGATCGTCGGATATCCGGGTACGAACTCCCCGGCCTGACTCCGGCAGCCACCAATGCTGAAGGTCCCCTTCGACAAACTGGCGTCCGGCCGCGCGGAGGAGATGTTCCCGTGTGAGTTCCGGCTTCGCTGTTGCGAGTGCCATCCCATCCTGGAGCTGATCGCGAAATCCATACGCGCCACCGGCTTGATAGAATGCCGAGCGCGCCCACACGCGGCACGCCATCGTTTGATACAGAAGCCAGCGATTAAGAAGAATGTCCATCGAACGATCCGGTGTCTTTACCTGCACCACCCCGAGGGTGTTGTTCCAGAATGTTACCACCTCACGGAAGACTTCATCGAGGTCCAATGTGCGGAAGCGAAAGATCAAGGACCGGGCTTCTTCTTTCGTTGTTGCTTCACCGAGAAAGAGAATAATCTCTTCCTGCTCGTCCTCTCCCAGTTCAATTCTGGTTTGCATGGCACAACAGGGATCAAGCCCGGCGCCAACCCGGTTTGAGAGTGGCGCTCCTCCGGTCAGAGCAGCAGGATGATCAAGTCTGCCATTGCGCCCCAGAAATTCTTTCCGGTCGCCGGTCCAGCTCATTTGCCTTCCGGCAAGGTCAGCGAACGCGACACGGTTACGGAATTCCGTCCGCCATGGATTCCGCGCAAACATAGCGCCCGTTACTGCATCAATCTCGGTCGAGACAAATGGGGCGGATGCTTCACGCGAAGAGGAGAGCACCCATTCCAGATATGCGGTGATTGAGAGTCGCCGGTTCCGATTCGAATTATTTTTGATCCTCAGCCGTGCAATCTTGATGGCATCGTTGAGCGGTACGTACTCGATCAGTTCAAGTGAAATTCCGTGCGACGAATGTTCAAATCGGCTGTAGCCCTGACCGTGTCGGGCCACGTATTGTCCGACTTCTTCTCTGATGGGAAGCGCGGTGGGGGACCAGAGTATACCACTCTGTTCATCCCGAATGTACAGCACTTCACCGGGCCGGTCGCCAACAGGGTCGTTCGACCTGGGTGTGAGTTGGTTCTCCCGACTGTTCATGGACCACGTATAGCCTGCACCTTCGACCGAGACCTGGAAACCGAAAGACTTGTTGGCGATGACATTGATCCAGGGTGCCGGGGTCCATTGTTCGTGTCCCAGAATTGTGGAATATTCGGTTCCGTGAGTCGTGAATCCGCCCAGACCATTTGGGAATTCCATCGCCTCTGGCGGTGGGGCTGGCTCAGTCGAAGTGTCTTCTGTTCGTGTGGCTATCAATTTATCTTTGACCCAATCCCTGGCATTGAGAGGAAAGGAAACGCGCCGCTGTGGTGAAGCGGGTTCGATTTCTTCTATTGCACTGAGTTGCTCGGACAGACTGCCGCGGCGGCCAAGAAGTACGGCACGTGCAGCGCTCTGGAGCACCATACGCACATCAAGCGAAATGAGATCCGCACGCACAATGAATACTCTTCCCTGAACAGACTTTCCTTCAAATTGTGGCATCAACTGCGATTCATTTGTCCGAACGACAGTTTCAAGAGCACCCTGAAGACCCATGTTATAGGATGGAGGTTGTTCATTCAGAATCACCAGATCGACAGGAAGCAATTTCATCCGCCAATATTCCTGGGCGCGTAACAGTTGCCTCACAATTTCCAAACCATCCGGTTCATCAATTCGGACGAGAATGATCGGCAGATCACCCGAAATCCCGTACGCCCACAATGCGGACTGTCCGTTTTCTGTTCGCTTGAGGACTTCGGACGGAGGCCGGAGCGTTGGATTTGAATACAGAACGTGGTTTGCAAGATGTTGGAAAAGATGCGCTTCTTCAGCGCCGATACCGAGATGGTGGAGTTGAACCTGCGCTTGCGTCCACGCAAGAGTTACAGCGCGCTCAAATGCTGTCGGGTCGTGGTATTTATCCGCGAGGTCAAGTACTTCTGCGCGCGAAGGGGCAACCATGGTCCAGAATGCAACGCGCACTGTAGTCCCGGAAGGAATCCGCACCCGGCAACGAAGACTGAAGATTGGATCGAGTACGGTTCCAACAGTATTGGAGAGCGGCTTGCCATCCATCACGGAGATCGGTGAATGAACCTGGCGTCCCCGACCGAGAAAGCGAGCCCGGTCTGTCTCAAATTGAATGTCGCCGACACTCTCGCCCTCTATTACAGCAAGGTGTGCCGCCCAGATTTCCGGCTCGTCGGGTGACCGCCGCCGCCGTGTTGCCAACAGAGTGTCGACATCTGTCACGAACTCTGTCTGAACAAAGAGCTTCGAGAATGCCGGGTGTGTCATGTCGGAAGCGGGTTGAGTCAAGACCACTTCTGCGTAGGATGTCAACTCAATCTCCCGAACCCGACTTCCAAGATTGGACAATGAGACACGGCGCACTTCGGCGTTACTTTCGGGAGAGACAGCAACTTCGAGTGTTGTTGCAATCGTTCCGTCACGGCGTGCTATTTCAACGCGGCCCTCGGAGAATTCCACCTCATAACTCTCCGGCTCGACTCCCGTCGGTTGAAATCCTGCGGACCACACGTCGCCGGTGTGGGTATCGCGGAGAAAAACATATGAACCCCAGGGATCACAGGTCACATCCTCGCGCCAGCGCGTGACAGCGAGATCGCGCCAGCGACTGTATCCCGACCCAGCCGCGGTGATCATAACCGCGTAGTCACCATTGGAAAGAATATGTGTACGCGGAAGGGTGTTGTGTGGCGAATGGAACCGGCGGTACGTCGACGGTATCAAATCGCGTACGTTGGCGGCGACATTCACTTCGTCGGCGCGCGGACGGGCGACAGCGACGTCGCGAGGGGTGCGTTCCTGCAATAACAGTTCTGTCGCCTGGATGATCGGTTCGGCGTGAAAACGTGTCCGCATAGCGCCGTCGTTAAGAACGTTGTCGATTGCAACCAGTGTCATTCCCTGATGATGAGCCATGTAGGTACGGACGATGGCAACCTGCTTTCCTTCGGGAAGGCGTGTTGGCGTATAATCCAAGGCTTCGTAGAATCCATATTTGCCGAGGCCTCCGGCTTCGGTAAGATGGGAATAGTTCTCCGCGGCAGCCTTTGGATCCACCATCGCGGCCAAGCCGGTTGCGTACGGTGCAATAACAGCATCCTCGCTGAGACCACGTTTGAGGCCCAGCCCGGGAACTCCGAAGTTCGAGTATTGATAGGTGAACTCAATATCGCGCACATTATAGGCGGATTCCGAAACGCCCCATGGCACGCCAAGCTCGGCACCATACTGTATTTGTCGACGAACAACAAACCGATTCGTTTGTCCGAGCAGACTCTCCGCCGGCGCGCGCATCACCAGGGAAGGCATCAAGTATTCGAACATCGATCCTGACCATGAAATCAATGCCGAGCCGCGGTCCACGGGGGTGAGTGAACGCCCGAGCTGAAACCAATTTCGCACAGGGACATCTCCCTTTGCTATTGCAACGAAGCTTGCCAGTCGCGCTTCAGAGGCAAGCAGATCGTAACAGGCGGGATCGAGTGTGCCGTCGGCAAGCCGGTATCCAATGGAGAGAAGTTGCCGCGTCGTGTCGAAGAGGAAGCTAAAGTCCATTGCTGCAAACATTCTCTCCGACATCTCTTTCACCGCCGAGAGGCGACGCTCCAGGGATCGAGCCGAGTGGCCTGAACGTTCAAAGGATTCTATGAGAGCCCCCACTTGTGCCAGCTCGGCACCTCGCTTGTTGCCGTCAGCACGCAGTTTTGTCCGATGGAACGTCAGTATGGAAATGGCCTCGCCACACCGGTCAGGTAAATTGGCGAGCGTGGGAATTGATTCAACGAAGCGTCTGAGAATATCTTCGGGAGGAGTTTCCTGATCAAGCTTCACCACGGCGGCGAGGCGCGACCAGGGCTTGAGCAACTCAAAATCACGCCCGTGACTCTTGAGGGTTTCTCGAACCGCTTCCGTCCAGAACAACACCTCCGCGCCTGATTCCGCGTTCAATCCAACACCACCTTCCTCGATCAGCGTTCGCGCAATATCGGCAAGGGTACTGGCCTGGCACACGAGGTCTTCCAATATGTTAACGACACTGGCAGGAGTCGTTGGATCTTCGTGAAGTGCAGCGGAGAATGTATCAAGTTCCTCGTCGAGCCGCTTCCGACTTACCGTCTGAGTCCGTCGATCATGCGTGAGTACGCGCAGGGATTCGCGTGTCAACATCAATGCGTCGACGGTTCCCGCAGTCCATTGTGCATTCACCAAAGGACGTTTGATCATCTCACTACACGCATTTCCAATGGCGATCAGATGTCCCGCAAGATTACCGCTATCAACTGACGAGATGTACTTTGGATCCAACGTGCGAAGGTCATGGGTATCGTACCAATTGTAGAAGTGGCCACGAAAACGCTCAAGGTCGTTCATTGCAGTGAGTGTGGTATCCAGTCTTTCCACCGTTTCGTGCATACCGACCCAGCCAAAATCATTTGCTGCCACTGTTGACAAAAGGTACAACCCAAGATTTGTGGGAGAAGTACGATGGGCGATCGTTGGTGTTGGTTCTTCCTGAAAATTGTCCGGAGGTAGCGTGTGTTGTTTTGCAGTGACGAAGGTTTCAAAAAAACGCCATGTGCGGCGCGCGATAAGCCGCAGTGATAGTGCCTCAGCAGTGGAAATCGGTTTGGGCACGGCATACGCCCGCGGACGGCTCGCCCACTGTGCCAAGAGTGGCGAGAACATCCACAGGACCAGGAATGGAGCAGCAGTCAACCAGGACTCCTGAGGTGCATAAGCGACGATGACCCCGGCAATACAGGTAAGAGCAACACCGCCTACCATTCGCCGGTAGAATCCCAGGATGTTGAGAGGGAGGCTGAATTTCGCCTGTGCCGCGGTGACCCACTCCAGCATGTGCCGATGGCTTATGAACAATCGGAAGAGCGTCCGCACAATAGCATCAGCCATCAACCATGCCTGATGAGCGAGGAGAGAAATGTGAAAGAATATCTGCGAGAGAGCGAGAGACAGATCTCTGCCGGTCGCGCGCAGGTGGCTGCGTTTCGAAATCTTCCGCCGTCGGGGAATAATACCGGAAAAAAATGGGAGGAGGGGAGGGAGCGCTATTGTCGCAAGAACGAACCCACTCCATACTGCTGCCGAAGCAAAGGGAAGCGTCCATCCGCCGAGTAATGCAAGAAATGCGGCCGGCGCTGACAATGATCGACGCAGGTTGTCTATCATCTTCCAGCGACCAATCAGCGGGATCTTCCGTCGTACCGGGTGTGCGTTCAAGTCAAGCCCGAATCCAAGAATCCACGGAAGCAATTGCCAGTCGCCGCGTGCCCAACGATGTTGCCGGGCCGCAGAGACGTCATAACGGGAGGGAAATTCTTCGACGACCTCTATATCGGAGGCCAGTCCGGCCCCTGCAAAGATTCCTTCGAGGAGATCGTGGCTCAGGACCGTGTTTTCCGGGATGCGGCCATGAAGAGCAGCCTCGAACACATCCACATCGTAAATTCCTTTTCCGCTGTAGGAGCCTTCACCGAAGAGATCCTGATACACATCTGACACGACAAACGCATATGGATCCATCCCGCCTGGTCCGGAGAAGATACGCTGAAAAAAAGAACCTGCGCGACCCATCGGTAGCGACGGTGTTACTCGTGGCTGAAGCACGGCATATCCTTCGGTAACGCGACCGGTATGTGCGTCAGTCTTTGGGCGATTGAGCGGGTGCGCCATCTTTCCTACTAGGTGCCCGACAGCTTTGCGAGGTAGTCGTGTATCGGCATCAAGCGTGATCACATAGCGAACGCCGGAAGGGACAGCGGAGGAAACAAGTGATAAGAAACTTGTGTCGGTCGCTCCACGCAATAAACGATTTAACTCATGGAGTTTGCCGCGTTTGCGTTCCCACCCGATCCACGTTCTCTCTCCCGCGCTCCATACCCGCCGTCTGTGGAGAAGGAGGAACCGCTGGCCATCCGCCGTTGGTGCGTGACGCTTGTTCAAGAGCGTAATCCCCTCAACCGCAACGCCCAGGAGCTCGTCGTCTCCTTCTGTTCTTTCTGTTGCAGAGTCCATCCAATCAGAGAGAAGCGCAAAGCGAAGATCGTCGTCCTGATTTGCGAGGTAGTGAACTTCAATCCGGTCGATCTGTTCTTCGATTTCCTCACGCGTTGTTAAGAGACTTGGCACGACGACCATCGTACGCAGGCTTGATGGCACGCCGTCTTGAAGTTCCAGGCCAGGCAGGGCTTTCGGGCCGAACCGATTCGTAATCCAATAATTTACCAACGCCACTGCCACTTCCGATAATGGTATGACAGCGAGAAGCGCGAGAAGCAAGAGATTGTATCCGGTCACCCCGGCTTGCGAAATGCCGAGCAATGGCAGGACAAAGATGAGTCCACTGACAAACGCGACCGTTATGAGGTATCCCCGCATACCGGTGCCTGCGGCACGACGATCAAACCAGGACCTCAGAGAAACATGAAACGCGATCTGCTTCTCAAAGGCCAAGCGCCCCTTCGAGAGAAGGTAATAGCCGGGGTCTTGTTCGGGGCCGTTCTCCTCACCATCTCCGGCAGATAGTGCTTTTTGGACTGCTGTTTGAGCAATCTGGATCTCTGTGAGTGCCGAACCTCGGGCAAGTTCTTCTATCGCGTGCCGGTACCTATCTCTGGTCGGAAAGTCCATTGCGGCAAAATTGCTCTTTGCACAAAGTGTTGCATCGACGAGACTCACGCTCTCGAAAAACTTTGTCCAGTCGACTGAGGACATGAGGCGCATGCTCGTGATGACGTTGCGCACGGTGACGCTCATCGCCCCTTGAAATTGATGTTCTTCGTTGACGATTTTTTCGGACGTGGTCCCTTGTGCTGTCAATCGGTTGTCAAGCCAGGGAAGCGCCGGTGTTACTGCCGGATCCTGATCCCGTAAACGTTGGACGAGTTGTACGGCAAAGGCAGTGGGCAAGGGTTTCCCACTGAATGATCGAAGAGCTACGTCGGGTGATTCAGCCTCACGAATGCCGACTCCCAATACACGGTCAGCCACACCGTCGGCTTCCTCTCGTTCGGCGCGGCTCGACACGATTCGCCGGGCCGAGCGGCGCAAATTCTCGACGAGGACGATGCGCAGCGTGATTGCCACCGCCCAGAGTTCTCCAATCGTGAGCGGCTGGACGTGCTGGTAGGCGCGCACAAACCGGGTGAGTGTCTCAAGATCGAACCGGCTGTCCGTATGGGCAACGAATGCCCACGCCATACCGAACACGCGGGGGTAACCCTTGAGGGGCCCTTCCGCGAGTTTTGGGAGTTGGCGATAGTAGCCGCGGGGAAGATCGTCACGGATTTCGCGAATCTGCTCATCCACGACATGAAAATTATCGACCAACCATTCCGCTGCCGGTGTAATGACTTGCTCGTCGCTGATGGCTTCGGCAATGGCACGATAGGCCTGGAGCAGCACCCGACCGTTGTCTGCGAGACGTGCAGTAAGTGGTCGACCTGCCGCAGGTTTCGCCGTGACTCGCTGCGCAGTTGCAAGGCTCGCTGCATGCTGCTCAAGCCGTTCGATGCTGAAGAGTTCGCTTCGAATCGGCTCCTCGGTATCCTGGGGGAATACACCCTGCGAGTGCTCGCCGGACCGGAAAAAGGAATACTTCATTATGCGATCTCCACTTGATGAACGCGCAGAGATCAATTACCAATGTGGATGTTTCCAAGAGATTGAAACAATCCGAAAACATTCAACAACCATAGTACTACTGCTATCACCACAACGGCGTTCAGAATTTTCTTCATCGTGGCCTGCATTGGTATATAGTTGTTCACAAGCCATAAGAGAACACCAACGACTATGAGAATAATCACTACTTGCAGTAAAGGCATTGTAACCTCCTCGTTTGTTTCATGGGTAACATTTGTCTCCCCGGAGTCAGTATGCGCGGTGTAAAATACCGACATATGTATGATTCAACGGTGTCTTCCTGGGGTGTATCGATGTCGTTGCTCGGTTGTTTCGGTTGCTCTTCACAAAAAAACGTTCCGCCCTCCTCGTTTGGTGAGCGGAACGTTGTATTCAGGCCGTTGCTACTTCAGTACGCGGAACTCAATGCGTCTGTTGTTTGCCCGTCCATCGTCGGTGTCGTTTGAGTCGATAGGTTCATCCTCGCCTTTACCTGTCACGGTCAGGACGTTGGACGCAATACCTTTCTTTACAAGCCAGGTCTTCACCGATTGTGCCCGGCGCAGGGAAAGTTTTTGGTTGTATGCATCCGAACCAACGGCGTCGGTGTGTCCGGCAATCAGAACCTTCAAGTCGGGTTGGGCAACGAGTGCATCGTACGCCATCTCAAGAATCTTTTCGGAATCCTTGGTCAGGGTTGCCTTGTTGAACTCGAAATTAACGCCTCTCAAGACCGTTGTCTTGCCTCTCTCCAGAATGATGGTCTCCTTTAACACGTCATCCTTCGGGTTCAGAGGATTTGTTCCTCGTGTCACTTCGGCTCCGTCTGCAATCCCGCCACCGTCAGTATCGGACTTCAACGGATCAGTCTTGTGCTTGCGGATTTCATCGCTGTCGGAAAGGCCATCACCGTCAGTGTCGGACTTTGCGGGGTCAGTCTTGTGCGTCATGACTTCGTCCTTGTCGGAAAGTCCGTCGCCATCGGTATCCAGCTTGAGTGGATCGCTCTTGTACTTCATGATCTCGTCACCGTCACTCAATCCACCGCCATCAGTGTCAGTCTTCAGGGGATCGGTCTTGTGCTGGTTCACTTCATCTCCGTCAAGGAGCCCATCGCCGTCCGTATCGCCCTTGTTCGGATCGGTCGTGAATTTCATCACTTCATCCCCGTCATTCAAACCATCGCCATCGGTGTCATTCTTGGTTGGATTGGTTTTGTAGCGATGCGCCTCATCGCCATCCTTCAAGCCATCACCATCCGTGTCGGGGTTCAAGGGGTTGGTGCCGAGCGTACGCTCTTCACCGTTGTTCAGACCGTCCTCGTCATCATCGTCGGCATCACTGCTGCCGAGGTATATATTGACACCTGCTTTTGCAGTTCCGTATCCGCCGAGTTTTCCAGCCTTAATCCCATCCGGATAATCATCTGTTATCCTGTAGCCAGCCTCAATAATAAACGCAGTTTTCTTCGAAGCAAAGATTTCAAGGCCAAGACCGACCGGCACAAGAATCGATGTTGAAAACCTGCTGTCGCCATTGGGAACATAGACAGCATTGCCGGTCAATCTCTTATAGATCATGGCACCGACGCCGCCGTAGAAATAGGGATTGACCTTGCTGCCAGGAGCAAAATGCACCCATCCGACAAATGCCGCGGGAATTGCGTGCAACTTCAGGTAATCGAATTGCCCCAGAGTGTACGGAGGCGTGTGCTTCGATTTCAATTCTTCATAGCCCGCCAGAAGTCCCGCCGAGAATCCGCGGGTGATGCCATATCGCAACATCATCTCCCCGCCGGGTCCGATTGTCCGTTCATTGTAATCGTTAAACCACATATTGGCACCGCCGTGAAATCCCAGGGCCCATCGTCCTTTTGATTCTTGAGCGGTTCCTGTGTGGAAAGAAAAAAACAAAAGCACGAGCACCAAAAGGTACAAAGTAGGCTTTTGCATGATTATGACTCCTTCGGGATTGTGAATGATGATTGCTCTTGGTTGCAAAGAGTCCGGAACAAACAACTACTTCATGAAAATCGACTTCTTCGTTGAAACGAGCCTGCATAAATACGCCACCGGGGTGACTAGCTGTCCCGCGTCGGTATTGAACCGCACGGTGGGTACGGGCTACGCGCCGATGTGAATGTTCCCAAGAATCGAGACGCAGCGTGTCACACGCTTTTTCGTCCCTTGATGACGTTGACCAGCACGACCACAATGGCGATCACCAAAAGAATATGAATGAAACCACCCATCGTATAAGACGAAACAAATCCCAGAAGCCATAAGACCACGAGGATGACAGCGATAGTGTAAAGCATTGCAAGTATCCTTTCTAAATTGGTTGAGTGTTCACGCGACGGGGCGAACCCACCGAGCGCAGTTTCCCATCAGCAGGAAACGGAACGAGTGAAAGCCACGCAAAGAAGAGCAGGTCATTACGGCCAATTGTGTATAGTAGTCAGAGATCTCGTCGAGGTGACCCAGTGCAGTTTTGCCTGTGGCCATTGGTTCATCATGGCCGACATTTGCTGCGTGGTCCGGTCTACCGTGCTCACCCTCAATGTTCAAGCCCATCCTGAATTGTTCAACATCGAATTTATCCCAGCGTACGCCGAGGATATCGCCGATTGTTTGGAATTCACCCCATTTAATGGACAGTGAGTAAAGCCAATTGATGATGTTCAAAAGCCACGGGTGATTTGTAACCAAGTGACGAGTGGCGTCGCACCCGGTTGTAAAATACTTCCAAATATTCAAA
>JBJXHC010000043.1:0-17728 GCA_046160825.1 Bacteroidota bacterium | reverse complement strand
CCGTTCTTTACACCAATGAAGCGTGTCGTGGGGCGACATGGGTTCCACTTAAGGGATTGACAAGAAACTTTGGAGCACTTGCATCCGCCTCCGGGGTTTCTTATCATGAAACCAGTCCCAAAGCAATACCCACCCTTTAATCCCTGTCCCGAGAGGCAGGCAAGGGAGATGAAATGAACGCGAAAAGCGAAGTTCGGAATGTGAGAGTCAACCTCCACCCTTATCAGGGTCACGGAGGTTTTTTTATGTCTTCACGGATAGAACGATGAGGAAGATCAAGGGCAAGATAATGGATGCGGCTGGCGTTGAGAGAACATTGACCCGCCTTGCCCATGAGATTATCGAGCGGAACAAAGGAGCCGAAAGCATCGTCATTGTCGGAATCAAGTCACGAGGCGAGTACATTGCGCGCCGCATTGCTACGAAGATCGAAACGATTGAAAAAACAAAACTCAATATCGGTTCACTCGACATCACATTGTATCGCGACGACTTGCTTGGCAAGCTTGAACAACCGGAAATGAAGGGAACGGATATCCTCTTCGACATCTCCGGCAAGAACGTGATTATGATTGACGATGTGTTGTATACCGGACGAACAATTCGCGCGGCCCTCGATGGTCTGATTGACCTTGGTCGGCCAAAGACCATCCAACTCGCAGTGTTAATCGACCGCGGCCACCGCCAGCTTCCCGTCAAAGCCGATTATGTTGGCAAGAATGTGCCGACGTCGTTTGGTGAATCGATTCGGGTTCATATCAAAGAAATGGATGGGGAAGACGAAGTGTTGTTGATGGATGTTGAGGAACCCAAATGAGAATGCGATGCCATTGAAATCCAGACATCTGCTCGGGCTGGACGGAATGCCAAAGGAAGACATTCAACTCATCCTTGATACGGCGGGTTCTTTCCGTGAAGTGCTTGATCGTCCCATCAAGAAAGTACCACCGTTGCAAGGGAAGACGATTGCGAACCTGTTCTTCGAAAACTCCACGCGCACCCGACTTTCATTCGAGTTGGCCGAACGCCGCCTCTCTGCCGATGTGCTGGGATTTCAATCCAGCGGAAGCAGCGTCAGCAAAGGGGAGACGCTGAAAGACACGGCGCGTAATATCGAAGCGATGAAGATTGATATGGTCGTGATGCGTCATTCAGCCTCCGGCGCGCCACACTATCTTTCAACCGTGATTGAGTCCAATGTTATTAATGCAGGCGACGGCTGGCATGAACACCCGACACAAGCATTGCTCGACATGTACACGTTGCGCGAGAAACTCGGCAAGCTTGAGGGGCTTCACATTTGTATCCTCGGTGATATTCTCCATAGCAGGGTTGCCCGCTCGAATATCTACGGATTGAGAACGATGGGAGCGAAGGTGTCCGTCTGCGGTCCGGCAACCATGATGCCGCGCGATGTTGAGCAACTTGGTGTGGATGTGTACCATCACGTTGACGATATTCTGCCAAAGGTGGATGCAGTGAATGTCCTTCGCATCCAACTCGAACGCGATGCGGGAAGGCTCTTCCCTTCGATACGCGAATACCACAATTACTACGGCATCACCCGTGCGCGTCTCGAAAAGGCGGCGAGACCCGTGACCATCATGCATCCCGGTCCGATTAACCGCGATGTGGAACTTTCCGCTGACGTTGCAGACGGCGAACACTCCGTCATTCTCCAGCAGGTACTCAATGGCGTTGCCATACGCATGGCTGTACTCTACTTACTCGGCACACGAAATTAATCCGGATAACCATGATGAATGTCTTGCTTAAAGGTGGAAGGATCATTGACCCCGTGTCCGGACGCGATGAAGTTCTGGATATCCACATTATTGATGGACGAATAGAAAGAATAGCCACCGGAATCTCCGTGCAGTCAAATACTCAAACGGTTGAGCTGAAGGGGAAGGTGGTCGCTCCGGGGTTCATCGACATGCATGTTCATCTGCGTGAGCCGGGGTTTGAGCACAAGGAGACCATCCAGTCCGGATGTGCCGCCGCCGCTGCCGGAGGATTTACCGCCGTGTGTTGCATGCCGAATACCAATCCGGCCATAGACGACGAATCGGTTGTCCGGTACATTCAAAGCAAAGCCAGAATGGCGCTCAACGGCTTGGTGGATGTCCACCCGATTGCAGCGGTCACCGTCGGTCGCAAGGGAGAACGCATGGCGCCTCTTGCCGAGTTGAGTGAGGCGGGTGTTGTGGCCTTCACCGACGACGGCGATCCTGTACACGATGCTGAAATCATGCGTCGCGCCTTGGAGTACGCGCGCATGTTCAACCGGCCTATCATCCAGCATGCACAAGACATGCCGATGACGAAAGGAGGGGTGATGAATGAAGGAATCGTCTCAACTCGTCTCGGTCTCGGAGGAATGCCCCGCGTTGCGGAGGACACGATGGTTGCGCGGGATATTGCGCTTTCCAGCTACACCGGTGGTCAGTATCACGTTGCGCACATGAGCACGGTTGGTGCTACGGAACTTATCCGTCAGGCAAAGAAGAGCGGGTTTGCCGTCACCGCAGAGGTTACGCCCCATCACTTCACTCTTACAGACGAAACGGTCCGTTCGTATGATACCAACACGAAGATGAATCCTCCACTTCGTACGAGAGATGACGTCGAGGCATTGAAGGAGGGATTAAAGGACGGAACAATCGATGTGATAGCAACCGATCATGCGCCACATTCGTTCGATGAAAAACAGGTGGAGTTCCAAGCCGCGCCTTTCGGCATTGTCGGTCTCGAAACAGCTATAGGTCTTTCCATCACCGAACTCGTCCTGAAAAATATTCTTACCCTGCCACAGTTGGTGGAGAAACTTTCCGTCAACCCCCGCCGCATCCTTCATCTCCCCACCATCAAGATTGTGGAAGGCGAACAGGCAAACCTCACGATCTTTGACCCGACGACCGACTGGGTTGTCGATCCACTGACATTCAAGTCTTTATCAAAGAACACACCCTTTGGTGGCTTCAAGCTTGTTGGCCGCTCTATTGGGGTCATTAATAATGGCCAAATGTATTGGAACTGACCTGTTGCCGTCTTATTTAGTGGACGAGTGAACAGCATCTGCTACAGCATTGCCTCCGGAAATCAAACGTATATCCTCCGAACACATTCATTTCTTTGATCCTTTGCCTCAACGAATTGCTGGCACCCGGTTTGAATTGTTATCCGAAAGGTGAACGAGACGTTCCACTTTGAGGCGAGTGTATGCAACGATTCAGCGTGATAGTGTTGTTAAGTCTGGCGACCTTCTTCGGATGCGACGAAGCCCTCCATTCTCCCGATTACGCTCCGCCTGCGCCACCCTCAAACGTCTGGACCGAAACTGGAGATAACTTCATCGAGTTGTTCTGGAATGCAAACCGGGAAAGCGATGTGGCGGGCTACAATGTTTTTGTGAGTTCGTCGTACGATGGCAGGTATGAACTTATCGGCTCGAGTACCAGGGAATATTTTGTGGACAACGGAGCGAGGAACGGCGAGATGTACTATTATGCCATCACGGCCTTCGACTTTGACGGCAACGAAAGCGACCTGAGCAGGGATGTTGTCTATGATGTCCCCAGACCCGAAGGATATGATGTGGTGCTGAACGATTACAGGCAGTCCGTGAGCTTCTCCGGTTATGACTTCTCCGACTACGCAGTTACTCCGTACAACGACCAGTACGCCGACATGTACTTCGAACATTTCAACGGTGTGTTTTATATGAATGTCCGCACCGACACGGACATTCAAGATATGGGCCCGACAGGATCTTTATTGGATATCAAGGTCGCTCCGGCGGCCGGATGGTCCCCCACGCATGATGTACAGATTCACGTCGGTCACACTTATGTTGTGTGGACTTGGGACGATCACTACGCGAAGTTCAGAGTCACAGGAATATCCCCGAGTCGCGTTGTGCTTGATTGGGCGTACCAGCTTCAACGGTCGAACCCGATGCTGAAACGTCCCGTGCCGACTGACGGAGTGCGGCAGCAGCAACACGAAGAGCGACAGAGGCTGTAGTTTGCGGTAACCTTGCTCTGATGCTGGAGAGGAAGTGTGCTGAGGTGAGCAAGGAGAACCACAGTGGAGAAACGGGTGCTACAATTGCAGACTTGATGGTGGCTGCATGCGTGGCGCCCGACTCCATTGGTGGTTGAAACTCAAACCCTTCTTGGAATTGCTGGAAGTTAGGTTCCTCCCCCGGTCTCGTGGAACAGACCGTGGGCTATTCAAAGCGATGGAGCACAGGCACTGCAAGTCCGGACTTGATGGTGGCCGGATACGGGGTGCCTGGCTCCATTGCCTTTCATTGACTTTTGATAGTGTATGATGTACTTTGCCATGAGAATGAGAATGCGTGTAATGCCCC
The DNA here is from genome assembly GCA_046160825.1 of Bacteroidota bacterium. GTDB lineage: Bacteria > Bacteroidota > Ignavibacteria > UBA10030 > UBA6906 > JBJXHC01. Next base: position 13,353 of record JBJXHC010000043.1, on the reverse strand, counting down.
TTGCTCTATGTTTGACGTTTCTCCTTGTCGCCGGTACGTTCACAAGTCCGGCACAAGAGAGCCCCGATCGCCGAAAGCGCGACCCGAGAACGGATCTTGTGCAACGGCGCTCAAGAATTCTTGCACCTAATTCTCTTCGTCAATCTCAATTCCATACAACGGATTCCGGAGCCGGTCACCAACTCCAGGAAATTCCGTCAGGCCAACCCTATACGCCGGAACAACCGGCGAAACAAGATAAAGCGCGCTCGCTATTTGATCGTGTGAGGGAGGGATTGGCGACAGGCAACCTCGGACTATTCAGTCAGTCATTTGGTTCCCAGGTACAGTTGAACCTTAGTGGTGGTGAGAGCGGAACGTTCAGCGGCAACCAGGCATACTATGTTCTGGAGAAGTACATCGGGTCGCGCAAAGTCGCTCATATTGAGTTCACCACATACGGCGAATCGTCTTCAAACCCGTATGCCACAGGGACAATGGCAGTGAACACCAAGGGAAGCCGCGAGCTTGCCCAGGTATACGTTTCGTTATCACGAGCAGGAGATCGTTGGGTCATTACCCAGATCAATATTTATTGATGGAATCATGATCGCCGGCGCAAAGGTGTTCGGTGAAGTGTTCAGACGATCTCGACTCTTCGGGCTCGTCTTTTTTGTTGTTCTCCTCCTCGGTCTCTCCCACGTTGTCGAATACCTTGTCATCCGTCACGTCGAAACACACTGGGAGACCATCGTCGAGGATGTCGCGCAGCGATATATCACGCGGGCAGAGTATGGGTTTGTCTCCGCACAACGGACAACCCGCCGTCATACGACAGAAGTTGCGCAACGTGCTGAAGTGGTTTCCTTTTTGAATGGGAATCTTTCGGATCGCTCCGCTCTTGCTTCGTACGTATCCAATATCAGTCGTGAGTACGATGTCGGTATCGAAGTCTTTGACCGTCGTGGTACACTTGTGGTATGGGAAGGAAGAAGCGGGCCATCCACCGAGCGCGAAGTTCAGATCGCCCTTGATGGTCAGCTCACTTCGTATGTGAACTCCGGCCCCATCTATTCACACTTGTTTGTTACCACACCGGTTCGGCAGGATGGCAGGATCGTCGGCGTTGTCATAGGTCGTCAGGCCATCGAAGTAAACTACCCACTCAACAACAAATTTATCAATCGTGAGGGATTGTCTTTGCGGCTGAGCGAGGAGTTTGGTGTTCCTGTGGAGTTCAATTTCGTCAGGGATGCGCCGCTGCGAAAGGATGGACGATATGTCTCAGCCCGGCTCTATGGCATCGATAGCACGGAGGTGGGTGTTGTCAGTGTCATGCGTCCCTCGCGTACGTCATATCTGGAGAACACCCGTCAACCTTTCAAGACGGTGAATGTGCTGCTTGAGGCTCTCCTTGTTGCAGTTATGGGAATCTGGATCGGCTATCGAATCAACAACATCAGCTCAGCGGTTCTCCGGTCCATTGGGATCACTCTGTTGATCTGGCTTGTACGGTACGTCCTTCTGTGGCTCGACTTTCCCGGATCACTGATAGCAATCAATGTCTTTGATCCCGCACACTTTGCCTCGAAGTTTGGCGGTGGCCTGGCCAAGTCCATCGGCGAAATGACGCTGACTGTGCTCGCGCTCTTGCTCAATGTCTCACTGATTCTGACACATGTTCTCTCCCAACTCGGCAAGAGATCCCTGCCGGGATACGTTCGCAATCCCCTTGTCCGTGCAACGTGTGCAGTTGCTGCGACGATACTTATTTTCCTCCTGCTGCGCGGTTACGGTGCGTCGCTGAGGAGCGCGGTGTTCGATTCCACGCTCAACTTTGCTGATCCGGGAGTTATTGTTCCCACGTTTCCTCTGGGGTTGATGATCTTCAATCTGTTCCTCATAAGTTTCTGTTTGATCGTGGTGACGGTTGGCTTGACGTCGTTCATACTCACGCTTTTGTCCCCCTCACGGAATGCCAGGTGGTCTCTTCAAGTGCCATGGGTTGGAGTGGGGGCTTTGTTCGCTGTTGCTGCAGTACTCTTTGGCGAGCTTCAACCAAACCCGCTGATGAGCACACCGTATCGTATTCTCTTTGCGACGCTCATCCTCCTGTGTACATACTTCCTTCACAGGCGTGTCGTTGGTGCGAAAAGACTTGTAACACCGGGTAGTTTTCTTGTCGTTCTCGGCCTCTCAGCGGTGTTCCTCTATCCGCTTCTTGATGCAAAGGTGCGTGAAAAGGATGGGGGGCGACTTGAAGCCTTCGCCGCTGAAGCACTCCGCCCGGTCGATGGCTGGCTTGCCTTCGTCGTTGAAGAGGCGCTCGCTGGTTTTTTATCGGATGAAACGGTGGATATACTGACAAGCGAAAGAGAGGAGGAAGTACAGAAACTCGCTTTCACACATTGGGCGCGCAGTGCTGTGAGCAGGGAAGGATACAATTGTCGATTCCTTATGGTCGATGCCAAACGAAAGCTTCTCAGCCAGTTCACACTGGGAAGTCAGAGCTTTTTTGATGCCCAAGTCGGCATTCTCAACGAGCTTCCATTGACAAAGTCGATTCAGGTTCGCGAAATCGGATTGGGAATCAATGCCGTGAAGGTGTATGTCGGTTCAGTCCCCATCATGTCAGCGGATGGAGGGTTGTTTGGGTGGGGTGTTGTCGCAATTGCCGCCGAGCAACAGTCGCTCTTTCGCGGAGAGAGTCCGGCTGTCCTTCGCAGCATAGCGCGGGAGGATATCGAATCGTTTCATCGCCGGGTGACCATCTCGGAATTCCGACAAGGAGTGTTGTTTGCCACAACAAATCCTGAGTTTCCGATCGGATATGAGTTGCCCCAGGAGGTGCGGGGTGTTCTGGATGATTCCTCACGCGCTTCATTCTGGTTCAACGAAACGGTGAATGAAGTGGAGTTCGAGTCATACGCCGTCCGTCGTAGCGCAAGTGAGGGAGGTATCCTCGTATTGAGTATCGAAAAACTTGGTCTCCCATGGCACCTGTTCAATATCGTCAAGGTCACCGTCTACTATTCTATTGTTGCAGTGATCGCCTTGCTGGGCTTCCTCATGTTACGATGGTGGCATGGTGTCCCGTACGTTGCCAGTTTTAGAGACAGATTGCTTGGTGCATTGCTGTTCACTTCCGTTGTGCCGCTCATCGTGCTGGCAATTTCCGGACGCACAATTGCGCGGGAGAGGCTGATTGAATCCACGAGTCGGAGATTGCAACAGGAAACAGGAGCAGTGGCGGCGAACATTATTCAACGTGTGGGAACATCGTCACCAGAGATAGCGGCGCGCCTATCGCCTGCATTCACAGAACAGCTTGCCAATGACCTCGGGATCGATTTTAATATTTATCTTGGAAGCACGCTGACGGTGAGCAGCAGACCGGAACTCTACGAAGCCGGGATTCTCGACAGGCGCATCAGCGGGAATGCGTTCGTTCAAGTCTACGCGGGTGGGCGCAGGTTCCATCTCGAAACAGAACGGATCGGCGGATACCAGTACGCGGTGGGGTTCGCTCCCATGCTCGATGAAAACAACGCGATACTCGGTGTGGTCTCCGTACCGACACTCTATCAACAAGAACAGATCGAACAGGAAGTGTCGCAGCGGAATGCGGTATTGTTCGGCGCCTATGCCGTGGTGTTGTTTATCATGATCATCGTGGCGACAGCATTCGCCAACCGTATCGCGCGGCCGATCCACCGGCTGACCGAAGCTACAAGAAGAGTGTCACAAGGCGACCTTGATGTTGATGTCCGTCTCCCGAATGTGGATGGAGAGATTGGCGAACTGATGACGTCGTTTGAGAAGATGACACAAGATCTGAAGCGCAGCAGAGAGGAACTGGTGCGGGCTGAACGTGAAATGGCATGGAAGGAAATGGCAAGGCAGGTAGCGCATGAAATCAAGAACCCGCTTACGCCGATGAAGCTCTCCCTGCAACATTTACGTCAGACGTACCGGGATGACGTGCCAAACTTCAGTCAGGTCTTTGATGAGGTCAGCAAGACGATTATCGAACAGATTGATGCATTGAGCAGAATCGCCTCCGAATTCTCACATTTTGCGCGTATGCCCCAGCCGAGACTTGAAGAATGCGATCTCCGGGGAGTGATTCTTGAATCAGTGCATTTGTTTGAACAGGACTCCAGCGTTGTCTTCGACATACAGATTGAAGATCCGCTTCCCCCGATTGTGGTTGACAGGGAAGAACTTCGTCGCGCATTCATCAATATCATCCGGAACAGTATACAGGCAATGAACAACTCGGGCCGGGTGACTATCAGCGCCCGAAGCCAAATGCATGGTGTGCATATTCAAATCAAGGATGTTGGCCCTGGAATTCCCGAAGAGATGAAGGGGAAGCTCTTTCAACCGAATTTCTCCACGAAAACCGACGGCATGGGACTCGGGCTTGCGATCGTGAAGAAGACAATTGATGATCTGGGTGGCACCATCTCGATAGAAAGTACGGGTGAAGGTACTACGGTGACAATTACGCTCCCCGCAAAAGCAATCTGACGAAACGACCAAAGATGATCCAATGAATCGTGTACTTCACTCTTCAATTCTCGACGGGACCGGGTTGGTGCGTTTTGCATTCAGTACGCGCGTTGGAGGAAACGATGGATCGCATTTCGGTATGAACACATCATTCAATGTTGGGGACGCTCCTGAGAATGTGCGGGCGAGCAGGCAGGAACTGCTCGCATCCATTGGTTCAACCCCGGATCAACTCGCCCTTCCAATGCAGGTCCATAGCGCGATTGTCCGACGAGTTGAATCCGCCGGGAATTATCCCGAATGCGATGGACTTCTCACGTCCAGTCCGGACATCTGTCTTGGTGTATCAACAGCCGATTGCGTTCCGATCTTCATTCTTGATCCCGCGAAAGCCGCAATTGCGGGAGTACATGCCGGGTGGCGCGGCACCGCCGGTGGAATCGTTACACAAGCAATCGTAGCGATGCAAGCAGAGTTTGGTTCTCGACCGGCTGATCTCATTGCCTTCATTGGCCCATGCGCCGATGTGTGTTGTTATCAGGTGGGCGATGAAGTTGCATCAAGGTTCGACAATAATTTTGTGGTACGGAAGGAAGGTGCAGTTCTGCTCAGTCTTAAAGCTGCGAACGTTTCGGCTCTTTCGCTCTCCGGAGTCCCTCTCACCAATATCGAAGTCAGTCCGCACTGTACAATCTCCGAATCGCATCTCTTTCATTCTTATAGACGGGACAAGGAACGCTCGGGCCGTATGATGGGAGTGATCCGGCTGATTCGTTGATTTTCTAAGCTCATTTCGGTATCTTCATTCCATTCTTCGTTCACAAGAGTAAAGAGATTATGTGCGGTATAGTTGGCTACATCGGCCCTAAGAATTGTGTTCCCATCATTCTCGAAGGTCTTCGCAGGCTCGAGTATCGCGGATATGACTCTGCCGGCATTGCCCTCGTGCGGAATGGACAATTCTTTGTCGAAAAGAAGGCAGGCAAGGTCGCCGATCTGGTGAAACAGTTGAGCTCCGCAAATGGGAGCTTGAATGCAAACCTCGGTATGGGCCACACGCGTTGGGCCACGCACGGAGAGCCAAACGACGTTAATGCCCATCCCCATTGGGATGCGAAGAAAGAGATTGCCATTATCCACAATGGCATCATCGAGAACTACATGGCAATCAAGACCAAGCTCTTGCGGGACGGACATGTCTTCGAGAGTGCCACCGATACTGAGGTTCTCGCACACCTGATCGGTGAAATGTACGCGAAGACAGGTGACCTCGCTTCAGCGGTGCGTCTTGCGCTGGCCGAAGTGGAAGGTGCATACGGACTGGTTGTTCTTTCCACCCATGAACCCGACAAGATCATTGCGGCAAGAAAAGGAAGCCCACTCATCATCGGTGTGGGCGACGGGGAAAATTTTGTAACATCCGATGCCGCTGCAATTGTTGACCATACACGCCAGGTCATTTATCTGGATGATGGAGAGGTAGCCGTTCTTACCGCAAGCAGTTTCCGGACCATGACGATTGACGACGTTCAGACCAATAAGATCGTCCATGAAGTGACACTGGAGCTTTCACGGATTGAGCGTGGCGGTTTCGACCACTTTATGATGAAGGAAATCTCCGAGCAGCCGGAGACGATCCGGAATGCGATGAGGGGACGGTTGATTGTTGATGATGGAAATGTGAAGTTGGGCGGCTTGCAGGATCACATGGACAAGCTTCTGAAGACCCGCCGCATTATCATCGTCGGATGTGGTACATCATGGCATGCGGGTCTCGTGGGCGAATACATGCTGGAAGTGATCGCCCGGATTCCCACCGAAGTGGAGTATGCGTCTGAGTTCCGCTATCGCACTCCGGTCATTAATGAAGATGATGTGGTGTTTGTGATCAGTCAAAGTGGCGAGACCGCCGATACACTTGCTGCTATGCGCGAAGCACAAAGAAGAGGAGCCGCTGTCTTTGGTATTGTCAATGTCGTTGGCAGCACGATTGCCCGTGAATCACAGGCCGGAATTTTTATCCACGCGGGTCCGGAGATTGGTGTTGCCTCAACCAAGGCATTCACTTCCCAACTCACTGTCCTTGCGTTGATCACCCTGATGCTGGCACGTGCGAAGGGGATGAGCAAGGCCGACGGACAAGTGCTTGCAAAGGAGATGGCGAGTCTGCCTGAGAAGGTGGCAGCGATACTTGAGCACACGGAACATCTCAAGAAACTCGCGGAGGAGTTCAAGAACGCACGGAATTTTCTCTACCTTGGTCGCGGGGCGAATTTCCCTGTGGCGTTGGAAGGCGCTCTCAAGTTGAAGGAAATCTCCTACATTCACGCCGAAGGGTACCCGGCGGCGGAAATGAAACACGGACCGATTGCGTTAATCGACGAGAACATGCCCGTGGTGTTTATCGTCCCCAAAGATGGAATTTATGATAAAGTGATCAGCAACTTGCAGGAAGTCCGCGCACGGCGTGGTCGTATCATCGCCATCGCCAATGAAGATGATGATGAGATTGAGAGTATGGCGGAATTTGTTGTGCGTGTACCGCGTACGTATGGGTTCTTCGGCCCCATCCTGAACGTGATTCCGCTGCAACTTCTTTCATACTATATTGCCGTGGCACGCGGTACCAATGTGGATCAACCGCGTAATCTTGCCAAGAGCGTTACGGTTGAATAACAACCGGTTCCAATACAGAGTCGTTCAATACAGAAAGGCCTCCAGTGAAATCGACGTTCTCATTCGGCAATAACACGTGGGCACTCATCCTTGGCGCATCGAGCGGGTTCGGCGCCTCCACGGCAAAGGAGCTTGCCCAACACGGGATGAATATCCTCGGTGTGCATTTCGATCGCTCGGCGGCGATGCCTGCGATTGATGCGCTTGTGAAGGAACTTGAGTCCACCGGTGTCAAGGTCAAGTTTTTTAATATCAATGCCTCTGATGAGGAAAAGCGCACCGGAGTTCTGGATGAAGTGAAAAAATTGTTCACGTCAGATCCCACGTCAACAATCAAAGTACTGATGCACTCGCTGGCGTTCGGGAGTCTGAAACCCCTGGTCTCCACAAAGCCCGACAATATGCTGACCCGACCGCAGATTGAAATGACGCTGGACGTGATGGCCAACAGTCTTGTGTATTGGACGCAGGAGGTTGTGATACGCGGTTTGATGAAACATGGAGGGCGTATCTTCGCCATGACTTCTTCCGGTGGTCACTCCGTGCTGATGAACTATGGAGCGGTCTCGGCGGCAAAAGCAGCGCTTGAATCCTATTGCCGGCAACTCGCGCTGGAGCTTGGTCCTCTCGGCATTACCGCAAACTCGATTCTTGCCGGAGTAACTGATACAGCAGCATTGCGCAAGATCCCGGGATCGGTAAGGATGCTCGATGTTGCCCGCGCAAAGAACCCCACATTGCGCAACGGCACTGCCAATGACGTGGCAAAGGCGATCACACTGCTTTCCCATGATGATGCATACTTCGTCTCCGGTAATGTCATCCGTGTTGATGCAGGCGAAGACGTTGTCGAGTACATCGGACAAAAGGATGCAACCTCGCTTGAGTAAGCTGCTTTGTTTCTCAATCCGTCTTTTTGTATCTTGAAGCCCACAAGCAAGTGCGTTCTAGCATTTTGGACAGGTAGCTCAGTTGGTAGAGCAATGGACTGAAAATCCATGTGTCGGGGGTTCAATTCCCTCCCTGTCCACATCAAAGGCGTGACCCCAGGGTTGCGCCTTTTTTCCTTTTAACGTCCAGACTGATTGTCGATTCAGGATTCTGGATATGAGTTGGAGCGGTTGCGAGTATCGGTATTCTTGGATACCTTCACAAGGATTCCCGTCCGCAAGGAGAGACAAGAGTCATGACCCAGTGGATATTTTGCCAAGTCAGCGCATTTACGATTTGTATTGTCCTCAATACAACTGCCACGTTGTTTGCTCAAACCGATTCCGCATTGGGTTTCTTTCCGTTGTACACAGGTGACTTACATCAATTTCACTATCACCACAACACCCTCGGTTGTTTTCCTCCTACCCCCATTACACATTCTTCGTATCACGTTGAAGAGGTTGTAGGTGATACTCTTCTGCCAACAGGATTCAAATATAGCATAATATGGTCAGATGTTCCGGAAGACCAGTATCTCCGTTACGTGCGTGTGGATTCGACATCTGCGAATGTTTATGAATATCAGGAGTATCCATCCCCTCACGAAATTCTGATTGACAGCCTGCGCGCCACTACAGGAGATTGGTTTCAGACTGGTCTGGGCTGGATGGTTGAGTGTACTGGAGTAGAAACCATGACGATACTCGGTGTGCCGACAACAGTCAAGCACTTTCGATCTCACTATGTTCACGGAGATCGATATAGTCTCGCGTATGGATTTGGGAGAATCAACCGGATCACTTATGTTGATCACCCATGCCTTGCCACGTTGATTGTTCTCCACCGGGACATTGTCTTTTCGAGGATCAATGGTCAAGAGCACGGGACATTTGTCAATGTGGATGACAAACAGGCTCATGTACCAGCGAACTTTGAACTTGGTCAGAATTATCCCAACCCGTTCAATCCGAGCACTACGATTGAGATCTCTGTTCCTCAAACAAGATATGTCAACATCACGGTATTCGACTTGCTCGGACAGGAAGTCGCCACGCTTGTCTCTGATGAACTCCAACCAGGAAGACACAAGATACAATGGGATGCAACAGGGGTTTCGAGTGGAGTGTACTTCTATCGGTTTCGATCCGGGGATATTATACAAACCAAGAGGCTGATGCTTCTGAGATAAATGCAATCGTGCGAAGCCAGATACTGCAATTGAAACCACCTCATTTCGTCCGCGTCGAATCTCTGCTCTGCGTCGTGAAGTGATATTCCCTTGAGAACTCCGTCGTCTGCGGGATCATCCTGACCGGTGTACTCACCTTGTATGAATACCGTGTTGCAGGTTTCAGATTTGTCAGAACCGCATGATTGATTCTCCACGTCCCGTTCATCTCTGCTTCGACTTCATTCCACTCTCCGTCTTCTTCGGCATAACGAATTCTCCCCTTGGCTGGCTCCGGCTTGTTCGGGTTGGGTGCGAAATTGGTTGTCGGGATCTCCCACTGCGACATGGGCCACTTCTCCCATGACACGGTGACTCCCGTCGGAGATGTTGGGTCAACTACCGGCGTTCGTTCTTCGAGAGACCTCGGTACAAAAATAATCCGGTCGTAATCAGTAACAACGATGTCACCTCTCCGATAATAATCCTTCTTCTCTGATAGAAAATCCATTGCCTGTGGCGCGATGAACCCACCGATTGATTCTGCGGTGTAGGTTCCAATCAACTGACGATCGACATCGAATCTGAAAATGGCACCGGCGCCTTTATCGGCAACATACACGCTGCTCGTATCAGCCAGAAGAGCTGAAGGTGTGTGCAGTCCTTCAGTGATCGAATCAACCGTTGCACCGGACAAGTTCTTCACCAGGATGCGATTGCCATCAATTGTGAAGATATGTTGCTGCGTCTTCACAGTTATTACAGGTAGCGGTTGGTGCTTCGCACGCCTTGAATGTATGACATTGCCGAACTGATCGATCTCCTGAAGTCGATCTCTCTCCGGGTCGTACACTTCCATTCCTTGCTGTGTAGTTCTTAGATACTTCACATGACGGAATGAAACCTTCTCGCCTTTGCCAAAGCCGTCCAGTTTTCCCTGGTATTCATCTCCCGATACTCTGATGGATTTGAATTCAGTCAGTTCCTCTGAGGCTCCCAACCCGATCCACCCGGATGTGAACCTCATCGTTGTATCGGTCAGCGCCCGACGTTCATTCACATACACATCATAGCGACGATTCAGGGGATCAAGCTCTATTCGCAAGAGCGTCCAGTCCGTGAGTGTACGCTCTGTCTCCCGTGTGCCCGTGACGATGTAGGTGCCCGCTCCGTTGAGGTAGCCGGTGTTCAGCTTTTTCCCGTCGAAGCGAACGAGGTGAGAGAGAGCATCGGAGATCGTATCATCGAGACTGAAATACACTCCCGCTCGGTTTCCGCGAAGCGCCACCTCGATAGTGAAGGGTTTCTTTCCGTAGATATAATAGGACGACGAAAGAAGCTGGTCCTGCTTTGTGTCGCATGTGAGGATACCGCCAACGAGTTTCCATGCACCGGAAGTCGGGTGCCACCTGGATCCGAGTTCCAGGTTCCGGAAGTCATCGAAGAACCAGGTGATGCGTTCCTGTGCAGAGCCGGAGGTGAGAATGAAAACAGAGAGTATGCAACCGCACCAGAGTTTCATAGGTCGAGATAAAGATGATCAGGAGCTATTGCAGTGATTCCCGTGTTGCGGCAACAACAGCATGCATGTCATCAACCGAACAATAAAAATGCGGCGAATATCGGAGCTTGCCATCGCGCAAGGCAACGGTGATGTTGCGTTCAATCAGTTTCTTGAAGACTTCACGCGCATCGGTTTTCCCCGTCAGTTCGATCGTGACAATCCCTGCCCGTTCCGACGGGTCGGCGGGCGTCAGTACGTTGACTTGCGGAATGGTCCGGAGTTCATCGACCAACGTCCCGGTGAGGCTGAGAATATGCGATTCGATTGCAGCGACACCAAACTCAAGAATCGTTGAGAGCGATGCATGCATGCCCCAGAGACTTGGCATCGCCATGCTTCCGCCTTCGTACCTGCGAGCGGAAGGGGCCAGAGGCTGCTGGAAATTTGTGTAGTCCCAGGGATCCGCAACGGAGAGCCAGCCGATACTTTTTTGTTGGATGATGGACTGGAGTTCCTCCGTGAGATAAAGAAACCCGCTCCCGTGCGGCGCCATCTGCCACTTCTGTCCGCCTGCGGCAAGTGCGTCGATGCGCATCTTTTGCACATTGATTCTCACTGCACCGACAGCCTGAATCGCATCCACGGCGAAGATCATTCCACGGCTCTTGCAGACTTCCCCGATGGTTTCCAGGTCTGCACGGTACCCGGAAAGGAATTGCACGGCGCTCAATGCAACGATTCGTGTCCGCGGTGTAATGCCGTCGAGAATTCTGTCGATGGGAACTTTGCCATCAGGACAAGGAATGAAGTCCAGTTGAACGCCGAGCCGTTTCAGGTTCATGTAAGGCCAGACGTTTGCCGGAAACTCCGCCGTGTTCAACAAAATATGATCGCCTGTTTTCCAGGGAAGTCCGGAGGCGAGGATGTTGATGGCATCCGAAGTATTTGGAGTGACGGCGATACGGTCCGGAGACTCTGCATTGATAATCTGTTGAATGAACTGCTTGCATTCGGCAACCATCGGTCGATCCCGCTGGAATGTGTCCAGTATCCCGATCGAGCGTTCAGTCAGATATCCCGTCATTGCTGCAAGAACCCGGGTGGAAAGCGGACTCGTGCCGGCGGTGTTAAGGTAGATATTGCCTTGTGACGTGTGGGGAAACAGTCCACGGACTTTTGCAAGAAGTTCATCCGGAAGAAAGAGGGAAGAGGCCATGTGCTATCATGTTTCCATAAATGGGTTGAAAAAAATAAGGATAACATGCTCGAATAGCAATGCGTTTCGAAATAGGGTAATGACTCAGTTTGGTTATTTTTATTTTGTACGAACTCTCCCTCCTCGGATTGAACTCTTCCCCTCCCTTACGAAGGGAGGGGAGCCGCGTTTGAACAGGGAAGGGGAGAGTTGTATGGAGCAGAGGGTTGATACTCAAAGTGAGTCACTCGGGATGACGCCTCGTTGCTCTTTTCATCCGGAAGCAATAGATTGCTTGCGATGACACAAGGAACAAATCGGCGGTGGCAGCACGCGGCATTGTTTTTCATCCTTGCATGGACGGGGTGCGGCACAAGTACGCGTCAGGTGACAGTCTCAAAAATTGAGAACCTCCGTTCACAGGAAGCATTGCTGCCGCTTGCGACGGACAGCATCGTCGAACGTTACCGACGGAATTCCCCTGAAGAGTTTTATCGGGCGTACACACCGCGGATCGAAGAACTTCGCCTGTACGTTGATTCTCTCAACACGTATCTTGACCCGTCTTCCATGATCGACACACTTGCCATCGACCACACGTTCGAGAACCTCGGTACGGCGGCGCGTATCGGAAAGACCATTCATCTCTCCAGCAGCTACTTTTTTATGTTCGATGATCCCACAGTCATCCGGTCCGTTGTAACACATGAGTTCGGTCATATCCACTACGATCATCTTACCCCGTTTGCGCTGAGGGAACTTGCCGACATCTGGGAACAGATGCGGGGATCGGCGCTCTTCTATCTGTTTCGTGATGGCGAATATTCCGGTAACGCACGCTTTGGCGGTCACCCCGATGAAAGCCCCGAGGAATTATTCGCCTCGGCCTTCAATCTTTTCAATAACAAATCCGAGGAGCTTGGGGCCCGGTTTCGCTACGTCGATCAGGTGCATCTTGAGTTGGTGGAACGATTGCGCGACATCGTGCATTCCACAGGCTCTTCACGCTAAAACCCGCCCAGCCCGACTGATAAGCAGATTCTCACTGCTACCACTGTTAACCGAATGCTAACACTAAGGTCATAATTCCTTAACATCGGATACTTATCTTGGGGTGAGTATTGAGTTCATGCGCACCATCCCACCACAATTCATTCTCCCCTTTTCGAGGGGAGAATCAAAGAGGGGTGTAGTACAATTATGTGGGATGGTGAATTGCTGGACAGCCTCAAGAGTTGTAAGGATAGTGATACGAGTTGTGGTGCCACAATACAGGAATTCATGCAGCCGATGCGGATTGCCCATATCTCCGACCTCCACCTGAGCCGCGAACACCGGCGCGTGAATATCCGGAATACCAACCGTGTCCTTGACTACATTGCG
>JBJXHC010000042.1:0-26292 GCA_046160825.1 Bacteroidota bacterium | reverse complement strand
TTTCCACTCCGCACTAAGATTCCCAGCTTTTGTGAGGAATTCATCTTGGTCGGGATGAAAAGATTTCGACTTGACTTCGATTAACTCAAGGTGGCTTCCCCTTTTTCTTAAGATGTCGGTACGAACTAGAAAGTTTTCAAATAAAAAGGTGGCCTCGAAGATTGTAACTTCATCTTGCGTCAACATTTCTTGTGTTTGTCTTACCGCCTGTAACATGTTTGATGTTTCAACTTCTTTGCCTTCTGGAAAGTAGCATTTCGCAAGAGCTCCGACTTGAAATCCACCCTCAGCGAGGGCAGACAAGAATTCATCGTGTTCTCTTGAACTGGTGTAATCACTTTTGCCGTGATAGAACATCTTTGTAGGACACCCATCAGCAACGGTGAAGAGGGTTTTTGTGAAATATTTCTGTCCTGATGTTGAGTGCATGATTGTCCCTTAGACTTTCCCATGAATAGAAAAGGAGTTAAGCCGAACATGTGGAAGAATCATCGAAATACTACGCGAGAAGTCTGAACGGCATTAATGGAAGGCAAAACAGTTTTGTTGGTCGTTGTTTCTAGAGCTCACTTTCCTCTGTTCAATCTTCTGAATGAGAGTTTTTTCCAAATGTTGTGAGCCAACTTTATTTCCTTTTGGGTCAAGCCAAAATGCTTACTCAAAATTACTTGGTTCGTGATTTTGAGAACTTGTTCAATATCCGTTTTGAGGCGAATTAGTCTGTCAATTTGTGGAAGTAAGGAGGCATGGTCTATGTGATAAGGCAGCAAGATTTTCTCCGCTTCATTTGGCATCAGCTCCAAAACTCCCCCTCCGTGGCTTCGCCCCGACACCTCTGCGAAAGCTAGAGATAAGGAATTGTAATAGCTTGCCGTCAGTGCTTTAATATTCGTTCCGGGGCGCACAAAAACACGGTGCATAGTATCCGTTGTATATGCCTCTGCTTGATTGATTATTAATCGCGGGTACAAGTTGTTTCTTCTAATGAAAAGTGCGTCGGATAGTTTCAAGGAAGGAACTACGAACCAATTGTCACGAATTCCTGTTTTGTAGCCCTTGTGAATTCCTAAACTCTCACCATGTCTGATATACTTTGCAAAACCTTTCCGCTTGTTCATATTCTTACTATCAGGAAAAACAAGGAGGTGTGCCTTAGCTTCTGAGTGCTTATTGGTTTTCCAGTCGTGCTTGGTAAATATTACGCTATTCACTTGAACGCTTCTGCCCACCATTGGTTTTGCATATTCATGTAGGTCATATTCCTCAACTGTCGATAGTGGGACTGTAAAAAAATCGTTGGAGCCCGTTGTAATCCCCACTTCAATTTTTGCCCATTTACCTAATGTCGGAATGTTGTGGAGTTTGGCAATGTTTTCCAAGAAGTCAATTTCTTCCTGTTCTAAGAAGTAGAATGTCCATTTGCTGTTTCTGAAATCAACTTTCTTTTTCGGGCTTTTCAATCTCGCCACATTGAGCGTCTGCAATTCACTAGCATTTTTTAACTCTATGTGTTCGATGTTATGTTTTGTTGTTTCATTCTTCTCACACAGTAATAGGACGACCTCTTGCTGAATGCCCGGAAACACAAGTTTTTCGAAAGATATGATGTTAATTTTATTGTAGAAGTGTGCTAGGAAACTTCTTAATTGTTGAGCAAACGACACTTGCAAAATTTCTGCTGGTAACACAAAGCCTATTTTTCCGCCCTTGTCTTTAAGCAAGAGTGATGAACCTACAACAAACGAAACCCACGCGTTCGTCAATCTTGAGTATGTTAGCCCCGCCTTAGTGAATATCTCTTCCGCTGCAACTTGTTGTCGCCTGTCAAAAAATTGATAGCGTATGTATGGGGGATTGCCAACAATCAAATCAAATCTCTGCAAAGTGTTGTTGCAATAAGTATGAAAATCATCATTGATGACTTGCTTGTTTCCCAAATGTATCCGTTCTGCTTTTGCCGCTTCTTCTCTATCAAGCTCAACAGCCGTAATGGTCTTGTACTTCATTCGGTGTTGTTTTAGTTGCTTTAAAAATGTTCCTTCACCGCAACTTGGCTCAAGGATGTCAAAATTATCGTTCCCATTAATTCCCCAACGCAGAATAAATTCTGCAATAGGTTCCGGTGTGTAAAAACCGCCCCTTAGTTTTTCTGCCGTTGCTTCTGTGATTAGTCTCATCGTTCAAAGGAATATTTGACTTTTCTTCCCGCTTCTAGTCTTAGAGAACTGTCGTCGGATTTTCGTGCTTCGCTGATAACGTAAACCAAGGTTGCAAACTTATCAATCAGATGCTTGGCTGATTACTATATGGAAAGGCTCCCCCTTTTTAGGAGGAGCATACAGTTCAAGTCTGGTTCCTGTGAGGTTTGATTCTCTGATTGTCTCTCCCAGCTCTCCCCATGAAATTGAAGTTGTATAGTTGTGCTGTCCGGCTTCTCCGGTCGGTTTGTGTCTTATTTCAAGTTCAAACCTGCCTTTGTAGTCACCAAGGATTGTGACGCCAAAAGGAATTCGAGCCGCTTCTACAAATGGTAGCTCTTTGATTGTCTTCCAAGTGTATTTGCCGAAAAGGGTGTACCGAAAATACTTTGTTTGTGATATTTTCTTTCCTCGCACTTCAAAGTGGTCCTGAACCAAACGAAGTCCTCCAGTTGGATTTGTTCCAACCCCACCACCTTGAACACTTGACGAAGGGAGCGCTTTCCTTATCCAAACCAACTTGCCAGTGGTTGAAGGCCCAACAACCGGCCCAACAAGAGTTCTCTTCCTCTTAGCTTTGGTCTTACTTGTTGCTTTTGCCTTCCCTCGGAACTCACTTGGAAGTTTTGCGGTTGCCCTTTTCGGGAATAATTTAGAAATATTGGTGTCGGGGGTTTTTCCAGTTGTCTTCGATGCTTTGTCTTGGACTCTTTTTCGCTCGGCTTCTGTTGGAACAACTTTCGCCTCCACCAAGTCAGTGATAAGCTGTCTTGAAAGCCTCCGAAGGTTGGGGTCCGTCAAATCAAAAATGCCATTGAAGTAGGCTTTCAGTTGCCTAATCATTTTGCTGTCGGCTTTAATCCTGTTGTCAAGGCTAAAAAGGATTGAAGCCTCAACATTTGAAAACAGTCCCTGTGCTGTGAGATTCGATGAACCAACTATCAATTCCGATTTTTCATCTCCCTCAAATAAATAGATTTTCGGGTGAAAGATTGTGAATGATGGCTGGTAGAAGACAAATGCTTCTATCTTCAAACCAAAGAGTGCCTCCAAGGCTTCTTTTGAAGTTCCCTTTTGGTCAACTCCTGTGACGATTGTGATTTTCGTGAAACGCTTCTTGGCCTTTGCAATGTGTTTTGAAAGGCCTCTCACTCCTGCTTGACTGGTAAAGGCAGATATTCCTGTAAATTGATGAAAATCCTTGGAAGCAAAGAACTTTAGTAGTTGTTTCCCAACTGAAAGTTCTGATGCTGCTTCATATCCCTGACCTAATAGTGTTATTTTCATATTCACTCCAACAGAGTTCAACAAGAAAAAGGCGCAAGAGCACCGAATGCTTGCCCTGCACCTTGCTTAGGTGTGATGAAACTAGTTTCTTGCGCTGGCAATATAGCTTGACTGCCATTCTAAAACAACAGAGGGCTACTCGAAAGGAATCGGTACTGGACCGCGAAAGGGTTTGTTTCTTTGCTTGGGTCTTTGTATTTTAGGTAACTTGTTCACTGATTTCGACAACAATTCTGGTTGGGCGAGTGTTGACAAGATTGTTGACAGTGAGTTCGCTTTTGTCAACATGGTTAGATGAAAAGTGGTCAAAACAGCTCGGAGCGTAGCGCAGCCCGGTAGCGCACTTGCTTGGGGTGCAAGGGGTCGTGGGTTCAAATCCCGCCGCTCCGACAAAAGAGGACATTGAGACCATCAGTGTCCTCTTTTTCTTTGTGCCCTTGAAGTCTTGGCGGTTAAATTCTTCCAACCACAAAATCTTCTTGACCTTGACAAACATATTGATATATTTCGATGCGTCAATATGAAAAACTCCGAAGACCAGATCGTCAAAATCGCAAAAGCTCTCTCAGATAAGACGCGTGTACGCATCCTGCAGCAGATTGCCAAACACGGTACCATCGGGTGTGGCGATGCCATCAGGTTTGCAGGACTCTCGCAACCAACTATGTCGCATCATTTCAAAATCCTCGTTGATGCCGGACTGATTGTTGCGGAGAAGGACGGGCGTTGTGTTCGCGTAACAGTGGATAAAGAGGCGCTCGAGAAATTCACCACGCTCGTTGAAGGAACAGTGCGGTCCTCAGTTTCGTAATCGGATTCATCGACTGCAAAGAAGTATTCCCAGCTCATAATACATCAGCCAGTACAAAGGTTCAGATATGCGGTGGATGGGAAGAAGACAAAGCGACAATATCGAAGACCGTCGCGGTGCATCACCATCGGGAAAAATGGTTGGCGGCGGTATCGGCACAATAGTCATTGCGCTGATCTTCTGGCTGCTCGGAGGTAATCCGAATGACATTCTCAATGTGGTACAGGAACAGGGAGGCGGTCAAAGTACCGGCTCTGCGTATCAGGCCACGGAGCAAGAACAGGCGCTTGCGGAATTTGTCGGTGTTGTCCTTGGCGATACCGAAGATGTCTGGAACGAACTCTTCCGCCAGGGAGGAGGTACGTACGAATTGCCGAAGCTGGTATTGTTCAGCGGTCAGGTCGAATCCGCGTGCGGATTATCGAGCGCCGCGTCCGGGCCGTTTTATTGTCCCGGCGACAAAAGAGTGTATATCGATCTTTCGTTTTGCGAACAACTCCAGAACCAGTTGAACGCTCCCGGTGATTTTGCCGTTGCCTATGTTATCGCGCACGAGGTAGGGCATCATGTTCAGCGGTTGATGGGCACGACCGATCAGGTCCACCAAATGCGCGGCAGGGTGAGCGAGAAAGAGTATAACCAGTTGTCGGTCCGGCTGGAGCTGCAGGCGGATTTCTTTGCCGGCGTATGGGCGCATCACGCGCAACGCGCGAAGAATATTCTGGAAGAGGGCGACATCGAAGAAGCGCTCAATGCCGCGAGCGCTGTTGGCGATGACACCATCCAGAAAATGACGCAGGGACGAGTTGTTCCCGACGCATTTACACACGGATCTTCCGCGCAACGAAAACAATGGTTCTATAAAGGATTCAAGACCGGAGATGTCAGTCAGGGCGATACGTTTGAAGATGTAAATCCGTAAGGAAAGAGGGACAGGTTTTCACCCGTCCTCCAATTCCGCCGAAACAAGGCTCTACGTTCAGAAAAACCGATTTTTCTCGTTCATTCAAATACATCATCCATGACCAAGAACGCAGTTGTTTTTTTCACCCTCGTTGTGCTCGTATGCATCGCGCATGTTGCAGTTGCACAAACTTCCTCCAATCCCGATAGCTCGCTTCAATCAATTCTGGACGAGCTGGAAGGGACGCCAATGCCGCTACGAGAAGCGACACAACACGCTTTGGATAAAGCCACTTCCGTACGGATTGCCGAGGCCTCCTATCTCGCGGCACGCGGAGCTGCGCGCAGGGAAGCCGGGTTCTTCGATCCCACACTCTTCTTCAATCTGAACTACATTGATCGCGAAGAACCGACGGCATCGTTCTTCGCCGGTGCTGCAGTCCTCGCAGCAAAGCAAACAACCACCAGTGGTGGCTTGCGGATGAACCTGCCCATCGGCACGAGCATTGAGGCATCTCTGAACACGATCAAGGCGGAGACGAACTCATCGTTCGCATCTCTCAATCCACAGTACACAGCGTTTGGGAACCTGAGTGTGCGACAGCCGTTGTTGGGCGGGCTCTGGGTTTCGTCGCGCAAGAACCTGGAAAAAGCGGATCAGGAAATGGATGCGGCGAAGGCACGTTACGATCAGCAAGTTCTTGCAATCAGCACGGAGGTGGAAAAGCGCTACTGGGATCTCTACGCCGCAGAGCGCGACTATGCCACGCTGAAACTCACACGCGACCGCGCACAGGCATTCCTGAAAGATACTGAAGCACGCGCCAAGGCCGGACTCGTGGGGCCTAATCAGGTAGCGACGGGAAGGACCTTCCTCGCTGAACAGGAAATTCTCCTCCTTGACCGTGAGGAGCAACTCGACAGGTATTCCGATGAGATTGCTTCGTTGATCGGAGAGCGGCCGCGAGATGGGCGACAACGCTTTTCCACTGTGGACGATCCTCCTGAGGAACTTCCGCTTGAAGATGTTGATGCCTTGCTTCGACAGGCACTCGAGAACAATCTTGAACTCCAGGCTGCAAAAGCAGACGTTGAAGCGAGACGCGCATTGTCAAAGGCTGCGTTCTGGGAGGCTCTGCCAAAAATTGATCTTGTCGGTTCGCTCGGCGGGAGTGGCCTCAGTGGGACTTCGCAGGATGTAATTTTCGGAAGCGACACACTCCGGACAACTATCGGTGGAAACCAGAGTGATGCCATTCGTGAAGCGCTGAAGCGCAACTTTCCAACATGGAGTGTTGGAGTGGAGGTCACTCTACCGATCCCACTTCGCAGCGGTCTGGGCGAGCAGGATCGTCTGGATGCTGAATTGACTATTGCCGAGCAGCGGTATATCCAACACACACGAGCACTCGAAGAGCAGGTGCGCACGAGTTACCGCGAATTGTCCCACGGCCAACGCCGCTTGAAGGCAGCGCGGGAGGGCGTGGAAGCCGCGCAAGAACAAGTACGCATCGGGCAGATTGAATTTCAGAACGGCCGCTCCACGGCATTCGAGCTTGTTCGCCTCGGTGCCGATTTTGCTGTTGCGCAACAACGATACTCGCAGGCTCTGGTACGAAGCGCCAAAGCCGCTGCCACATTGAGACAATTGACGTCCAGTATCTCCCGTTAACGAGTTCAGACATCCAGTAGAAAGGCAAACGACAACAATGAAAACCCCATTTAAACAATCCCTCTTCACCGTTATGCTTCTCTCGAGCTTTGTATTGATAAGCGGCTGCGGAGGGGGTAACGGACCCGGTGGTGGATTCTCCATGCCTCCCATGCCGGCGGAAGTGAGTCCTGTGGTTGTGCAGAAAGTTACAGACAAATTTGAAGCCATCGGAACGATGGAGGCCATCGAAGCGATCACTGTTGTCGCGGAAATTGATGCATCGGTCAAATCCATTCCCTTTCGAGAGGGAGGCTTCTTGAGAAGAGGTGAGTTAATTGCGCAGCTTGACGATGGTCAGCTCTCTGCCGAGTTCGCAAGGGCGGACGCGTTGCGTGCACAAAGTAAGTCAACCTACGACCGCGTGAAGTCCGTTGTTGAGCAGGGCGCCGGCGCTCCACAGGATTTGGACGACGCAGCAGCAGCGTTAAAAGTCGCCGAAGCGAATCTTGCACTGGCAAAAGCCCGTTTTGAAAAAACAAGAATCGTGGCACCATTCGACGGAATTGCCGGCGCAAGAAAAGTGAGCGTGGGAATGTTTCTCCGTGCCGGTCAGGCAGTCACGGATCTGGCAAACGTTGATGAGATGCGCGTAACGTTTTCAGCGCCGGAGCGGTTTCTCTCACAGCTTTCGCAGGGTGCTTTGGTCAATGTCTCTACCTCCGCATTTGCGGGTGTGGAATTAAAAGGGAAAATCATCGTCATCGAACCTATGATTGATCAGATAACACGTAGCGCTCACGTCGTTGCCCGCGTTCAGAACGTAGGCAGAAAAGTCCGACCGGGAATGTCCGCTAATGTTTCCGCGGTTCTGGCGGAACGCCCGAATGCTCTGACGATTCCGAATGAGGCAGTGTTTGGCAGCGGCAACCAGTCATTTGTGTTCATTGTAAAGCCCGACAGCTCCGTTGCACGCGTTGCTGTTACACTTGGAACGCGCATGTCGGACGTCGTCGAAGTTCTTGGAGGATTGGAACCGGGTATGACGGTGGTGCGCGCCGGACACCAGAAGCTGTTTGACGGAGGCAAGGTAATGCCGATGATGAGCGAACAAGATACGGCGTCTCATTCAGCGAAAGTGGGAGGATAATCTGTCATGAAACTGAGTACCATGTCAATCCAGCGTCCGGTCTTCGCAAGTGTCATGAGCTTTGCGATTCTGTTGTTCGGGATCATCGCCTTCACCCGTCTGCCGGTACGTGAGTATCCTGATATTGATCCGCCCATCATTTCTATTGTCAGCTTGTATCGCGGGGCGAGTCCCAGCGTTGTGGAAACGGAAATCACGAACGTGCTGGAAGAGCAGTTCGCCACACTCGAAGGTGTGAAGACGTTAACGTCCTCCAGCCGCGAACAAGGCTCGGTCATCACGATTGAATTTGAGCTGGATCGGAATGTCGATGAAGCGGCGAATGACGTACGTGACCGCGTCTCCCGCGTCCGTGGCAATCTTCCGCGTGAGATCGACGATCCGATTATCTCCAAGGTGGATGCCAATGCGCAGGCGATTGTCTGGCTTGCACTTTCAAGTGATCGCCACAACGGACTAGAACTGACGGATGTTGCCGATCGTGTGTTGAAGGAGAAGATCCAGCGGCTCGCGGGCGTCGGCTCGGTGATTATTGGAGGCGAGCGTCGGTATGCAATGCGTGTATGGCTCGATCCATTGCGGATGGCGTCGCGCGGCCTTACAACACAGGATGTTGAGATGGCAGTCCGACGGGAGAACGCCGAGATACCGGCGGGAAGAGTGGAAGGGAACGAACGGGAATTCTCTGTACGGACACGCGGTGAACTCTCCACGCCGGAAGAGTTCGGTGCGATTATCGTTTCGCAAAGTGAGAACAGTATTGTCCGACTACGCGATATTGCCGAGGTGGCCGTCGGTGCCGAAGATGAGCGCACCGTTGCACGGTTCAATGGACAGTCCGCCGTTGGTCTTGGCATTGTCAAGCAGTCAAAGGCCAGCACGGTCGACGTTGCCGCCGAAGTTCGTAAAGCGTTGGAGGGATTGACAGCGATTCTTCCGGAAGGGATGAGGCTCGATGTCGCGTTCGATTCCTCGACCTTTATCACGGAATCCATTTCCGAAGTCACCGAGACATTAGTCATCGCCGTCTGTCTCGTCGTGTTAGTGGTCTTGGTGTTTCTGAAGAGTTTCAGAGCAACAGCGATTCCCTCGGTAGCCATTCCCATCTCGATTCTCGGTGCACTTGCCGCCGCATATTTTGCAGGCTTTACAATCAACATACTTACACTTCTTGCCTGGGTGCTTGCTATCGGTCTGGTTGTTGATGACGCCATTGTGGTATTGGAGAATATTTATCGCCACATGGAAATGGGAAAGAGCCGTCGACAAGCGGCATTTGACGGCAGTAGTGAAATCGGGTTTGCGGTGATTGCGACAACGATCGCGTTGGTTGCCGTATTCGTTCCCCTTGCGTTTCTTACCGGATCGGTCGGACGATTGTTCAACGAATTTGGCGTCTCGGTTGCGGTGGCGGTGCTCATTTCAGGCTTTGTCGCGCTCACACTAACGCCGATGTTGAGCTCGAAGATCCTCAAGCCCTTGCATGGTACAAGCAAAAGCAGAGCGTCTCGATCCTTTGACAGATTTTTCGAGTGGCTTAACTCGACGTATGATCGAACGCTGCGCGTTGCTCTTCGGCATAGGATGTTGATGATCGTTGCCGCCGTGCTCACGGTTGGCCTCAGCGCGGTATTATTCATATTTATCCCAAGCGAGCTGGTGCCAACAGAAGATCGTGGTATCGGCTTCGGAATTGTGATTGCCCCGGAAGGCGCCACGCTCGGTTATTCGGACAAATACATGCGGGAAGTGGAACGTCGACTGCTTGCTCTTCCGGAACGCCGGGGTTTGTTTACGGCCATCGGATTGGGTTTCGGCGGGCCCGGAAGTGTCACGAACGGCATTATCTTTCTGAATTTGAAACCGCGCAGCGAGCGTGACAAATCACAACAACAACTCGTGCAGGAACTCTTCCCCCAATTGATTTCGATCCCCGGTGTTCTGGCGTTTGTTATCAACCCACCGAGTCTCGGTGGAAACTTCAGCTCAAGTCCTGTTGAGTACGTGCTTCAGGCCGATAACTACGAAGAACTGAATCAGGCAGTTGGAACGATGATGGGAGAAGCCTCGAAGCTTGGATATTTGATCAACCTAGATACTGATCTGCGACTGAACAAACCGCAGCTTGATCTCGCTATTGACAGGGAACGTGCTGCGGGACTCGGAGCGTCCGTTACAGACATTGGTACCACGCTGGAGACGTTTCTTGGTGGTCGCGTCGTTACGAACTTCAAGCGCGGCACAAAGCAATATGATGTTATTCTTCAGATGAAGCCCGCCGCTCGCGCGACCCCTGATGCAATCAGAGAAATCTACATTCGCGGCACAGGCGGGTTGGTGCAACTGGCGAATGTTGTGAGGGTACAGGAAACGCTTGCTCCCAAGGAGTTGAATCATTATAATCGGGTTCGTTCCGCAACGATCACCGCAAACCTTGTCCCCGGCGTGAACCTCGGTCAGGCCCTGGATGACCTTGATAGGATCGCTGCCGAGAAACTTCCCGCAGGAATAAAACGTGAATTCGGCGGGCAATCATTGGAGTTTAAATCCTCAAGCTCCAGCCTTTACTTCATGTTCCTGCTTGCGATCGTCTTTATCTATCTCGTGCTCGCGGCGCAATTCGAGAGCTTTGTCCATCCGCTCACGATCTTGCTCTCGGTACCCCTGGCAGTCTTCGGTGCCCTGCTGACGCTCTTCATATTCGGACAGACGTTGAACATCTATTCACAAATCGGACTGATCATGCTCATCGGTCTGGTAACGAAGAACGCAATTCTGATCGTGGAATTTTCAAATCAGCTTCAGGAGAGTGGCAAGTCTGCCACGGATGCGGTCATTGAGGCAGCGACGATTCGCCTTCGTCCCATTCTCATGACGTCGTTTTCGACCATTTTTGGAATTCTGCCTATTGCTGTGGGTTTTGGTGCGGGTGCAGAATCGCGTCGACCTCTTGGCTTATCGGTTGTCGGTGGTGTGTTCTTCTCGACATTCCTGACGCTTGTGCTGGTACCTGTACTCTATACTTTGCTGGCAAGGTTCACGAAGGTTGCACCGGAATCAGAGAACGAAGAGCAACCCACACAGACACACGTCCAGCCGCAACTTGCAGCCGAAGTACGGTAGGTACCATATTTGCCGCGGAGGAAACGACCCGAATCCTCCGCGGTATCACTTCTTTTTCCCCGGTTACATTTGCTTCGCCGTGAACTTCTCCACCTGATTCGTCACAGGTTTCAGTGTCCGGAGATACTCGTAGATACTTCCAAGATCATGGTCTGTCATTTGAGCGTACATGAACCAGGGCATCGGCGTGTTAAATTCATTCGGAGTTACAGAAACATTCTTTGATTCCTCGCTTGCAAATGCCTTGAACCGGGCGATGAAATCCTCCCGTGTCAATTTTCCAATCCCGGTCTCGACATCGGGGGTGATATTCAACGAACGAATGGTCCCGCCTGGAAAGACAAACTCAAATCCTCCGGCCAGATCCATGCCCGGCACGGGTTCTCCCTTGACTGCAGGCGTGTGGCAACCAGCGCAGCCAGCAATGGTGGTAAGATAACGTCCGTACTCAATGCCATTGGAATGATCGGGTTCCGGCTTTGGCTGATATGAGTTGAGGGGCATTGTGTTGACGATGAAGTTGAGCGGGAAATTCAGTCTCGATTCTTCAACCTTGTTTTCAATCGGTGGAAGCGAACGGATATACGCAACGATGGAATACGCATCCTCCTGTGTCAGGTTGTTGTAAGCATGATAGGGCATAAGAGGGAAGAGAGCCCTGTTGTGCTTCGTCACCCCCGTCGTAAATGTTCTCAACAACTCGCCATCAGTATAGTCGGGAATTCCCGCCGGAGTAATATTCGATGAATACAGTTCTCCCGGCACACCGCCGAGTTCCTCGGAGAACACCTCCCCACCCTTTCCTTCAGTGCCGGCGATAATCGGTCCGCCAAATTTTGACCAGTCACGTGTGGCATGGCAGTCGATGCACACAGTAACGCTGTTCGCGAGATACCGCCCACGCTCTATGCGTTCCGGGGTTCGCTCAACGGTGATCACTGGAGCTGGTTGCACGTCAGGGTACTTCATTGTGAAGTAAACGAGAAATCCCAGTATGAGCAGAACAAGGACAGCAACAATCCCCCCGGCGTGAGCCGATGGGCTTTAGTGCGTGATATGACGCCGTGGTTAGTGGTTCGACCAGGTTGTATCAGAGGAAAACGATTCAAGCCTTTTGGCCGTTTTCTTCTTCCGCGCGAACTCGAAGGTTGGTTTCTTCTTACCCTTGCGAGGGAATGCAAACTTCTTCTCGCCACCACGATGCGGTGCTGCGGCAGTCGTGCTCGCTCCGGTGTTATGGACGCGTGTCGTCCCGCTCGAATGCGTGTGCGAGGAAGTATGTGGCCTGCTGGTCGAGTTTCCATGTACGCCCGCGTGTGGCCTTCCGCTTGTCGATGGATGGGTGCGACCACCGGTATGCGGTTTGCGGGACATATGTGGTTTCGCTGTGAACTGCTTCGGCTCTCCCGCAACAGGCGGCGGAGGTGTAAAGTCCGGGTATGCCTTCACCACAAACTTTTTCCCGATAAATCTCTCGATCTTCTTCAGGTGCTGTTGCTCGTCGCGAGCGACAAAGGTGATTGCATCGCCAGTGGCACCTGCCCGTCCGGTTCTGCCGATACGGTGGATATAATCCTCGGCATAATGAGGAATGTCAAAGTTGATGACGTGCGAGATACCGTCGACATCGATTCCTCGTGCGGCAATATCCGTCGCGACGAGCACACGGTATTGTCCCTGCTTGAACCCGTCCAGCGCGCGCTGGCGTTGGCTTTGTGTGCGGTTCGAATGAATGGCGGTGGACTTGATGCCCCCACGATCGAGTCGGCGGCAAATTTTGTCGGCCCCATGTTTGGTGCGCGAAAAGACGAGCACGCTTTCCATTTTTTCCTTCTCTAGTGCATGGAGAAGCAGGTCCATCTTTCCATTCTGCGATGCCGAATAGAAATGTTGCACAATGGTCTCGGCGGGGTTGCGACGTTCGCCGGCTTCCACCATGTGTGGATTCTTCAGGATGCGTGCAGCAAGCTCATTAATCTCTCTTGAGAGCGTGGCGGAGAATAACATCGTTTGGCGTTCGGTCGGTATTGCCGCGATAATCTTCTTCACGTCGTTGATGAATCCCATGTCGAGCATCCGGTCAGCCTCATCCAGCACCAATACCTGAATGGCGGAGAGGTCGATGGTACGTCGCTGCATGTGATCCAGGAGTCTGCCCGGTGTGGCGATAACGATGTCTGCCCCACGGCGAAGCAGCTTGATCTGGTTGTCCATGTTGACACCGCCGTAGATTGAAACCGGGCGGAGTTCAGCAAAGCGACCGTACGTGGTCACTGCATCGTGTACTTGTTGCGCCAGTTCGCGTGTCGGCGTGAGCACGAGCGCACGCGGCAATCGGAACTTCACGTTTGCAACGCGGCTCTCAAGCAGCCGGTGAAGCAGCGGCAGCACGAATGCCGCAGTTTTGCCCGTACCGGTTTGCGCGCAGCCGATGATATCGCGACCTTCGAGCGCCGGCCCGATGGCAAGCTTCTGAATCGGGGTCGGAACGGTGTAACCCGCCCCGCGTACTCCCTGCATGATTCGGTCTGAAAGACCAAGTGTGGTAAAACCCATAAATAAAACCTTGTAATGTAATGAAAGAATTGTGACTGCGTGCGCCCACTATGGACCATGCAGACTACAAAACGTTGAAACGCGCCAAGAATGGAGGCAAGTGTATTGCCGATGTGGAAAATTCAGGAGACGTTCTTGCTGGATTCAGTGTCGCTCAGGGGAAACCCCCGAATGGACACACAGAATGCGGTCAACCAATCCTTCCCGACACAAACTTGCTGCATCATCGGAGAGCGAGTCTCTAATGTCCGCTCCCGATACTCTTCTGTGGGGAAGCCCGCTGGTGCGGGTTGACCGGTTACGGCATACGTTAGCCCGGCATTACCTTATTGATTTAGGCTGACGGGGTTGCTGTTTTGCAGTGGGAATAAGATACGGGTTTCAATGTTCATTTCCTAATCCGGAACTCGACACGGTCTTTCTGCAACACTTGTACGGCACCTCCGTATGGTTCAAGTGGACAGGATTCGCTTAAGTCCGTTCCAGCCCAGGTCACCATCCTCGGCACATTGCTACCCTCGGCTCCATGCAATCGTATCAACGATCCGGTGACCGATCTATGCACATCAGTCTTAGTTACCCCTCTGTATTTATCCTATTCAGAACACAACGCGAGAGGAAGCATTCATGGAATTGATATGGCGTTTGTCCACGATCGTGATTCTGGGAATTCTCACACCGGATCTTCTGCGGACGACAGAGCTCTCGTCCGATACGTTTCCCGTGATTGATGGAAAGATTGAAGATGCTGAATGGGCGACGGCAAAGGTGTTCTCTGATTTTCACCTCGTTGTTCCGCGGTCGGAAGAGAAATTCTATGACAGCACTTTGGCGTATGTCAGACAGTCCTCCGACGCATTGTACTTTGCATTCAAGTTCTACCCGAAGAGCAAGGTACTTCGACAATCGTTGATCAGGGACGCCAGCTCGGATGAAGAGAACGAGTTTTTCATCGTCCTTGATCTGGAGAACAGGAACGAGAATGGGTATATCTTCATTTTTAATTTCATTGATAACCAGCGCGATATGGCAGTGTATAACCAGCGCTCACTGACGTTCGAGTGGGATTGGGTCTGGCAAGTGAAATCCACGGTCTTCCGTGAAGCGACAGACACCGAGCCGGGCTACATTGAAACAGAGGTCAAGATTCCTGTGGACAAGATTCAGAATAAGAACCGCGAACAGATTGGGATTGACTTGCAGCTGTTCGCGTACAAGCAAGACGGATCGTCGTATTTCTATGCGCTCACGCCTCAGAGCGAAATACTGACAGTGAAGAGTACCTATAAACTGGACATTGAACCATTTGAAGAAAGTCTCACACCGTCGATTACCGCTATCCCATTTGTGGTTGCGAGCAAAGTACAAAACAACGCGTCAACCGGTACAGCCGGCGGAGACGTGAACCTCTCTCTGGATCGCCACAAGCTGAAGGCAACATTCAATACCGATGAGTCAACACTCGAAGCCGATCCGTTTCAGTTTTCACTGTATGGCCAGTCGATTTATTTGCAGGAGAAACGCCCGTTTCTCAGCAAGGACCTCGATATTTACCGGACCCCGATCAATCTTTTCTACAGTCGCGCGATCCAGGAGATACAATGGGGAGGCAACTACACATTCCGTAGCAACGCTGTGAAAGCGGGTGTGGTTTCGGTGCAGGATGAGTTGGACTCCGATGGCGACGGGATAAGCGAACGCAGACACCTGACGGTGTTGAGATCAAATTGGAATCAGGAATCGGTGACACTCGGAACGACGCTGCTCTATGGACGGAACTCCGACACACGGGCGGTTGAGCGGGCGGCAAGTTTTGATGCGCGGGTGGAATTGCCGCTGGGATTCAGAATGCAGCCACAATGGGCAACAAACGGGGACGGCCATGCCTATCAGATGCAAATCTCATTGCCGCGCAACTGGAGCGGGGGGCTTTATGGAGCGGCATTGTATCGCCGTTTCGGTGATGGGTTCAATGTCTCCACGCTCTTCAATGACTATGGTACGAACTACGACGAGATCTATGTCGAATCCGGTTATCGCGACGTCAGTAATCGCTCTCTTTTCTCGCAGATGGAATTCAATGCATCGTACTATCGTGCTCGAACGCTGGATGCCGGGTTTATGTACCAGGAATATGTGAGTCTGTTTGCCTCCAACCAGGTGCTGGAGTATCTCAATGTCTCGCATCGCCTCGAACTCAATCGCCCCGACGCGTTCACATCGAACGGCATTGTGGAGCGGCGTAACGTGTTGCAAGACCACAGCGCCAAGATCTTGGTCGGACCCCATGCATTTACCATCGGCTACAACTTCGGTTCTTACTTCGGCACGTATCTCAAGAACCCTTACGCCAACATGCGGATAATTTTCTGGGACCGGCTGGCGTGGGACGTCACGCTCAACAACCGGAGTTATGCGGAAGTGCGGCAGACAATTATTCGTGTGAAGATGGATGTACGGGTGTTGGAGCGACTCTACTTCCGTTCGTTCGTGCAGAAGGATAATTACTTCAAGCGCGGGCTGTGGAATACATTATTGCAATATGAGTTCTTCGCGGGCAGCAGTGTCTACCTTGTTCTCAATCAGGAGGGTGAACGCTTCCAGAACAGCGGGAAGTTCTTTAAGGTGGGGTATGAGGTGAATTTCTAATACGCGCCTTACCGCCCTTTTGCAATCGCGATAATCGCTTCAATGGCTTTCGGGTCTTCTGATTGTCCGAGGGAGTGGATGGCGTGCTTGCGCAAGGCGGGTTTGGGATGCATACGAGCAATCTTGATCAGGAACTCGACTCCTTTTTCATCCTCGGCGTTTGCCAGCGCGTAGAGCGCCTGCTTCTGAACTTCGACGTCTGCGTCGTTCATTACGATATCTTCCACCTCACCGACGGCCTTGCGCGAGGCCGATTGTCCCAACCAGAACACCGCCTTCTGCCGCACTTCGGAGTCTTTGGCGTTTCGGGCAAGATCAATGAGGGCGTCCAATGCTTCCGGTGTTTCCATCTGACTGATCCCGAAAACTGCTTGCTCGCGTACATCCTCGGAGTTGTCGTTTTGCGCGGTGGAGGCAAGCAGTTTTAGTGCGGCAGGCGTGGCATGCCAGCCAAGCCAGAACGCCGCTTGTTCGCGCGTGTCTGTCGGGTATCTGCCTTCCAGAACGCCCGAAAGAAATGTAAA
The DNA here is from genome assembly GCA_046160825.1 of Bacteroidota bacterium. Lineage (GTDB taxonomy): Bacteria > Bacteroidota > Ignavibacteria > UBA10030 > UBA6906 > JBJXHC01. The sequence continues at coordinate 9,440 of JBJXHC010000042.1, read as the reverse complement.
CGATTCCTGTGTTGGCTTGTGTGCTCCAATCGCAGAAACAAGGTTCTCTTGCGGTTCCCTGGAACGCACGTGGGGAAATGAATTCTTCAGGATGGCAAAGCTCTCGGGGTCTCCCGCCGGACCCAACCAGAGTATCGTCTTTCCCTCAAAGTCGAACTCCAGTTCCATATTGCAGATACTCACGTCAGTGATATCCTCCGGATTCGATTTCCCTGACGGATACTCAATGATGATGGCGAGGTCTTTCATCACCTTGAACTCTGCGCGACCCTTGTTGCGTATACGGCGCAACGCTTTTTCAGCGGCGTCGGTGAGATTTGAATCGACGGACCGCCCACCGTTGATGAGATCGTAAAGTGTGAATGAGGTAGTGATTGTCCCGGTCATGAAACTGCCGGTGCTCATGTAGCTGTTTTCCGCCATCAACTTCTGGATGCTGTACACGATGTAGTAGCCCTTTGAATTCCGCGCGGCAAGGCCTTCCTTGAGTCCCCATTGCCACCGTTGTGCGAATGGATCGGTCGGTCGGGGGTGGGTCGTCACCGTTTGTGCCGGGATGGTCTCGCAGGCGGCGAAGATACCCACGAAGATCAGAATGCCGATGTGTTTCATGATGCTCACTCCTTGGTCTTTCCGCCGATGATTTCCATCAGCGCGTCCTGGGCCTTCGGTGTGCCGATCTGGCCGAGTGCATTCACCGCTGCCGTTCTCATTCGTTTGCTCGCATCCTTTTTCACAATATCCACCAGGACCGTCACGGCCTGGTCGTCTTCCGTGTTGGCGATAGCGTAGACCGCTGCGAGTCGTAGTTCCTCATCCTTTTCGTCCTTGATCACCTGACCGAGGAACTTCACCGAGCCGTGCTCTTCGGCGAGCTTGTAGAGGGCCGCCTTCTTTACCTCAATCGATTTGGAGTTGCGAAGAACGTCCATTAATACCCCGGATGTTTCCTCACCCCCTAAATTACCAAGAGCATAGACTGCCGTCTTTGCAAGTTGGTCGTCCTGTTCTCCATTTGCATACGAGGTAAGAATTTTGCGCGCCTCAGATCCTCCCGAGTTACCCAAAGCATACAGCGCAGCTTCCTTCGTCCGCGTATCAGCTTTGGAAGCAAGGACCTGCTGCAATGCCGCTGTTGCTTCACTGTTGTCGTTGTTGCCGATTGCATATACGGCGGCTTTACGGAGTTCTTCATCCGTGTCGGTCAAGGCTACGCGCTTCAGTGCAGCGATGCCCTCGCCATTGTCCTGGTTGCCGATTGCATACAGAGCGGCTTTCCGGACATCACGGTTCTTTGCGTCCTTGAGTATAGACTCAAGCGCTTGCGTTGCTTCACGCCCTTCCATATTGCCGATTGCATACGTTGCAGCCTTGGCAAGCTCGGCATCCGGTTCCGTTTTCGCCACGTCCAACAATGTTGCTGTGGCGTCGGCGCCCTGTGTATTTCCGAGAGCATAGAGAGCAGCCTTGCGTACCTCTGTATCACCCTTGGAGCGCAGGATATCTTTCAGTGCGGCGAGGGATTCCAACGCCGGGAGGGATTCCGAGTTGCCGGCATTGCCTATGGCATACACGGCGTCCTTGCGAACTTTCGCGCTTGCATCGTTCTTTGCGATTTCACGGAGCTTGGCGAGAGCCTTGCCCGACTCGAAGTTTCCCAGTATATAAACGATCTTGCTCCGCAGGTTTTCACTGCGCGTCCCGTTGTATAAGTCGACAATGGTTGTAAATGCTTTTTCGCCACCGATATTCTGCAGAGCGTACAATGCGGTGAGCTGTACTTCCTCATCCTCTTCCGACTGGAAGGATAGGACGATCTTCTCGTATTCCGGTTTCCCTGCACGCCCAAGCTGGTACCCAATCCGGATAAGATTTTCTTTTGCATCACCTGTCCACTTGCTCCGGGGATATGCCTTGATGAAATCGTTATAGCATTCAAATACCTGTTCAGGAGAATCGCCGAGCTTCTCGCGCGCATGGCAGAGCCAATACCGTCCTCCCTCCACCCAGGTGGATGTGGAATGAGTTTTCACCAGTTCCTCAAAAGTCTTTTTTGCCTCTGCCCACTTTCCATCAAGTATGAGGTCGTAGCCCCGCTGGTACAGTTTGCCTGCATTGTCCTGTGCCAACGCCACAGCGAAAACAAGGATGACAAGCAAGAGCGCCGTGAGGCGCAGGACGGTTGTTCGGGATTGAAGATGATTCGACATGGTAGCTCCAGTTTAACTGTTGGGTTTGATATTCTTTGATTGTGGCGCGGGCGAATCCATCTGCATTTGTTCGATATTTATTTTGAGAAGGATTGCACTCCGGTTGACGCCGCTTTTGACAAGTTCAATGGCCGGGAGATCGTACCGTGCTTCGAGATTGGCAATCTGCATCAGGATAAGTTCCAGGTCCCCGACCAGTTTGCGAAGCTGCACTTGATCGGGTTCCTTGAGAGATGCCTGTAACACACGGGCTTCATCCACCAGCTCTCGCGAGATTCGTTTCTGATTGGTGAGATTTACAGCGCCACTTGTATCGGAGTTCACGATGCCAAGAAGGAGAGTGCGTGAACGATCGAGATACTTCTCGGTGCGCTTCACTTGTTCAATGCGCATAGCACCCGCCTGACTGAAAGTGTCCGTTGCAGGTATCTGCACTGTCGCAACATCCGGTTGCAACAGGAATCTCCCGATTCCAACACCCATCACGATAAGCAGTACGGCAAATGCAACTGAATAGGCAAGCTTGGACTCGGATCCTTTAGCCGCAAACGGTCGCTTCCACCACGACGAGCCTCGTTGTCTCGCTTCGGCCTGGTTGCGACGAAGCTCCGGCTCAAATCGTGCCCAGAAGTTCTGCCAGTACGCTTCCTCGGGTTCCTGTCGCTGTCGTTGATGCATCATGGACAACGCCGCGTCAATCTGTCTGTATGCTTCCGCGCATGATTCACATACTGCAAAGTGTTCATCGAATCGCTGCTTCTCCTCGGGATGAAGTTCACCATAAAAGGCCTGTGCCATCATCTTCCTGAATGCTGCGTGTCTCATCGTTCCTCCAATCCAAGTTCTCTTCTGTAAAAAGAAAGCTCCTTCTGCAATTTCTCCACTGCACGGAACAACGTACTCTTCACGGTTCCCACCGTCACTGCCAGCGTAGCGGCGATTTCATTCAGCGACATGTCATTGTAGTGTCTGAGAACGAACACCGATCGTTCCCGCGTGGTTAGTACCTCAAGCGCCTTGCTGATGTGTCCTTGAATCACCCGGGACTCTGCCGCCGAGTCCGGGCCCGCGACTTCGTTTTTATCCAGGCTTTCATGTTCTTCTGATTCCATATCAGCGCGTAATTCCGTTCGTTTCGCATTCTTGTTTGACCGATGATCCAGACAGACATTCACCGTGATGCGGTAGAGCCAGGAATTCAGCTTTGCCTCTCCCCTGAATGATGCGAACGATCTGTATGCTCTCAGAAATACGTCCTGGGAAATATCATCCGCATCATCAGCATTGCCCGTCATATCCAGCGCAAGCCGGTACACCATCATCTTGTATTCCTCGACGATATGCCGGAAGGCGGAGAGATCCCCATCGCGTGTCCGCTGGATAAGTACCGATTCGTCGATCAACAAAAGCTCCTGTGTGCTGATAATAAGACGGACGAATAGACTAAAAGGTTGACAGAATCATAAACCATGTGATGGTAAGGAAATCCACATCGAGGAAATAGTCGAGTCGCGCACCCAGCACAGGGTATTTCTGCCTTCCCGAAGATCTAATTCTTTTTTCAACCCTTTGGGTGATTCAACGGGGTGTACTGCGCGCTATATTTTAAGGAGGTCGGAACCGGACTTGGCAAAACCCCTTGTATTTGATGGGCAAATGCGAGTTATTGTTCGTACAAAATATTATTAAGAGTAATTTTTTGAGAGAACGACGTGGCATCAGATCAGATACTTTCCGTAACTTCTTCCCGTTTCGAAGTAATTCGTAGCATGGAGGGGTTCGTGCGAGAGAACCTCTCGCAATTACTTATCCCCGTTGAAGAAAGCTGGCAACCGAGCGACTTCCTTCCCGACATTTCAAAGGAATCGTGGGTGGAAGATGTTGCAGCATTCCGTGCAAGGGCGGAAGCGTTGCCCGACGAGCTTCTTGTGGTTCTCGTGGGAGATATGGTGACAGAGGAAGCGTTGCCTTCATATCAGACATGGTTGAACAGATTGCAGGGCGTGACGGACCAGACCGGTGCAAGCGACAACCCGTGGGCGCAGTGGGGGCGGGGCTGGACCTCCGAGGAAAACCGGCATGGCGATCTTCTCAACAAGTATCTCTTCCTCTGCGGGCGCGTGAACATGCGCGCGGTGGAAGAGACTGTTCACCATCTTCTCAATAATGGTTTTGATCCCCGCACGGGCGATGATCCCTATCTCGGGTTTGTGTATACGTCATTCCAGGAACGCGCGACAAAAATTTCCCACCGCAATGTTGCTGTCCTTGCGAAGAAGGCGGGCGAAGAACATCTCCATCGCATCTGCGGGTTGATTGCCGGTGATGAAGCCCGGCATGAAAAAGCGTACAAATTGTTCATGACCAAAGTGTTTGAGATTGACCCGGCGGGTGCCGTGCTTGCTTTTGCAAAGATGATGCGCTCCAAGGTTACCATGCCAGCCATGTACATGTACGACGGCAAGGATGCAAACCTGTTTGTGAAATACTCCAACGTGGCACAGAGGACTGGCGTGTATACCGTGAAAGATTACGCCGAGATCATTGAAGACCTTGTCCAGCACTGGAAGCTGGAAGGCATCAACGGACTTTCCGATGTTGCAGCGAAAGCACAGGACTATCTCTGCACCCTGTCGCAACGATACGCAAAGCTCGCGGATCGGATGTCATTCGGTGGAGGGGAGAAATTCAGTTGGCTGACAAAAGAGGATCTTGTGGGTGAGGCGGGGGCGTAAAATATCAGGAGAACGCCGTGGGCGAATATAAACACGGCGTGCAGGTCAGCGTTTCCGCGTTAGTTCAACTTGCCGAGTAATTCTTCAAGAAACTGTTTCACTTCCAAAACGTCCGCCCGAAGCTGCTCGTCTTTGATTTTCGTCCGGGGCTTCGGCGCATCAATGAGTTCAAGTTGCTCACCCGTATCGGTATCCGGCGTGTAAGCCTTGAGTACTTGTTTCGCACCTTCGATCGTGTAGCGTTCATCCCGCAAGAGCTTTTTGATATAGAGAATCAGCTTGATGTCGCGGTTGGTGTAAATGCGGTTGCCGGCGCGGTTTTTCGCGGGTTTAAGCTGCTCGAATTCGGATTCCCAATACCGCAGTACGTACTGCTCAAGGTCAGTAATCTTACTGACCTCACTGATCGAATAGTAGAGCTTCTTGATACCAAGTGATTTCATGTCTGCAACCCGCATTGTTGTGACAAAGGCGTAGAATAATAGTTAATCGCAACCTGATTTGCAACAGGCGCCACTGGAACGGACGGAACTATTTCTTCCGCCGATGAAGTTGCACATCCACATCGCGGAGCCTTTTCAGCTCGCTGGAAACCTGTTTTAACTCCGTTTCGACCTGTTGAAGCCGTTTTGTACGCAGGCTGAGTTCATGGGAAAGAGAATCGGCCCTCTGCATGTTGCTGCCTGACATTGCAGCATTGTCCGCAACCTCAGCTTCGAGCGACATCGCCCGCTCCAGAAGTCGCAGTTGAAGTAATGTATTTTCTCGCTCAATGCCGGATGGTGCGTGCGGAAGATAGGAGCGGAGCCACGTAATGCCTGCACTATCGTTGTGGGATGGGTTGGCAGGGCTGAGACTCAACAGGGCAAGTCCGCGCAACGCTTGGGGGTATGGTGCTGTATGAGGCAACTGCTCCGCAACCATAAGGTATTGTTCCTCCGCTTTGCGGAAATCACCGGAGCGTTCAAGTTCTTCCGCGGCAGCAATGTGTTGATAGGCTTCGGCGTCTGCGATCTTCGACAATGAAGAACATCCTGATAAAGCCGTGGCCGCGCCGAGCACGATCATCATATATATTTTCATGTATTCTTCCCCTCGGATGGCGCTGCCGGCAGCTCGACAATAAATGTCGAACCTTTGCCGAGTTCACTCTCCACTCGCAACTTCCCCTTGTGTGCCTCAATGATTGCCCGTACCAGGGCCAGCCCGATCCCGGTGCCACGCGCATTCTCCGTGCGGGCATTGGATGCGCGAAAAAATTTCGTGAACAGTTTTGGTATTTCATCGGGCCCGATTCCGATTCCCGTATCACTGAAAGAAATGCGAAACGCGCCGGTCGCGCTCGCCAGCCCCACTTCAATTCGTCCTCCTTCCGGGGTGTACTTGACGGCGTTACTCAGGAGATTGGAAAACGCGGTTGCAAGCCTTGCGGGATCGGCCAGCACGTCAGCGTGCGTCAAGCCCCCAAGTGCAATATGAAGCCGTTTGCGAGTTGCATCAAGGCGGGTCTCTTCAACTATGCGTGAAAGCAAGAGGTGAACATTCACCCGCTCGAACTTGTACTCCATCATTCCCGCTTCCATTTTTTCGAGGTCAAGGAACTGGTGGCTGAAAGAACTGAGTTTGTCGATATTCTGACGGACGATGGCGAGGAGGCGTTGTTGTTCGTCGTTCAAGGGACCGACCTTCTCTTCCACCAACAAGTACTGGGCTGACAGTACCGTCTGCAATGGCGTCCGGAGCTCGTGAGAAATCGTGTGCATCATCTCCGCTTTCGCCTCGTTCGCCTGTTTCAGTTTTCCGGCCATATCGTTCACAGCCGCTGCAAGCTGTGCAATCTCGTCCTGCGAGGTAACAGTGATCGGCTCGAATACCCCGCGGGCAATCTGCGCTGTTCCGCGTTCAAGAATACGGATAGGTCGGGTAATTGTCCGTGATATGACCAGGGCGGCCGTGATGGCGACAAGCATGGTTCCGATCATAAGCACGAGCACGATATTTGCAGTTTGTGCAAGGCCGGATTCGACACGGGTCATGGACTCCCCGATCAGCAGTTGATTGCGACGTACCAGATCGTCAAGGGAACCATAGATTGCCCGCAACGAATCTGTCCAGGCTCCGGCAACACTGCGCGCAACCCTCCGTGTCCTTGCCCGATCGAATGATATGGCAAGACCCTGGTGAGATAAATAAATGGAATGAAGGATTATGCTCTGCAACGAGTCCGAGGGAAGTTCCAGTATGGAATCGAGAATGGTTTCCACCTGTAGCGTGCGGTCGTGTAAGAGGCCAATGTAGGTGGAGTCTCCTGTGATGACATACTTTTGGGCGTAACGTTCTTCGTCTGTGAGATATGATTGGACAGCTTTGGCGAGATCAATAACAAGGACGTCCGACGAGAGTGTATTCTGCGTGATAGCGGAAACATCATAGAGCTGTGAAAGCGTATACACATTCACGACGATCATCAACCCGATGACCAGGCCGAACCCGATCATTAATTTCCGGTAGATTGTCAGTCTCACACGGAGAGTTCCTCAATGAGCGCCATGGCGACGACATGGCTTTGATCGTGGGAGATGGAAACATGTACAGCGCAGCCCGATAGTTTTTCCCGCAGTTTGCCGTGAAGCGCAATGTGGGGTTTCCCGAGGTCATCATTATCCACCTCGACATCCCTCCACGTAAACTCGCCCGTCCAACCCGTGGAGAGCGCCTTGCTCACCGCCTCTTTTGCTGCAAACCTTGCAGCGAAATGCTGGTATCGGTTTTGCTTCGCCGTGCAGTACGTGATTTCCCGCGGTGTGAAGATCCTGTCGAGGAACGTGTTACCGTGTTGATCGATGCTTTCCCGGATCCGTGCGATCTCTATTATGTCCACTCCAATACCCCGCACCATTCGCCCTCACCGCCTTCCGTTCTCGCGGTCGATAATCGCCAGGACTTCTGCAATATCGTTGATCTCGTATTGCGCATTCGTTTCCACGGTGCCGAATGTATCACCGTATCGTGCAAACACAGTGATCATGCCGACCTGCGCAGCGCCGACCATATCACGCTCGGCCCAGTCGCCCACCATCAACGACTCTCCCGGGTTTACTTGCAAGAGATCCAATGCTTTCCGGAAGGGGACGGGGCTGGGTTTTCGTTCTCCCGTATCGTCGAACGTGACGACATGATCAAAGATGTGATGAAAATTGAGATAACAAAGCCGGAGCCATGCTTCGCGGCCCGGCGCATCGGAAACAACAGCAAGCCTGATGCCGCGTTTGACAAGCTCAACAAGCGTCATGTTTACGTGAGGGTATGGAACAAGAGCCGCTTCGCGCGCGCGACGGTATGCAATAATGCCCGCCGAGAGAATCTTATAATTGACTTTCTGAAAGACATCGTAGAGCAGCTGATCGAACACGCTCTGGAATTCCATGCCACGCTCGCTGTAGATGGTGTCGATGCGTGCCTGGACTTCGTCGTGCGGTAGCGAAAGCCCCGCATCTATCATTGCTGAGATGGCGGCCGTGATGGCCTGCCGCTTCATCTTCATGAAGTCCACCAGCGTGTTATCCAGGTCGAACACTACGGCTTTGATCATAGATCTCTCATTGGCGTGCTGCGCGGAGGGCGCGGGCTACTTCATCTTCGATATATTCACGCACCGCGGGCTTGATGAAGACATTTTCCAGTCCGATGTCGTTCAATGCCAGGGCCAACACCGCGGCTTTGCGTGCAGGGAGAATGCGTTTGTTGACAAGTACAACGCGCGAATCCTTCAGGATGCAGTAACCTCCCTCAAAGTCACCCTTCTCGTAACGCACGGTGATGCCCAGTTGCTGGGCAACTTCCTGAAGGTCCAGCATAAGTTCTTCGTGCTTCATGTTGTGTGGTGTTGTGGTTTCTTCAGTGGTTGAAAGACAATAATGGCAATGATCGTGTAGTAAGAGAGCAGGGCGATAAAAGGCGTGCCGGCAAGGGCCCCCATGCGCGCAATAAATAGTTCACGAAACACGCCGTTGTCGGCCGTGGTGAAAAACTCGTGGTAGATCATCCGTCCGTCGATGTACATCGTAAACACTTCCACCGGAACAAACAGATAGTAAAGAACCGCACTCATTGTCAACCACCCGTGTTCCTTCATTTTTAATGGTGTCGAGATCAGAAAGACAATGCTGCTCGCGAGAACAATTCCGTAGCCGGTGATAATGACAAGCGATGCGAGTGACATCAACCGGAAGACCTCGCGCTCGGCTTCCGGCGCCAGATATTCCTCAAACTCCAGCGTACCGGTTTTCAACAGATCGTTTCCCATGATTGCGCGAAAGTGGACGCCTCCGAGCCAGAGAATGCATCCAAGTGTCAGTGCGAAGAGGGCGATACGCCAGGTGGGAATTGTTATTCGCATGGCAAAAGGTACCATTTTTCCGACGGGTTTTCAAGAATGGAATTCCGGCGCATATTCAGCGTTGCGGGTGATCTATGAGCCAGTTCTTATACCAGC
>JBJXHC010000041.1:0-4152 GCA_046160825.1 Bacteroidota bacterium | reverse complement strand
CCTTTGACCCAACCCTGGCCGTGCTCCCTTCCGGAAGCCTCCGTCTCTATTATTCTTCAAGTCAGGGATTGCCGCCACCGGGACAGGATTCTTCCATCAACACGTACTCGGCAATCAGCGCTGACGGTATCAACTACACCTTCGAGCCGAATCCTCGTGTCGACCATCCTACCCGGCGAGTCATCGACCCAGCGGTTGTCTTCTTCAATGGAAGCTGGCATTACAGCAGTCCGGTTGGAGCTCCGCAGGAGGGTGCATACCACTATACATCAGCCGATGGACTGAGTTTCGCTCCGCGGAACAACTACCCGTCGGACAACACCCATAACTGGACAGGAAACTTTCTCGTGGAGAGCAATACAGAGTTGCGCTTCTACGGAAGCGGCGCTCGTATATGGTACAGTACTTCGCCGGATGCTTTCATCTGGAACTCGTACGTCACAACAAACGTCATCGGTGGCGATCCGACCACGGTAAAACTCTCACCCTCCAGCTACCTGATGATCTATGTCGGTCCCCCGTATTCGACGGAGGTCTCGACCCAGGAGCATTCTTCTCCTGTCGATTTCTTATTATGTCAGAACTATCCGAATCCCTTCAATCCGGTAACAACCATCAACTATCAACTCTCAACGATCAACAACGTGGCTCTCAAAGTCTTCGACCTCCTCGGTCGCGAGATTGCCACGCTTGTCTACGAACAAGAGTCCCCGGGACAGCATTCACTCGTCTTTGATGCAAGTAGTCTTTCAAGTGGCGTGTATTTTTACCGCCTGTCTGTGGGAAGAGAATCCATGACAAGGACCATGCAGGTTCAAAGATGAAACTCGTATGGTGCATCTTACCTCTCTGGGCTATGGCCCCGTTGATTGCCCAGCCCATTGTCACACTCGACCCCACTACGCGATATCAAACCATCCTGGGTCTCGGAGGTTCACTGGCATTCAGCGAGCAGTTCCTGAATACAATGCCACAGAGTTCGTTCGACCACCTTGTCTGGAGGCTGTTTGACGATTTACATCTCAACATCATTCGTGTACGCATGCGAAATGAGATCGAGCCGGTGAACGATAATACAAACCCGGATTCAATTGCCTGGAGTAATGTCCGTCCACTGCCGGACACAGCAGCAATAAAGTTCGTGCGAGCTGCACGCCAGGGAGGAAGGGATATAGAGGTTCTTGCAACCCCATGGTCACCTCCTTCTTGGATGAAGACGAACGATTCAACAGTAAACGGCGGCCATGTGCGAGCGGGAATGGAGGCGGAGCTGTCTGAGTGGATCAGGATTTTTCTGCTGGTCTGGAAAGACCGGTATGGCATTCCCATTCAAATCCTGTCGTTGCAAAACGAGCCAAGCTGGGTTGCATCGTACGAGAGTTGCATCTACACCCCGGCAGAAATAAACAGGGCGCTCCGCATTGTGGTACCCCGTCTCCGAATCTGGGGGTTTGATTCGCTGAAGATCATCGGACCCGACGATGCCTCGGCCGAAGCGTCGTTGACCTTTGCCGATAGCTTGCTCATTCCAACCGACATACGAAGTATGCTGAGCGGCTTTGCCGTACACAACTACTCGACGCAATACACTAGCCCCGAGGCAAAGATCAGTCTGCTGCAGACAATCCGGCAACGATGTTCGAACGCGGGAGTTTCCGTATGGCACACAGAGTATAGCAACCTGAACAACACGAGCGCCGGCAGTCTCTACGAAGCACATCTCGAAGCGTGGCATTGGTTCGTTGCCCTGAATGATCTTGGATCGAGTACGTATCTTCATTGGCAGCTTGCTGCTTCCAAACGCTCATCCGCGCCTTCCCTCGGTACTGCGCTGGTACAATACAACACCGACAATAACACGTTCACAATTTCAAAGAAGTACTTCTTTGTCAAGCACTTCACACATTTCATACGGGCGGGAATGATACGCGTTGACCTGTCGGGATTTCCCGCAGGTATACGCGGGACAGCGTTTCTGGATGTTGCTCAGAACAGGGGTGTTGGGGTGATTCAGAACTCCACAAGCCTACCCCGGAGCGTGCGCTTTCTGTGGCCCGGGGCCGATACGCTCCTGCAATGGCGAAGCTCCCGAACAGACACATGCGTACAATTTCTGCCGCTTATCAGGAACGGAAGCTACTTCGATCTCACTATGGCGGACTCTTCGATTGTCACTCTCACCGGTAGCATGCAGGGCACCAATACCGTTCGTCTTGCGGAATTGCCAAGTGCTTTTCGCCTCGATCAGAACTGCCCCAACCCGTTCAACCCGACCACAACAATCAGATTCCAAATTCCCAATTCCTCATTCGTGACACTCAAAATCTTCGATCTCCTCGGCCGCGAAGTCGCAACACTCGTCAACGATTCGCAACAGCCCGGTGAACACTCCGTCACATTCGACGCAACAAGTCTACCGAGCGGTGTGTACGTCTATCGCCAGCAGACCGGCCACACCACTCTCTCGAAGCAAATGCTCCTCCTCAAGTGAAGGAACCTATCAATGAAAACTCCAACACCCCTGCACGTCCTATTCCCCATTCTGCTTTGTCTTCTTGCTCGTGCACAAACGCGACTCCCGAACAACTTGCCACAAATCGCAAGTGTCTCATGCTCGACGATTTCCGTCGGCAAGACACCGCTCAACGACCTTGGAAGTGGATTCTATCAAGGATACCAGGGAGGGTTGTATCCTGCCGGCAGGAACCGGCCTCCTGCAGTCCATGATTCCGCCGGACGTGCCCTCTCTGCTCTAGTCCAACCCAGGAATTCCTCCGGGAGTATCGATCCTGTGAACGGCAAAATTGTGCTCTTATCTATCGGCATGTCCAACACAACTCAAGAATTCTCCTCCTTCAAAGCAATTGCCGACACGATTGCACAGAAGAACCCAAAGCTCGTCATCGTCGATGGAGCTCAGGGCGGACAGACAGCGGCGATCATCTCGAATCCGAATGCAAATTTCTGGACAGTTATTGACCAGCGACTGACAGTTGCAGGTCTGACACGTCAGCAAGTGCAGGCAGCATGGATCAAGGAAGCCAACTCAAGTCCCACAGAAAACTTCCCGCGCCATGCTCAGATTCTCGACAGCCAGTTCGTGTTGATCGCCCGCATCCTGAAATCGTTCTACCCTAATATCCGGCTTGCGTACTGGTCGAGCCGGACATATGGCGGCTATGCAACAACGACGCTTAACCCGGAGCCGTACGCGTACGAGTCGGCGTTTGCCGTAAAGTGGACTATTCAACGGCAGATCAGCGGTGATACCGCACTGAGCTACAGTGGAGGAAGCGCTCGTGCCCCGTGGCTCGCGTGGGGACCATATCTGTGGGCGGACGGACTCGTTCCCCGGAGTGACGGACTCACCTGGCTGTGTGACGACTTTGTCACATCCGACCGAACTCATCCGTCTGCGTCAGGACGCATGAAGGTTGCGCTGATGCTGGTCCAATTCTTCTCGACGGACTCCACATCACGGCCGTGGTTTCTGAGACCAACCCCGACTCAGGTCACGGAGGAATATCCTCGACGGATTTCACTTGCGCAGAACTACCCAAATCCATTCAATCCCACAACGACAATCCAGTATTCTGTTCCTTTCTCCGGTCATTCGTCCTCGGTCGTTCTCAAGGTCTTCGACCTCCTCGGTCGCGAGATCGCCACCCTCGTCAACGAACCACGGCAACCAGGTGATCATTCCGTCACCTTTAACGCTTCGAATCTGACCAGTGGTGTTTACATCTACCGTCTGCAGTCAAGACACTTGATTGCATCGAAAAAGTTCATTGTATTGAAGTAGGCGGATTCTAAGCAGGAAGGAGCATGGGAATGGAATTGGAACATATCAAAGGGCCTCTCAAAAACTTCGTCTTCCGTCCTCGGTCTCCCGTCACTTTTTCCCGGACCCTCGGGACGAATCAACACATAAACGGCTTACCGTACGAAAGTGGAACAGATACCAAGTAGAACTTGTGAAGAATCAGCAGCGGGATGCCGCACAACCAAACTGTGCAACGAGGGAGTTAGCCTGCGCCGATGATACAAATATCTTGGTGCCGGGTGTGGTTCCCTCTGCTCGCAATCGCGTTGCTGCTTGAGAATCCAGCATTACCCCAGAAGTCACATTCCGGTAATCGCGCCTCTCGGAAA
>JBJXHC010000040.1:0-6245 GCA_046160825.1 Bacteroidota bacterium | reverse complement strand
AGAGCCGTTACGGGTTTGATGCCGTACTTCGACTCGGGGATTGCTATTACTCATTGAAAGAGTATTCCAAAGCGGCGGGTGTTTATCGCTCCGCCACAAGTCTATTCAATAAGGAAGCCGGGATTGACTACGCGTACTACCAGCTCGCACAGTCAAACATGAAAGGCGGAGCTCCGGATAAGGCCGTTGAGGAGTTCAATAGTCTCATTACCAAGTTTCCCAAGTCAGAACTCAATGACGACGCACAGTATGGCATTGGCTGGGTACACTTCCAATCGAAAGAGTACAAACGTTCAATTGGAGAATTCCAGAAACTAGTCACCAAGTATCCGAAGAGCGAGTTGCTTCCCAAGACGTACTATAGCACAGGGGACGCGCAGTACAATCTCAAGAACTACGATGGCGCCATTGCGGCATACCGTGAAGTGACAACAAGATTCCCGACAAGTTCCTACGTATCTGATGCTATTAACGGAATCCAGTATTGTTACGTGCTCCTTGGTCGCGAGGATGAAGCCGCCAAAGCCATCGAAACATTCGTTCGTGCCAACCCGACCAATGCCATGGCGGACAAGTTGTTTCTGAAAAAAGGTGATTTGCAATTCAGCCAGAAGCAATACGACAAAGCGATCGAAGAGTACAGATCATTCATCACGCGGTTTCCCAATAGTCCTCTCGTTGCCGATGCGTACTACTGGACAGGGAAGAGCTACCTTGCAATGGACAAGTCCGCGGAAGCTGCAAAGGCGTTCTCCACAGTGACAACAACGCACGGTGAAAATAAGCTTGCGTCGTCTGCAATGCTGGAGTTGGGGTTGCTCTATGCCGCCCAACAAAAGTATACCGAAGCGGCGAACACGTTTGATCGACTTGAACAACAATTTCAAGGAAGTGAAGCCTCGGTTCAGGCGTCCTTTGAAAAGGCCATGGTACTCAAACTCTCCGGTGACCTCGTTCATGCGCAAGAGCAATTTACCTTGGTTGCATCCAAGCACAAGGGAAAGGTCTACGGCGATAAGAGTGTGATAGGGCTTGGGCTTGTGAAGCGGGAGAAAAGCGAATTTGACGACGCAATAAATCTCTTCTCGGAAGTTGCTGCCCGACGCACCGATGAAATCGGGGCTGAGGCGCAGTTCCGTATCGGGGAGACGCTTGCATTGCAGCAGCAATACAAGGAATCACTGACTGCGCTCCTGCGCGTCAAGTATGTCTACCCTTCAGCAAAGGATTGGATTGCCCGTTCGTATTTGAAGATGGGGGAATGCTATACCCGTATTGCTGACAAGGGAAAAGCGCGGGAGGCATATCAAACCGTCTTGAAGTCCAATGCAGGCGACGAATTTGGAAAAGAAGCAGGTCGGAAGATGAAAGAGTTGCAATGATGAACAAGAAAAAATCGAGGATCAACATTCTATTGTTGTCGATGGTTTTTCCTTTGGCGATCTCGTTTTTGTACGGACAGGAAAAACCCGCCCCACCGAAACGTGAAGGCGCTGTTCCTGTCGATACGACGGTAGCGACTGATCAGAAGCTCCCACAGATTGATTTGCCTGAGTTTCAGATTACTGGAAACGAGCGGATTGATCTTCCCCAATTCTCGAAACCATCGCTCGAAGAAGACAACGTGTTTGATGCCTCCGGGTGGAAACCGGGTCCGGGACGGCGGGAAAATTCAAGCCTGGATATTGGAGGGGGGATCAAGAATCAAGTGAATTTCGGAGGAACACCGGCAAGTGTAAACGGGAAGGCTATTGTTGGGTATGGATCATATCAAACTCCGTTCCTCGACGGATGGTTCGGTCAAAACTTCGGTACGTTTGATTTCCTGTTGAAGTCAGGGTACACCTCAAGCAGAGGATTTCATCCCAACAGCGATTATCGCAAGGCTCATGGTTCCTTGTCAGGAGGAACATACTTGTCGAATGAAACAGACCTGTTTGCCGGTGCACGTATCAATGGGATAATCGGATTCCGCGGTGAGGGTTACGGACTGTATGGTTCGGATGTCCCACAACGGGAGCGGACTGTGAATGGATTCCTTTCCGATGTTGTTGTCAGTTCTGCCCAGAACGCTCCGTTGACATACACTTCGGGTCTTCACCTACAGGCGACCACGGTGAGTGATAGTATCCGGACCAGCGAGACTCTTCTTGGTTTCGATGTGAGTGCGAACAAGGATGTTGATGGGTTTGATGTGAAGGGGGATTTCAATTTCTGGAGCAGTTTCTATTCGGCCCCATCCAAAACTAACAATCCCTATCATTCCGTCTTCAGTCTCTCCGTCCGGAGGACGATCGGTGATCGGTTCGACGTCAGTGGAGGAATCGGCGTGTACTTTGCCCGGGGATCCGACACGAAGAGCATAACGCGTCTCTATCCCAGGATTGGTGCCGCGTGGTATGCGAACGACTGGATGATGCTCTTCGCACGCTACGAACCATTCTTACAGCGGAACGAACTCGCACCGATGATGAAGACCAATCCCTATCTTGTCAACGATATCCGCATACGTCACCAGGAGGTCTTCCATAATATTTCATTTGGCGTGGAAGCCGAACTGGCAAAAGAGATCAAGGGAAGGGTATCGCTCAATCACCGCCTTGTCCGCAACCAACCGATCTTCGTTGATGGAGCGTCGCGTGGATTGTGGACTGCCGAGTATGCGGGCGTCACCCGCACGATTTCATTCGAAGCCAGCGTCTATGCCGATATTACGTCGAGAGATCATTTGGCCGGTTCATTCGAATTACGGGCGAATAAGAACTCCGTAACCGAAAAAAGAATCCCGTATTATCCATCAGCGCTTGTTAGTGGCTTGTATCGTCATACGTTTCCCTTTGGACTCGCGCTCGGGGCAAATATGCAACTGGTTGGTCAACAGTACACCGATGTGCAGAACGCATTACCCATCAAAGCATTTGTACTCTTCGACTTCATAGCAGAGTATGCGGTGGGCTATGGGTTCGGTGTAAACGGAACAGTCAATAATGCATTCAATAAACCTCACCGTTGGTGGCAAGGGTATCAGGCCACCCCGCGTGCGGCTTCACTTGCACTGACTTATAGCTGGTAGGAACCAATGAGCCAGGAAGAACTCATCAACAGTATTTCAGAGCGGGCAGGGATTTCACGCCAGACTGTCCGGGAGATCATTGATTCGTTTGTGGGGGTGTGGAACGAGGAAATCCTCTCCGCCGGAGAACTCATTCTTGATGACATTGGTGAATTCCTGGTCGAGCATCGACCTGGTCGGAAAGGTCTCAACACAGAAACCAAGGAGGTCTTCGTCATTCCCCCAAAAGACTATTTGTCATTCACCCCATCACGAGAGCTCATTGAGTGGAGCAATAAAACCGCATGAATCGCGACGAACTTCTGAAGAAATGTGTTGACAGGGGAGTTGCAGATGAGGCGAGTATCGAATCTGTTTCGCACTTGTTCTATATGTATCTGCTGACGGCGCTGCAAAAGGGGCAACGGGTGGAGGTGCCGAACTTCGGAACATTCGGGACGCGCGTTGTCGGCGTCAAACGTTCCCGTAGGATGCCGTTCTTCGAGGTGGAGAAGGAACTGGCGGACAAGGTGAACGAGCGTTATCGTGATTTGAAGTATCTCGTAGTTGGTCGGTATGAATTGACGCCGGTTCTTGGCAGCGAAGAGTATCAAGGAAAGGAATCCCTCCACGAAACGGTGGTGGAGCAGGTCGGGAAGGCGGCTGTGGTGGATCCGCATCGCGACGTGACCATTGAAGAGTACGAGAGAACACTATCTCTCTCAAAAGCACCCGCACAACCAAAGGAGAAACACACTATGCCCAAATTGAATCTCAAAGATGAGGGGATGGAAGAGACGCCGGCAGACAAGTCGCAGCATACTGAACCTGCGCCGCCACGGTTGCGCGAGAGTGATGAACCAACCGGAGGTCCTTCATCGGTGATTCAGATCCTTGTCGCAATCCTGTTGTTGGGGGCCATCACATTCGGCCTCAACTACTTCGGTGTCATCCATCTTTGGGGCCCGAAAACTCCAAAGGTTGTCGAATCCACATTGCCGGAACCTGAGCCCCTCCCACCAGCCGTGGTCGAAACGCCCACTCCGGAAGTGACCCCGACACCGACTCCTGCAAAACCCGAAGCTTCGATCATCAAACCGAGTCTTCCCGCTTCTTCCGGGACGGGTAATTTCACCGTTCAGGTTTCTTCGTGGGTGACAAGAAGTAAGGCGAATGAAGAAGTTGCACGGCTGAATGCTACAGGATTGAGCGCGTTCGTATCGGAAGCAAATGTTGCAGGGGAAACGTGGTACCGTGTTCGGGTAGGCCGCTACGCCACTCAGAAGGAGGCGGAGGAGGCTGCATCGCAGTTGCAGGAGATGTTGGAGAATGGGATCTGGGTTGCAAGGATGAGTTCATAATAGCGGAGGTGTCATGAATTTGTTGGAAATGTTTTTCAAGGGTGGCGTGATCATGTATCCCATCCTGTTGTGCTCGGTGGTGGTGGTGTTCATCGCCATCGAGAAGTTCTTCGTTCTGCGAAGGGCACAGCTTGATGTTGGCCAATTCATTATGAAGGTGCGGAATATCTTCCAGCGTGGTGATATCGGCGCCGTGTTGACGTTCTGTTCACAGAAGGATGCGCCGATTGCCAATATTATCCGCAAGGGAATTCTCAAACACGATCAGGGCGATCTGAGAGTACGTGAGGCCGTGGAAGATGCAGGGAAGCAGGAAGTGTATCATCTTGAGAAGCGGCTTTCGCTGCTTGCCAGCATTTCGGGCATTGCACCAATGTTGGGATTTCTCGGCACGGTGACCGGTATGGTTGCGGCGTTTCAAACGATCGAGGGCCTTGGGGGAAATGCGAGTCCCGGTGATCTCGCGGGCGGTATATGGGAAGCCCTCGTTACCACAGTCTTCGGTCTCATTGTCGGCATTGTAGCGTACGTGCTTTATAATTACTTCGTGACCAGAGTTGCCCGCTTCGTCCATGAAATGGAAGTAACGACATCGGAGTTTCTCGACCTTCGTGAACAGCAACAGCCCGGCTCAGTGTCATTGAAAGTCCAGGATGAACAGGCCACGCCAGCCTCGCTGGTTTTTGATGACGATCAGTTCTTCAGGAAGAAAGCGTAGAGGCCGGGAATGAAACTCAAATCGGAAAACAAATTACTGACCAACTTCAGCGTCTCATCACTTACCGATATTGTGATGTTGTTGTTGATTTTTTTCCTGCTCTCCTCATCGTTTGTCGTCTCGCCCGGAATAAAAGTGCAGTTGCCTCGTGCAGAAACAGGCGAAACACCAAACGACAAGAACGTAACCATTAGCGTGACGGAGAAGGGGCAGGTGTACCTGAATGCGAAGCAGGTGACACTGGAAACACTGGGTCAAAGACTCTCCGCCGCGCTCGGCAACGATCCGCAGATGCTTGTTGTTATTAACGCCGACAAAAATGTGACCTTGCAAAATACCGTGCAAGTCATTGATATAGCGAAGGCGGTCGGCGCCCAACGCTTCATGATTGCAACACAACCTCTCGGCGTGCAATAGCGGTGAAGCTCAACAAGGACAACATCCGGGGCTGGATCGGTTCCATCACGCTCCATCTCGTGCTTGCACTGATACTATTTCTCTGGCAGGTGCAAACCACGAGCAGCGAACCCGAGTATATCGAGGTGAGTTGGGGATCAATCTCCAATGCACCAACAATGACTTCACCGCGTCAGGGGACTGCCGGATCACAGGGTGGTGCCATCGCCTCCGTTCTTCCGAGCAGGCGCGCGACGGATCTGCCTGAGCGAACATTTGCGGGACCCGACGACATACTGACCGTGCCTTCCGCACGCAAGCTTGATGTGGAAGATCCCGCATCGAAGAACAAGTTGCATATCGCGGACAACTCCAAGGGTCAGAAGGACCGCAACACCGGACTGGGTACGGGCCGCAAGGAAAACTTCACGACGCCCGGCTCCAGTGAATTCGCAGGCGATGTTGCCGATCCGCTGGCGTCCGGGGTTTCCGGAAATGATGTCGGGAGTTCCGTCTCGGTGTCGATGGTGTGGAGCGATGGCGGGACACGGAAGAAACTCAGTGGCGGGTTGCCGGAGTATCCCGAGGGCGTGAACGTCGAGGCACAGATCAAGATCGAAGCGACAGTACAGCCTGACGGTTCGGTGAAAGGATTGAGGCCCGCTCAAAAGGGAAATACAAAACTTGAAGATGCGGCGATGAAGGAAGTACGGTTGTG